>JACCXC010000208.1 GCA_013697275.1 Actinomycetota bacterium | reverse complement strand
CCTGACGCCAGAGCCCGAAGATCGAGCGGTGGCACTCGTCCACGATGACGACGTCGAAGGTCTCGATCGGGACGGCGGGGTTGTAGTCGACCGGGACGGGCTCGCTGGCGAGGTCGAGGAGCGAGCTCTCATCGAGCTCCGGATCGAGCTCGGGCTCGCCCCTGAGCGTCGAGTAGAGGCGCTGGATCGTCGAGATCGTCACGCGCGCGACCGGGTCGATCGTGTTCGAGCTCATGTGCTGGACGTTGTAGAGCTCGGTGAACTTGCGACCGTCGTCGGGCGTCGTGAAGCTCTGGAACTCCTTCAGCGTCTGGCGGCCCAGGTTCGCGCGGTCGACGAGGAAGAGGATGCGGCGGGCGTCCGCGAACTTGACGAGGCGGTAGGCGACGTTCGCGGCGGTGAAGGTCTTGCCGGCTCCGGTAGCCATCTGGATCAGGGCACGCGGGCGGTCGGCGGCGAGCGACTCCTCGAGGTTGCGGATGGCTCGCGCTTGCGCGGGCCAGAGGCCGTCGTCGGTCAGCGGCGGGAGGGTGCGCAGTCGATGGCGGAGGGTCGGCGCTTCGGGATTGACGCGGATCTCGGCGAGCTGGCGGGCAAGGGTCTCGGGCCGGTGGAACCAGAAGACCTGGCGGCTCTTCGCGTCGGGGTCGAGCGTGTTCGTGAAGCGTGTCTCGACGCCGGTCGACTGGTACGCGAACGGCAGCGCGCCCTCGACGGCAGTCGGCAGGACGTCAGGCAGGCCGTCGACGTACTTCGCGGTCTGCCAGGCAACGCCGGTGAGGGTCTGTCCCTCCTTTTTGGCCTCGATGACGCCGACGGCTTCCCCGTCGACGAAGAGTAGATAGTCGGCGCGTCCGTGCGGCGGCGTGAGAACGAACTCTCGAACGGCGACTCCCCGGCCGGCACTTAGATTCACCGCGCCGTACGGCTGAACCTCCCAGCCCGCAGCCGAAAGCATCCTGTCGATCTCGACGCGAGCCTTGGCTTCGGGCGTCAGATAGGCGAGAGATGCCTCCGTCATGCTCGCGGTACGCCTCATCTCCTCTCAACCAGACCCGCCTCAGATACGGGCCAGCATGACACTGTCAGCATTGGACAGCAATGCGGCGGTGCGTCTGGGGCTTCCGAGGTCGGCCTTCGGCCTAGCCGCTCGGCGTGCGGCTGAGGCTCAGCCTCGCCGCCGGCTCTTCGGGTTGCTCAAGCAGGCGCTGGTAGAGCGCTACCGGGCCGCCAGCGTTCGCTTCCACCGTGAACTCGTGGCGGGTGGCCGAGACTCGCCGGCGGAGCTTCCCGATGTCTCGGCGGGAGAGTTCGCCCAGGAGGTCGGCGGGGGAGTCCAGGGCTATGCCCAGGCCTCGTTCTCGGACGAAGCGCTTGAGGGCCCGGTGGTTCAGGGTCAGCACCGGCAGGCCGGCGGCCAGGTACTCGAACAGCTTGTTCGGGAGGGCCGTGTCGATGTGGGGCTTGTTCGCGGCCTCGTTGAAGCCGGCCCAGCCGTAGTCGTACCTCGGGAGCAGGCGCAGGAGCGTCGACGGATCGACCGTGTCGTGGACGGTCAGGCCCGGGACTCGCTCGGCGAGCTCGCGGTACTCCGGCGCCGGGCGCGACGGGTAGACGTCCAGCGAGACCCCCTCGGCGACGACCGCTCGGAAGATCTCCCGCAGGTCGTAGTGGCCGCCGTTCGTCGAGAGCGTCCCCTGGTAGACGAGCTTCGGCGGGCGGCCGCCCCGATCCTCCGTGAAGGCGGGCAGCGGTGGGACGTCTCGGCGCAAGGCGTAGTTCGGGAAGACGAGCGTGTGCTCGGGAAGCCGGTAGCGGCCACGCAGCTCCGCGAAGAGCTCGTCGGAGACGGTGACGACGGCCGCGCTCTCCTCGATCGCCCGGCGCTCCAGCATCCGCGAGTCCGCCGGCTGGGCGAAGCCGTTCTCGTACGGCGTCGAGCGCAGGCTCTGGAGGTCGTGGACGTCGTGGACGATCGGCGTGCCGTTCGCGAGCTCCTGTGCGAGCACCGTCAGCGTGTCCGGGAGGTTGTGGCTGTGGATCAGATCCGGCTCGTACTCGGCGAGAACGGCCGGGAGGGCCGCTCGGGCGTCGTCGCCGAGGTCCCACCAGCGGTCGAAGAGCTCGTCGCCGCTTCCGTACCACTCCGTCAGCGTCTTGCCCTGGTACGCGAAGCCGAGCTCGAGGTCTGGGAGCTCGTGGCGCAGGCCGACAGCGAGCTTCATCGCCCTCACGCAGGGCTGCTGTTGCAGGAAGAGGACCCGCACTAGCCAGGACGCTCTTTGATGACGCGGGCGGGGTTCCCTGCCGCGACTGCGTACGGCTCGACGTCCTTCGTGACGACCGCGCCCGCGCCGACGATCGCCCCCTCGCCGATCTTCACCCCCGGGAGGATGCAGGCGCCCATCCCGATCCACGTGCGCGGGCCGATCTCGACCGGCGCCTTCTTCCAGCCCTGCTCCGTCACCGGGCGGGAGCGGTCGTCGTAGTGGTGATTCGCCGTGTGCACCATCGAATACGGGCCGAACATAGCCTCGTCGCCGATCAGAAGGCCGCCGAAGCCGTTCACGTAGCAGCCGATATTGAAGCCGACGCCGTCTCCCAGCTCGATCTCGTCGCCGTTCAGCCAGACGATCTGGTCGAGGTAGTAGCAGCCCTCCCCCACGCGCTTCGCGTCGTGCGGACGAAAGGGGATGACGCGCTTCGAACGCTCGTTGATCATCATGGCCGCGAAAGCGTAGACGGCGCCCTGTGGAAAACCTAGAGATGGTCACCATTTCGGCACGGTTCAACGGGCCTCCCGGCTCGGCGAACGGCGGCTATGCCGCCGGGGTCTTCGCCGCTCTGCTCCCCGGAGGAGCGGAGGTCACGCTGCGAAGCCCGCCGCCGCTCGACACGCCGCTCACGGTCGCCCGCACCGAGGGACACGTCGAGGTGCGCGAAGGCGAGACGCTCGTCGCGCAGGCCGAGCAGATCGACTTCGAGCTCGACGTTCCGGAGCCGGTCTCGGTGGAGGAGGCCCGTGAGGCGAGCGAGGGCTACTCCGGCTTCCGCGAGCACGCGTACTCGACTTGCTTCGTCTGCGGGCCCGATCGGAGGGATGGGCTCGGAATCCATCCCGGGCCGGTGCGGGGCCGGGAGCTCGTGGCGGCGCCCTGGACGCCGCCGGCCGACGTACCGGACGAGCTGGTCTGGGCCGCTCTCGACTGCCCGAGCGGCTGGGCGATCGACACGTTCGGACGCGCGGGCGTGCTGCTCGGGCGGCTGGCCGTTCGGATCCTCGAGCCGCCGCGCGGCGGTGAGCCGCACGTCGTGCTGGGCTGGGCGGTCGGAGCGGACGGGCGCAAGCGGCTTGCGGGCTCGGCGCTTCTCACCGCCGAGGGTCGTACGGTCGCGTTCGCCCGGTCGATCTGGCTCGTTCCGCGCGCGCCCTAGCCGGCGTCCTTCGCGAAGAACAACCGCTTCCAGTGCACCTCGTAGCCGAGGCTTCGGTTCAGCGCCAGCATCGGCGCGTTCTCCGAGTCATTGCCCGTGTAGATCGTGCGCAGGCCGTTTCCGGCCGCCCACCGGATCGCCGCGAGCTTGGCAAGGCGCGCGAGGCCGCGACCTCGGAACTCGGGCAGCGTGCCCGTCATCTCGTTCGAGCCCACGTTCGCCTCCGAGTTCACGAGGAGGAAGGCGAGCGAGACCGGGCGATCCTCGTGCAGGACGACGAAGCTCCCGGGCCAGGAGAACTCCGGGTTCCGCAGATCCTGCGCCTCCCAGTCCTCGAAGGGGACGTCGTCCTCGGGATCGTCCGCCGGGATGTCGGCCGCCCCGGCCGCGTAGACGGCGTGGACGTCGCGCGGCCGGTCGCGGAGCTCCTGCATGGGCGCGAGCCTGAACCCCTCCGCGGCCTTGCGCGCGATGTGATCGTCCACCGCGCCGAGGTCGACGCCGTCCAGCTCGAGCGTCTGCTTGAGCTCGGTACGGGTCTGGCGATACCCGCGGCTCGCGATGAACACGTCGCCGCCGCTGCCTTCGACGGCGAAGCTCTCGAGCTTGCGCACACCGTGTGCGCGCAGGTGCTCCTCGCCCCGGGTGAAGAGCTCGGTGCCGAGCCCGCGCCTGCGGTAGTCCTCGTGCACTCCGGCCCAGAGCCAGGCCACGCCCGGCGTCGACATCGACCAGTGGAAGGCGGCCAGCCCGAAGCCGACGTACCGATCGTCCTCCTCGGCGACCCAGAGGCGGAAGTGCGCGCGCTCGGGCTCCGACTGCGCCCAGTGGAGGAGGCCCGCGGACGTCGGAGGTGCCTCGTCGGTCCCGAGGGCAGCGTAGAGCTCCGCCAGCGCGGGGAACTCCTCGGGCTTGGCCTTCCGGATCAGCTGTCGGAGGACTCGCCGGGGCCGGCGTCGCCGTCGCCGTCGCCGCGGCTGCGCCAGAACATCAGGCCCGCCGCGAGCGCGCCCAGGCCGGCGACGATCGCGGCCTTGTTCGGCCCGCGCGAGCCTTCCCGCGTGCCCGGCACGGCCCCGCGCGCCTTCTTGCGCAGCGCGCGCTTCGCGATCGGCTTGGCCGCCGTGTAGATGAGCCAGCCCATCATGGCTTTGCGCCGGTTCAGCATGGCGCCGAGTCTAGCGTGCTGCCGGAAAGCCTCAAAGGGAACTCGTTCGAGAATGACGACTCGCCGGCGGGGTCGTGCCGGGCGCTGCGAGGCAGGGACGCAGGGAGATCGCGTAGCCGCAACGGGTGCAAAAAGAACTCCCCAGCCGGGCCGCCGGCTGGGGAGCTTATGGGAGAGAGCCCGTGCCCGGAATCTGCACGGGCGGGAGTGAGGGTGGTTCGATAGGAGGAGATACCGGGAGCGGCGGAAGCTTGTCCTGCGCTCCACCGACGACGCCGCCGACCGTCCCCACGACATCTGGAAGGGTAGGCGCCGGTGGCGGCGTGACGAGGGCGTTCTGGACGCCTCCCGAGCCTCCGGAGGCCGTCTGGCCTGAGCCGACTGAGCCGACTGAGCCGCCTGAGCCGCCCTGGCCCTGGCTGCCCGCGGCGGATTGCTTCCCGCCCTCGGCCGTGCCATCGCCCTTCCCACCCTTCTTCTTGGCCTTGGCGCCCGCCTTCTCCTTGGCGAGAAGCCCCCTGAGACCGGTGCGCTTGGGCCGCTGGAAGTCGAGGGCGGAACGAATCTCGGGTGAGGCCGAGGCGCCGACGTCGTTCAGCGCTGCCTCGAGGGCGGGCGCCTTACGCTCGTCCTTGCTCCCCGGGACATGGATGACCTTGGTCTCGACGAGCGCACCCGCGCCGACGAGGGCCGCGCTGACGGCCAGAGCCGCGACCTTGGAGGTGATCAGGCCGGCCGCACCGCCGCCGCCGAAGGCTCCGGTCAGGCCGGCCGGAAGCGGAACGGCGATCAGGCTCGGCATCACGCGCTTGCGGGCGCGCTGGCTGCGCGCCATGTGCGCGCAC
>JACCXC010000202.1 GCA_013697275.1 Actinomycetota bacterium | reverse complement strand
TCGGCCGCCTTCGAAGCCGCGGCCGACGGCGCGGAGCTTCGGATCGACGAGGCGGCGGGGAGCGTGTTCGCCGCCGAAGTCGCCCGCGACCGCGGGCTCGCAGGCCCGTTGCGCACGTACGGGACTGCATGCGCGGCTGGCAACTACGCCCTCGGCGCTGCGGCGACCGCCGTCCGCAAAGGGACGGTCACGGCGGCGGTTTCCGGAGGCGTCGAGCCCTTCTCGAAGATCGCCATGCTCGGCTTCGCCCGCTCGCGCGCGATGAGCGGCGACCTTTGTCGGCCCTTCGACCGCGCGCGAGCGGGGATGCAACTCGGGGAGGCCGCCGCCTTCCTCGTGCTCGAGCGGGAGGATCAGGCCTTGGCCCGTGGACGCGATCCGCTCGCCGTGGTGGGCGGCCTCGGACTGAGCGGGGACGCCTTCCACCCGACCGCGCCGCGTGAGGACGGCTCCGGGATGGCCGCGGCCATGCGAGCTGGCCTGGCCGCTGCCGGCATCGGGCCGAGCGAGGTGGGGTGGGTCTGCGCGCACGGCACGGGCACCTTGCGGTCAGACGCGGCTGAAGCCCGGGCTCTGCACACCGTGTTCGGAGACCAGACGCCTCCCGTCGCGAGTGTCAAGGGCGCCCTCGGTCATTCGCTTGGCGCGGCAACCGCCGTCCAGGCCGTCGTCGCCGTCCAGGCCCTGCGCACCCGGACGCTCCCGCCCAACGCGAACCTCGTCGAGCCTGACGATTCCCTGATGCTCGACGTCGTCATCGAGCCCCGGCCGGCGCCCGAGCTCCGTTGGATCATGAGCTGCGGCTACGCGTTCGGGGGCTTGAACTCCGCGCTCATGCTGGGCCGCGCGTGACGGCTCGGGTCGTGCGGGCGGGCCATTGGACGAGTTCGCAGGTCGACTCAGGCGACGGGGCCGTCGCACGTTGGGCCGCCGGCACGCTGGCCGGCGATCGGTTTCAGGCCGACGCGCTTCTCCTGGCGACGCTCGACTCGGGAGCTCGCGAGTCGATCGGATTCTGGCGGTCGAGCCGGGAGACGGGCTTCCCCTACGCCAACCCGAGGCCGTTTCCATGGACGCTCTCGAACAGCTCGACGGGCCGGATCGCCCAGGCGCTCGGGATCCGTGGGCCGACGTACACGCTCGTCGGACGGAGCGAGGCTTTGATCGGCGCGCTCGGCCACGCCATGGACGAGCTCGAGACGCGCCCCGGATCTCGGGCTCTGGTCGTCGCGCTCGACGGGCTCGGCATGCAGGTGAGTCAGCTCGCCGCCATGTGCCTCTCCACCGATCCGGCGAGTTGCGCGGTCGGTTCTGTCGTTGCGTGTGGCCGACCCGACGCGCCCGCCGACCCGGACGGGGGCACGGCGTCCCAGACGCTCGCCGCGGCGCTCGATCGGCTCGCGGGCGGGAAGGAGGCGCTCGTCGGGAGCGACCGTGACGGCTGGTTCAGCTTCACTCCGTCGAGCGAGATCCCGACGCTCGTCCGTGAGGACGGCGAGCCGCTCGTCGGATCCGACGACATCGTCGGTGTGTGAACGATCGCTTCGAGGAGCGGCGAAGCTCGCCTGCACCAGGTAGAAGTGCGGGTGGACGTGCCCCACTTCGAGAAGGTTCAGCGATGAGCGAGTCGATCTCGCCTGCCGAGGCCTGGGCGCGCGCCCAGCGCGGGGAGGGGCGGCTCCTCGATTTGCGCACCCATGCGGAGCGGCGTCACTACGGCGCGCCGCCGGGCGCCGAGGCGGTCTCACTCGCCCGGCACGCGGCGGCTCCGGAGGGGCCTGACGCGATCTATCTCTGCCAGCACGCGGTGCGCTCCAAGCTCACCTTGCGTAACGGCGCGGTCGACGTCGCCGGCGGGTTCGTCGCCTGGAAACGGGCCGGACTCCCGGTCGAACCCGTCACGTAGCGCTGGGCTGGTAGGTTCACTCAAGTGGGGTCGAATGGGCTGCAAACGCCTGCACTTGCGCTGGTTGGCACATCGCACCGCCGCGCCGACGTGGGCCGGCGGGAAGCGTTCCACCTGACCCCGGCCGAGGCCGCGGCGCTCGCGGCTGAGCTCGGCGACGCGGTCGTCCTCTCGACCTGCAACCGCACCGAGGTCTACGTCTCGGGCGATCCAGCACGGGCGCGAGCCGCGCTCTCGGCGCGCGGCCCCGCAGAGCTCCTCGAGGAGCACCGTGACGGCGAGGCCGTCCTTCGACTCTTCCGCGTCGCCGCGGGCCTCGACTCCCAGCTGCCCGGAGAAGCGCAGATCCTTGGCCAGGTGCGCGAGGCGTACGAGCTGGCGCGCCAGAGCGGTGGGACGAACGCGATGCTGAACCGCCTCTTCGAGCACGCGCTCCATGCTGGGAAGCGCGTTCGGGCCGAGACAGGTGTCGGGACGACGCATGCGGCCGTTCCGGCGGCCGCGGCCGAGCTGGCCCGCGAGACGATCGGAGAGCTCGAAGCGAAGCGGGTTCTCGTGATCGGGGCGGGGAAGATGGGCGAGCTCGCAGCCACGAGCTTCCTCGCCCGCGGCGCCGAGCGCGTCTTCGTCGCCAACCACCGGCTCGAGCGGGCCGAGGAGCTCGCGCGCCGCTTCGGCGGCGAGGCCGTTCCCTTCGACCGGATCGGCGAGGAGCTCGCCCGAGCGGACGTCGTCCTGAGCTCGACGCGCTGCCCGCAGGTGGTCCTCCACGCCGCCGACGTCGAGCCCGCGCTTGCCCGACGGGCCGGCCGGCCGCTCGTCCTGATCGACATCGCCGTACCGCGCGACATCGATCCCGCGATCGGCTCGCTCGAGGGCTGCACCCTCTTCGACCTCGACGCACTCGGGTCGGTCGCCCGCGACGCGGCTCGGGAGCGCGACGAGGCGACGGAGCGGGCCGAGGCCATCGTCCGCGAGGAGGGCAGGGCCTACGTGGGTTGGCTCGAGGCTCTCGACGCGCTTCCAGTCGTCGCGGCGCTGCGGAGGCGGGCCGACGAGATCCGCACCGCCGAGCTTGCGCGTGCGGAAGGCTCACTGAGCGAGCTCAGCCCGGCCGAGCGGGAGAACGTCGAGCGCCTGACCGCGCAGATCGTCAACAAGCTCCTGCACGAGCCGACCGTCAGGGCCAAGGTCGGCGCGGCCGAGTACGCGGATGCGCTTCGACACCTGTTCGCGCTCGAGCGCGCCTGAGCTCGTGACCGGAGACCTCTTCGACCGCGCCCGGCGGCTGATCCCGGGCGGAGTCAACTCGCCGGTCCGCGCCATGCGCGCGGTCGGGCTCGAGGAGCCGCTCTTCATCCGGAGAGGCGAGGGCGCGTACCTCGAGGACATGGATGGGAACCGCTTCGTCGACTGGGTGCAGTCGTGGGGCCCGCTCATCTTCGGGCACGCCGACGTGGAGACCGTCGCGGCCGTGCGAGCGGCCGCCGGCGACGGGACGAGCTTCGGCGCGCCGACACTCGGGGAGGTCGAGCTCGCCCAGGAGATCGTCGATGCAGTCCCGTCAGTCGAGCAGGTGCGACTCGTCTCCTCCGGGACGGAGGCGGCGATGAGCGCGGTTCGCCTTGCGCGCGCGGCGACCGGCCGCGACCGCCTGGTCAAGTTCGCCGGTGGCTACCACGGTCACGTCGACGCACTGCTCGCCCAGGCGGGCTCCGGTGTCGCGACGCTCGGGATTCCCTCGACGCCGGGTGTGCCGGCCGCCGTCACCGCCGACACCGCCGTCTACCCGTACAACGACCTCGCGGCCGTCGATCTCGCGGTCGACGGCGCAGCCGCCGTGCTGGTGGAGCCCATCGCCGGGAACATGGGCGTCGTCCCGCCCGAGCCCGGCTTCCTCGAAGGCCTCCGAGGCCTCTGCGACGAGGCGGGTGCGCTGCTCGTCTTCGACGAGGTGATCACGGGCTTCCGGGTCGCGCGGGGCGGCGCGCAGGAGCGCTTCGGCGTCCTGCCGGACCTGACCATCCTCGGGAAGATCGTCGGCGGCGGGCTACCCGTCGGCGCCCTCGGCGGGCGGCGAGAGCTCATGGAGCTCCTCGCGCCGGAGGGGGACGTCTACCAGGCCGGCACGCTGTCCGGGAACCCGCTCGCAACGGCCGCCGGTGTGTCCGTCCTCAGGCGCCTCCGAGACCCGTCGGTGTACGAGGAGCTGGAGCGGCTCGGCACCCGGCTCGCGGCCGGCCTCGCCGAGGCCGCGGGCGGGCGGGCGACGATCCAGCGCGTCGGAGCGATGGCGACGCTCTTCTGCCGGCCGGGCCGCGTGCGCAATCTCGAGGAGGCCGAGCGGAGCGACGCTGAAGCGTACGCGGCGCTCTTTCGCCACCTGCTCGCACGCGGGATCTACGTCGCCCCTTCGCAGTTCGAGGCCCTGTTCGTCTCCCTCGCGCACGGCGACGAGGAGATCGACCGAACTGTCGCGGCTGCCGCTGAGTTCTTCGTCAGCTGACAACCGACGGGGCTCAGCTGGTTCGGGCGACGCGAATTGCGATCGAGGTCTTTGCGCCGACGAACTCGGCCTTCGTGGCCGCGACGTACACGCGGCCGCGTCTCGTCGGCCGCACGGCGAAGGTCGCGCGTCCTTCGGCGTTCGTGAGCTTCGCCCGGGAGCGCATCCCGCCGCCCCAGACGCGCACTCGTGCACCGGCGACGGGTCCTCGGGCGGAGGCGACGGACACGGAGATCGTCGTCCTGCGGCCCTTGATCGGCGAGCCGAACGCGCGCAGGCGCATCGACTGCGCGATCCCGAACTCCTGCGGGGCGGTGTAGTCGCCCAGATTGTTGTCGGCGTCGATCGCCGCGACGCGCCAGTAGAGGCGTCCACCGTTCACGTAGTCGCTCTGCGTGAGGAGCGGCGCGTAGTTCGGCGCCTGAGTGATCGTGTTCTCGACGAAGGCCGCGAAATCCGGGCGCGTAGCGATCTGGACGCGGTACTCCTTCGCGCCGAGACGCGGGCTCCAGCTCATCGCCAGGTGCTTCGGGCCGAGGTCCGAGGCCGGGTTGGACGGCTCCGGGATCGTCCGCGCGAAGGACATGACGCTCGAGTATGGGCCGTGCACGACCTGGCCGTTCGCCTGCGGGAAGTTGGCCCGCGCCTGGAGCTGGAAGATCCCCTTCCCCGTCATCTTCAACGGCGTGAAGGCATGGGACGGCAGGTTCGTGAAGTCCTTCATGTCGCCGTCCGCCTCGATCGCGTGGACGTCATAGGAGATCGCGCCCGGGACGGGTGACCAGGCGATCGTCGGCAGGAAGGCGCCGGTCGTCGGGTTCGCCGCGTCCGCGGTTGGCGCGGGCAGGCGCTTCTGGAACGGGGACGCCGACGACCACATGAGCCCGACGACCTTCGAGCTTCCGTCCTCGGCGTCGGCGCGCACGCGCCAGAAGAGGTTGGTGTCGGCCGGGTAGGTCGTGTTGCTCGTATAGGCCGTCGAGTCGGTCTCTACGGTGTGGATCGGGTTCGCGAAGCTCGGGTCCTGAGCTGCCTCGAGGC
>JACCXC010000200.1 GCA_013697275.1 Actinomycetota bacterium | reverse complement strand
TCTGACGTTCGTGCCGCGTAAGACCGAGCCGACCCCTCTGGGCCCCTCGTCCGCCTCCGCAAGTGTGGCCTCGTCGATCGCTACATCGAGCCCGAGACCGGCCGGCCGGTCTGGCTCACCCGGGAGTCCGCTGCGCAGCGACCTCCGGTCGCGCCGATACCCTTAGCCGCGGTCGTGCTCGACCACGCGCCGGTTTCCTCCCGGAGCGGAACTCATCCGCCGCGCCCCCGAAAGGGGCGTGCGGCGTAAGGGGGCCACGTGCGCCATCCGAGAACGCCCCTACTGTTTGCTCAGATGAGTTTTGAGAAGCACGGGAGGACCTCGCCGTGGTGGCTTTCCCTGACGTAGCGCGGCGCGCCCGCCTCACAGCCTCGTCTTGCTAACGGTTTGCTAACGAACGAGGTGAAACTCGGCGATACGGCGCGTTACGACGAGGCGGCGGGGCTATCACCCGTCACCGCCACAAGAGAACCGCAACTTTTCGCCCCCTTCGGGGAACTGTTAAGGCATGGATCCCCTCACCCTGGTCGTAACCGTCCGCTGCCTCTCCTGCGGCTTGAGCTATCCGAAGCCCGCGGGGCGGGGCACCATGAAAACCAATCCCGGCTGCCCGGTGTGTGGGTATCTGGGCTGGGCCGCCGACTCGGCCGGGCTCACGCCGGCGTTCGCACGGCTCCGCTACGACGCGGGTCGGCCGCAGCTCCGCTCCGGCTCGCGACGCTGACTCCGCCGAAGAAGTGATGGCGCCCAGGCCAAAGTTTTACGACTTTCCCCTGATTTTCTAGCGCCCTCACGGTCTCCTCGCCGAAGCCGGGCTCCAGGTGAATGACGTCGCCTGCCGGATGAAGGCGTGGGCGATCGACCGCTTCCTGCGGCTCCAGGTCTTCGTCCAGGATCGCCGCCAACACCTGCGTGAGCGCGCTTCGCAGCCGCGTGCCCCCGGCAGCGCCCCCCACGAGCTCTAGCCCCGCGTCATCGACAACAGCGCATGGGGCCATCATGCTCGCCATGCGCTCGCCGGGCTCGAGCGAGCCGACGAGCAGGTCGGCCTCGCCCAGCATGCTGTTCAGGTGCACCTCGAGACCACGGAGGAAGTCGCCGGACCCGAGACCGAGGCTCGTGGTGAGCGCGCACGCGTTCCCTTCGGCATCGACTGCGACGAGGTTGGTCGTGTGGCCCTCCGCATCGTCCCCGGCGAGCGCGCGGACCAGGGCGAGCGCGCGGTCGGACGACGCCAGGCCTCGTAGCGGGGGCAGGCGTTCGAGTGCGGGGACGAGGCGGGCGAGGCCGCCGCGCGTGAGAACCCGGCGTCCGCCGTAGCGAACCTGGGCCGGTGCGCACCAGCGCGGGCGGTAGGCGGCGAGGTCCTCCGGCGTCACGAGGCCGCCGCGCTCGTCCATCAGCTCGAGGAGCGAGCCGGCGAGCGAGCCCACGTAGAACGAACGGCCGCCTTCGTCGGCGAGGAGCTCGAGCGCGCGGGCGAGACCCGGCTGCCGCAGCTCGTCCCCCGGGGCGAGAAGGTTCCCGCCCGGCGCAAAGAGCCCGGCTCCTTCCCGCATGGTCAGCACGGGCGCCAGCATCGCCAGGCAGGCAGCGTGGGCGGGAGGCATCCGAACCCCCTCGCGCGCGATCCGAATCGCGGGCTCGACCAGACGGGCCCAGGGGAGTCGCCCGTGCCGGCGCCAGAGCGCGTCGAGCCCGGCGGGGACACCGGGCACGGCGCAGGAGCCGATCCCCACCGCGTAATGCACGAGCTCCGTCCCGAAGGGCACCTGGAGCTGCGTGAGCTCGACTCCCTGCGGCTCCCGGCCGAGTCCCGGTACCGCCACGAAGAAGTCGAGGAGGGTCGCCTCGCCCGTTTCCTCGCCCCACCAGAGCGCGTGTCCGCCGCCTGCGAGCCCGGTCATCACGACCTCCGCGGCACATGAGGCGAGCGAGGCCGCGACGGCCGCGTCGGCCGCGGTGCCTCCTTCTGCGAGCACCTCCGCGCCGGCCTCGGCGGTGGCAGGGTGACCGGCCGCAATCCCAGGTCTCAAGCGCACCTCTGGTACCCTAGGCTCGATGGCGCTGACGCAGGAAGCAAAGCGCGAGGTGGTCGGGACGCACGGGCGAAGCGAGGCTGACACGGGCTCGCCGCAAGTGCAGATCGCCCTACTCACCCGGCGAATCGAGCAGCTGACGGAGCACCTCCGCGCGCACAAGAAGGATCACCATTCGCGGCGCGGGCTGCTCAAGCTGGTCGGCCAGCGGCGGCGCCTTCTGAACTACCTCCAGAAGAGAGACCTGGAGGGGTACCGAGGTCTGATCAAGGAACTGGGCCTGCGGCGATAACGCAGGCGCCCGGGGAACGCCGGTGGAAGTTTGAGGGAGCTCCCGAAAAGGGTTGCCTCAAACCTCCGCCTCCGCTCCCCGGTGAGAAAAGGGAGGCAACATGGCAACGACGCTCGTACCGTCCGCCGCTGAGGTCAAGGCGACCGTCGGCGATTCGGAAATCACCTTCGAGACGGGGAAGCTGGCCAAGCAGGCCGACGGCGCGGTCCTCGTCCGAAGCGGGGACACGATGGTCCTCGCGACCGCGCAGGGTCGGATGGAGGGCCGCGAAGGCGCGGACTTTTTCCCGCTCACCGTCGACGTCGAGGAGCGCATGTACGCCGCCGGAAAGATCCCCGGCGGCTTCTTCAAGCGCGAAGGGCGACCGACGGAGAAGGCGATCCTCACGGCGCGGATGATCGACCGGCCGATCCGCCCGCTCTGGCCCGCGGGCTACAGGAACGAGACGCAGGTCATCTGCACCGTGCTCTCGGCCGACATGGTGACCCCACATGACATTCTCTGCCTGAACGGTGCGTCGGCGGCGCTCATGATCTCGCCGATGCCCTTCCTCGGCCCGGTCGGCGCCGTCCGCGTCGGTCTGATCGACGGCGGGCTCGTGCTCAACCCGACGCTGCAGGAGACCGAGAACGAGTCCCAGCTCGACCTGATCGTCGTCGGGACGAAGGACGGCCTCACGATGGTGGAGGCCGGGGGCATGCAGGTGCCGGAGGACACGCTCCTCGAGGCGCTCGAGCTGGCGCATCAGGAGATCAAGAAGCTCTGTGAGGTGCAGGAGGAGCTCCGCCGCCAGGTCGGTAAGCCCAAGTGGCTCGACCCCGCGGTGACCGAGGACATCGAAGGCCGCTTCGGCAGCCGGGTCCGAGAGGCGATCGCCTCCGACGGCCTCCGTGAGGCGGCCGGCACGGTCGAGGAGATCCAGGCAGAGCTCTCGCCCGAGCTCACGATGGAGTCGACCGAGGAGGACATCGTCCGCCAGGTGCAGACCCGCTCGAGCCTGAACGCGATCCTGGAGCGCGAGCGGCTCGAGGCGGTCAAGGGGCCGGTGCGGGAGCAGTTCGAGAACGAGCTCCGCGCCCTCACCGACGCCGAGCAGGACTCGAAGCAGCTCAAATCCGCGAAGCGGCAACTCCTCTTCGACCGGATCATCGAGACCGTCGACCTTCCGTTCGCGGCCGGACCCGCCACCGTCGACGGCGACGCGCCGACGGTCAGCGACCAGATGACGCGGCAGTTCGTGAAGAAGGCGGCCGAGTCGCTCTACAAGGAGCTCGTCCGCACGAAGATCGCGGTCGACAAGCGGCGCCCCGACGGGCGCGACGCGGAGGAGATCCGCGCGATCGAGTGCGAGGTCGGCGTCTCACCGAGGACGCACGGCTCGGCGCTCTTCACGCGCGGCCAGACCCAGATCATGACGCTCCTCACCCTTGGCACGGCCAAGGAGGGCCAGCGGATCGACGACCTTTCGCTGGAGGAGGAGCGTCGCTACATGCACCACTACAACTTCCCGCCCTACTCGGTCGGAGAGACGGGCATGATGCGCGGCCCCAAGCGCCGGGACATCGGCCATGGCGCGCTCGCGCAACGCTCACTCGAGGCCGTCATTCCGGGGCCGGAGGAGTTCCCGTACACGATCCGGGTCGTCTCGGAGACGCTCGAGTCGAACGGCTCGTCGTCGATGGGCTCGGTCTGCGGGTCGACGCTCGCGCTCATGGACGCCGGCGTCCCGATCAAGGCCCCGGTCAGCGGCATCGCCATGGGCCTGGTGAAGGAGGGCGACGATTACGTGATCCTGACGGACATCCAGGGCGCGGAGGACCACCTGGGCGACATGGACTTCAAGGTCGCCGGCACTCGAGAGGGCATCACCGCGCTCCAGATGGACATCAAGATCACCGGCGTCACGCAGGAGATCATGCGCGCGGCGCTCGAGCAGGCGAAGCGGGCCCGCGAGTTCATCCTCGACCAGATGCTGGCGGCGATCCCGGAGGTGCGCACCGAGCTCGCCGCGCACGCGCCGCGGATCTCGTCGGTGCAGATCGATCCCGAGCAGATCGGGCTCGTGATCGGCAAGGGCGGCGAGACGATCCGCGGGATCGAGTCCGAGTTCGACGTCCAGGTGGACATCGAGGAGGACGGCACGATCTTGATCTACGCCACCGAGGGAACGAAGTCAGATGCGGCGATCGCCTTCGTCCGTGCGCTGACGAAGGAGCCCGAGCCCGGCGACGAGTACACGGGCAAGGTGGTCAAAACGACCGACTTCGGCGCGTTCGTCGAGCTGAAGAGAGGAACGGACGGCCTCTTGCACGTTTCGAACGTCGGTCCTGGCCGCGTTGCGCACATCGAGGACGTCATCTCGCGTGGCGACGTCCTCGACGTCAAGGTGCTCGAGGTGGACAAGGCCCGGGGCCGAATCGGCCTGAAGCTCGTCGCGAAGCACGAGAACGGCGACCTCGTCCAGCCCGAGACCCTGATCGAGCGGGCAAAGGACGCACCGCCACGCGAGCCGCGCGAGGAACGCCCGCGCGACGGCGACCGGCGCGGCGGCCGCGGCAGAGATCGCGAGCGGCGCTAAGGACAACCGGAGGGGCGGCGAGAGCCGCCCCTCGTCGTTCCTAGCCTGCGATCTCGAGGAAGCCGGTCTCGAGCATCTCGCGGACGACGGGCAGCGCTCGTTTCTCGGGAGCCCCGGTCGCGGCGAATGCCTGCGCAAGCGTGGCGCCCCAGGTCACAAGGCGTTCGGTGCTCTTGCAGCGGCTGCGCATGAACATGGCGCTCGACCTCTTGTTGACGCAGGCGCTGATGGTCGTCGCCTGGGTTGCGCGCGGCCCCTCAGCGAAAGCGGCGTACGCTGCGCGTCCGGCGAAGACGGACCCGGCGACAGGCCACCGCAGATGAACGCGACGACGGGGCGCTTCAAAGTGCTTCGCGAGGGTCGCAAGAGTTCCAGGAACCAACGCAGGCTGCCCTTCGTTTCTCAAGGACCGCGCGTCGGCATAATCAAGGCATCGGCCGGTATGACGTCATCGTGGTCGGAGCCGGCCCGGCCGGGTCGACGGCCGCCTACCGCCTCGCGAGCGAGGGAGCCGCGGTGCTCCTGCTCGACCGCGCGCGCTTCCCGCGCGTCAAGCCCTGCGGAGGTGGGGTCACCACGCGCGCCTACAAGCAGCTCCCGTTCGCGATCGACCCGGTGGTCGAGCGCGTCGTGACGACGGCCGAGCTCCAGCTCGGCGCTCGCAAGGCCGAGCGCGGCAAGGGGATCCTCGCGTACATGACCCAGCGACGCCGGCTCGACCACTTCCTGGCCGCGAAGGCCGCAGCAGCGGGGGCTGAGTTCCGGGACGGGGTCAAGGTCGCGTCGATCGAGGCGGACGAGGGCAGCGTCACGGTGTCGGCGAACGGCGAACGCCTGCGGGCCGCGGCGGTGGTCGGCGCGGACGGGGTGAACGGCGTGACCGCCCGCGCGCTCGGGCTCGGCGGGAACCGCACGATCGGCGTCGCACTCGAGGGAAATCTCCCCAATTCGAAGACGGACGCCTCGCGCTACCGCAGCAGCTTCCTCGTCGAGTTCGACTGCGTTCCGGGCGGCTACGGATGGATCTTCCCGAAAGGTGATCACCTGAACGTCGGCGTCGGCGGCTGGGAGGCCGAGGGGCCACAGATTCGCGAGCACCTGGCCGCGTTCTGCCGAAAACACAGGATCCGCCTCGATGACCTCGAGGAGATCCGCGGCTACCGGCTCCCGTGCCGCGAGCCCGACTCGACGCTCGCGCGGGGCCGCGGGCTGCTCGTCGGCGATGCGGCAGGTCTGCTCGACCCGCTTACCGGGGACGGGATGTTCGAGGCGTTTGTCTCGGCCCGCTTCGCCGCCGATGCCGTCCGCAAGGTTCTGGCGGGCGAGGAGGCGACGCTCGATCCGTACGGAGCTCGCGTCACCCGCCACCTTGCGCCGCTTCTCTGGGCCTCCTGGAGCCTCAAGGCATCCTTCGATCGCTATCCGCGGACGACCTTCGCGCTCGCGAAGAGCCGCGTGGTCTGGCCGGTGATCGAGAAGCTCATCACCGGCGAGCTGGCCGATGTCCGCGCCGCCAGAGCGATCGCCCGACCGCCTCTCAAGGCGCTCGCCCTCCTCGCCCGTGCGGCGGGCGATCCGGGGCACGCGTACAAGCCTGCCTGACTCACTCGGCGTCCGGGGCCGAGCGTATGCGGGGTTACGATGCGGGTGTGCAGAGCTACCTCCTGACCACGCTCGACGGAGGCGGCCGCGTGATCACCGAGCCGCTTCCGAGCGTGCGCTCCGTGGCGATCGGCTTCTGGATCGGAGCCGGCTCGCGGGACGAGGACGACGCGCACGCCGGGCTCTCGCACTTCCTCGAGCATCTGCTCTTCAAAGGCACGAGCTCGTACTCGGCGCTGGAGATCGCGGAGGTCTTCGACGCCCTCGGAGGTGAGTTGAACGCTTCGACGGCGCGCGACTACACGGTCGTCTACGGTCGCGTCCTCGATTCGCACCTCGAGACCGCCCTCGACGTCATGACGGACATGGTCTTCGCGCCCACCCTGACCGACCTCGACTCCGAGCGGGAGGTCGTGCTCGAGGAGATCGCAATGGTCGAGGACACGCCGCAGGAGCTCGTCCACGACCTCTTCACCGAGACCGTCTTCGGCGACCATCCGCTGGGCCGGCCGGTACTCGGCTCCGCCGAGGTGATCTCGACGGTCTCGCGCCGGGCGATCTCGGCCTACCACCGCACGGCCTATCGTCCGGAGAACATCGTCGTCGCGGCGGCCGGCAGCGTCGAGCACGAGGCGCTCGTCGAGCTGGTCCAGCGGATGGCTGCAAAGCGGGCCGGTTCGCCCGCTCGCGCGTCCGCGCGTCCGCCGCTCGTGGCAGCGCCTCCGCCGTCGCTGCGCTTCTCACGCAAGGACACAGAGCAGTACCACGTCTGCCTCGGTGCCCCGGGCCTGGCGCGCTCCGACCGACGCCGGTTCACAGCGACGATCCTCGACAGCATCCTCGGCGGGTCGGCCTCCTCGCGCCTCTTCCAGGAGATCCGCGAGAAGCGCGGGCTCGCCTACTCCGTCTACACCTTCGCCTCGCAGTACGCGGACACCGGCCAGATCGGTGTGTACGTCGGCACGCGCGAGGAGAACCTCGCGGCCTGCCTCGAGATCGTCAGGGCCGAAATCGAGGGCCTGGCTGCCGGAGGCGCCCGGGAGGACGAGGTCGAGCGCGCAAAGGAGAACCTGAAGGGCCGGATCATGCTCTCGATGGAGATGACCTCGAACCGCATGAGTCGCCTCGGCAAGTCGCTCGTGACCGACACGGAGCTCCTCTCCCTCGATCAGATCCTGGCCGAGATCGATGCGGTCGAGCCGGAGGCGGTCGGTCAGCTCGCAGGGGTTCTGCTTGCCCAGGACAAGGTCTCGGTCACGGGGATCGGGCCGAGCGAGGAGCGCTTCGCTGAGGCCGTCGAGCGCGTCGCGCCCGGGCTCGTCGCGGCCCAGGCCGCGTGAGGATCCTCCTCTTCGGCGCGGGGGGGAAGGTCGGCTCAGCTCTCGGGCCTCGCCTGGTGGACGCGGGCCACGAAGTCACCGCCGTAGGACGCGGCGATCGGGTCGATCCCGCCGGCTACGAAGCGGCCGTCGACTTCACGCGGCCCGACGCGGCACGCGCAAACGTGGAGCGCTCCCTTGAAGCGCGTGTGCCCTGCGTCCTCGGGACGACCGGCGTTCCGGACGAGGAGCTCGAGTCCCTCGACGACGCGGCCCGGGCGGCCGGGGTTGCCTGTTTCTTCGCCCCGAACTTCGCCCTCGGCGCTGTCCTCATGATGCGCTTTGCGGCCGAGGCGGCACGGCATCTGCCGCGTGCGGAGATCGTCGAGCTGCACCACGAGGCGAAGCTCGACGCCCCCTCGGGGACGGCGAAGGCAACCGCGAGCGCGATGGGCGGTGACGTGCCGATTCATAGCGTCCGCCTGCCCGGCCTCGTCGCCCATCAGGAGGTGCTCCTCGGTGGGGAGGGCCAGCTCCTGACCATCCGGCACGACACGACCTCGCGGGAGGCATTCGCGCCCGGCGTCCTCCTCGCGCTCGAGCGGCTCGGCGCGCTGCCGCCCGGATTGACCCGCGGCCTGGACGCTCTCCTGTGAGGCGCGGCCCTGGCTCGCGAGCGCGTTCTGGCGGCTGACGTAGAATCGCGCGGGTGCTAGGCGAGGTTCTGACTGCCGTCGTCACGCCGTTCGACGAGGACGGCCGTGTCGACTTCGACACCTTCCGCCGCCTCTGCGCGCACCTCGTGGAGCACGGCTCGGACGGCGTGGTGGTCGCCGGCACGACCGGGGAGTCGCCCACGCTCTCCGACGACGAGCGGGTCGAGCTCTTCTCGGCCGCGGTGGCCGCCGTCGGAGACCGAGCGGCCGTCGTGGCCGGGACGGGGACGTACTCGACCGCGCACTCGGTTCATCTGACCGGGCGCGCGCGAGAGGCCGGCGTCGACGGCCTCCTCGTCGTCACGCCGTACTACAACAAGCCCCCGCCCCGCGGGGTCGTGGCTCACTTCCGCGCGATCGCCGAGGTGAGCGACCTTCCGATCATCGTCTACAACATCCCGAGCCGCGTTGTCGTGAACCTCGAGCCGGAGACGATCGCCGAGCTAGGCGAGATTCCTACCGTGCGGGCGGTCAAGCAGGCGAACGACGACCTCACCCAGGCGCGGCGAATCGTCGAGGAGACCGACCTGACCCTCTACGCGGGGGACGACAACCTGATCTTCCCGCTCCTCGAGCTCGGCGGCGTGGGCGGCGTCTGCGTGCACACCCACCTCTGGGGCCCTCAGGTGAAGGAGATGGTTCGCCGCTTCCGCGACGGTGACGTCGAGGGCGCGAGGGCCCTCGACCGGGAGCTCGAGCCCGCCTATGACCTCCTGAAGGTGGTCGTGAACCCGATCGGGATCAAGGCGGCGCTTGCCATGGCCGGCTGGGACGTCGGCGGCCTGCGGCTGCCGCTTGTCGAGGCGAGCGAGGACGAAAAAGCTCGCATTCGCGAGACGCTCGAACGCTCGGGCGTCCTCGAGGCCGCGCGGGCCTAGACGTTGCCCTCGGGCTGGACGCGCATCACGCCGCTCGGCGGCCTCGGCGAGGTTGGCAAGAACATGACCATCGTCGAGAGCGAGCAGGGGCTCGTGATCATCGACGCCGGACTTTCGTTTCCGCGGGACGAGCACCTCGGCGTGGATCTCGTGCTCCCGGACTTCGGGCCGCTCCGCGAGCGGCGGGGCGACGTGCGCGCGGTCATCCTCACGCATGGCCACGAGGATCACGTCGGAGCCCTCCCGTACTTCCTGCGCGAGATCGGCGCGCCCGAGGTCTGGGCGACTCGCCTGACCCTGGGGCTAATCCAGTCGAAGCTCGGCGAGCACGGCCTTCTCCGGAGCGCCGAGCTCCGCGAGGCCGAGCCGGAGCAAGGGCCCGTCGAGATCGGGCCCTTCCGCGCCCAGTTCGTCCGGATGGCCCACTCGATCCCGGACGCCGTCGCCGTTGTCCTCGACACCCCGGGCGGCAGGATCGTCCACACGGGGGACTACAAGATCGACCACACGCCCGTCGACGGGTTCCGCACGGACGTCGGGCGCCTGGCGGAGCTCGGAAACGAAGGCGTCGACCTCCTCCTGGGCGACTCGACCAATGCCGAGCGGCCCGGGGTGACTGAGTCCGAGCGAACGGTCGGCGAAGCGTTCCGCCACATCATCCCGCCGCTTCGCGGCCGCGTCCTCGTCGCGTCGTTCGCGTCGAACCTGCACCGCGTCCAGCAGGCGATCGACGTGGCCCTCGAGACGAACCGCAAGGTCGCTCTCGTCGGACGCTCCCTGCGGAAGAACGTGAACATCGCGAAGAGCCTCGGCTACATCGACGTGCCCGAGGACCTACTGATCAAGCCCGAGCGGCTCGGGGAGCTTCCTCCGGAGGAGACGATGATCGTCTGTACGGGGAGCCAGGGCGAGCCCATGTCGGCCCTGACCCGGATCGCCTACAACGATCACAAGCACATCACGATCGAGAAGGGCGACACTGTGATCATCTCGGCGAAGCCCGTGCCGGGAAACGAGCTGAGGGTGCACGACTCGATCAACCGGTTGACGAAGGCCGGCGCCCAGGTCCTCCACCAGGAGATCGCGCCGGTGCACGCGTCCGGCCACGGGAACGCCGAGGAGCTGCGCACCATCCTCGCGCTCCTGCGTCCGAAGAACGTGATGCCGGTGCACGGCGAGTTCCGGATGCTCTATGCCCACGGCCGGCTCGCCACGGACGCCGGGGTGCCCGAGGACCGCGTGATCCTGGCCGAGAACGGGTCGGTCGTCGAGCTTGCGGACGGGCGCGCTCGCATCGTCGACCAGATCGACGTCGGCAGCACCTTCGTCGACGGCCTCGGGGTCGGCGACGTGCGCGACGTTGCCCTGCGCGACCGCCGGCACCTCTCGGAGGACGGCGTGCTGATCGTGGTCGTGACGATCGGTGGGGAGAACGGCCGCCGAGCCGCTGCGCCCGAGCTCGTGGCGCGGGGGTTCGCCGAGCCGGGGCCGCTCTTCGACGAGGCGCGCGACGAGGTCGCACGGACAGTGGCGCAGTGCCTGGACGGCGGCGTGGCGGAGCTGAAGCTACTGCAAGAGCACATCCACGACGCGCTCGGCCAGCTCGTCTACGAACGGACGGGCCGGCGGCCGATGATCCTGCCGGTCGTCGTCGAGGTCTGAGTAGTTCGCAACACTGGCCCCGTTCGGCCAGTCGGTAGAGGTGGTCGAGGAGGGCGCGGTGGGGTACTACTAGAGCGATGATCGACACCAACGGCAAGACCTGGGCGGACCTGCTTCGCTCCTACGACGTCTCCGAGGCCACGTCCGCGCGCCTCGTGCGCGCGCTCGTGGCGGCCGAGGTGAGCTCTCTCGCCTTCTGCCGCCTCCTCGATCGCTGGGCACGTGGCGAGCCGGATCCGACCACGCCCGGCCGGCGCGAGGCGGCTCTCAGGCGAGCGGCCGAGCGTGCCGAAACGGCGCTGGCGGGGCTCGAGATTCCGCTCGGGCGCTTCCTGCTCGAGCTCGAGCCGGATGGCGTGGAGGGCCGGTCGTGGTACGGGGAGCCCGGGCCGGGGGAAGTGCTCGAGTGGGGCGACGTGCTCCGGCGGGCGGGCGTGAGCGCGTGCCCGAACCGCGTCGCGCAGGCGTACCTCGAGCTGGCCGTCCTCGTGCGCGCCCTGCAGGGGCTTGCGACCTCGGCGCGCGTCGGCTCGCCACCCGTACGCTCCGCGCTCTGGGCGGGGCTCTTCGACCTACGGGAGAACCTGTACGGCGGGGCGGTCGACGACCTGCGCGCGCTCGCCGCCTAGATGAAGAGCCACCAGTCGGCGCCCGCAACTCCCGGGTCAGCCATCTAACTTGCCGCTCCGCATCACGGTCGTCGGCTCGATCAACCTCGACGTCGTCGCCTTCACCGAGCGCCTCCCGCAGCCGGGCGAGACGCTGACCGACGCGGAGCTCGAGCGTGTACCGGGCGGCAAGGGTGCAAACCAGGCCGTCGCGGCGGCACGCCTCGGCGCCGAAGTCCGCTTCGTCGGCTGCGTCGGCGACGACGAGCACCGAGCCCTCGCGCTCGCCGGCCTGGAGGAGGCGGGCGTGGACCTGAGCGGCGTCCGCGTCGTCGACGAGGAACCGACCGGAGTCGCCCTGATTCTTGTGGGAGGCGGCGAGAACCAGATCGTTGTCGCGCCTGGCGCCAATCGTCGGGTTGCCCCGGAGGACGTCGAGGTGGAGGGCGCGGACGCCGTGCTCTGTCAGCTCGAGATACCCGTGGAAACGGTGTCGGCTGCGGCCGAGCGCGCGACGGGCATGTTCTGCTTGAACGCGGCTCCGGCGCGGCCCGTTCCCGCGGAGACGCTCGCCCGGTGCGACGTGATCGTGGCGAACTCCTTCGAGCTGGACGCGCTCGGCTCGAGCGCCCTGGGGCCGCTCTTCGCCCTGACCCTCGGGGCGGACGGTGCACTCCTGCTCGAGGGCGGAGAGGAGGTGGCGCGCGCGACCCCACCACAGGTGGAGGCGGTGGACGGCACCGCAGCGGGCGACGCGTTCTGCGCCTGTCTCGTCGTCTCGCTCCTCGAGGAACGCTCGCGGGAGGAGGCACTGAGGCGCGCCTGCGCCGCGGGAGCGCTCGCGGCGTCCCGCCCGGGCGCGCAGCCGTCGCTTCCCACTGCGGCGGAGGTAGACGCCATGATGGCGCGATGAGCGTTCCCGTCCTGCTCGACTGCGACCCCGGGCACGACGACGCGATCGCGCTCCTGCTCGCGCTCGCGAGCCCGGAGGTGGAGCTCCTGGGCGTGACCACCGTGGCCGGAAACCAGACGCTCGAGAAGACGACTGCGAACGCGCTTCGCGTGCTCGAGTTCGTCGACCGCGGGGACGTCCCGGTCGCGGCCGGCGCTGCGCGACCGCTACTGCGTGACCCGTTCGTCGCGGCCTATGTGCACGGAGAGAGCGGGCTCGAAGGTCCAGACCTTCCTCCCGCACAGGGTCGTCCGGTGAGGGAGCATGCCGTGGACTTCCTGGCCGACCGGATCCTGGGATCGGACCATCCGGTCACCCTCGTCCCCGTGGGCCCGCTGACGAACGTTGCGCTGCTCCTCGCTCGCCATCCCGACGCGGCCGGGCGCCTCGAGCGCATCGTGCTGATGGGCGGGTCGATCGCCGAGGGCAACGTGACGCCCGCGGCCGAGTTCAACATCTGGGCCGATCCCGAGGCCGCGCAGCGCGTCTTCGCGAGCGGCCTGGACGTCACGATGATCGGGCTCGACGTCACGCACAAGGCGCTCATGACCGGCGAGCACGCCGAGCGCCTGCGCGCGGCGGGACGGACCGGACGCATGGTCGCCGAGCTCTACGACTTCTTCCACGAGTACCACGCCCGCACGTACGGCTTCGAGGGGTCGCCGATCCACGACGCCGTCGCGCTGGCTCACGCCTTCCGGCCCGGCATCGTCGAGACGGTCGAACGTCATGTCGTCGTGGACTGCGCCTCCGAGCTCTGCCGGGGCCGCACCGTCGTGGATCTCTGGCGGCGGACTGAGAACGAGCCGAACGCGCACGTGGGCATCGGGGTCGACGCAGACGCCTTTCTCGAGCTCCTCGTCGAGCGCATCGCGACCTTCCCGTAGCGAGCGGCTCGGAGGCTCGCGCGTGATGCTAGACCCCCGGGGGCCTTCGGCCCCTTGCCCCCATGTGGACAGCGTAGGTCTGAACGATGCGCGGGTGGGTGACCGACCGTGCCGGCTTCGAGACGGGGAGGAGCCGAAGGTCCCCTCACGAAGTGGCTTCCATGGCGGCGAAGAAGCGGCCCACGAAGGTTCGCCCGAAGACGCCCTCGCGCATTCGCAAGACCAGGCGCAAGCGGCGCCTGTCGGGCAGCGGCCACCCCGAGCTGGTCGGGCTCGGCCTGCTTGCCGCCGGTCTGTTCCTCGCCACCGTCCTGCTCTTCGGCTGGGACGGCGGCGTGGTCGGCGAGAAGATCGCCACGACCCTGGACGGCGCGATCGGCGGTGCACGCTTGGCGCTACCGCCCGCCCTCGTGGTCGTGGGCGCGCTCATGGTGGCCCGCTCGGGCCTCGTCGACGTTCGTCCCTTCCGGACGGGTCTCGTCGTCTTTGCTCTTGGACTTCTCACGATTCTGGGAGCCCAGCGCGGCGGGGTCGTGGGCGAGGCCCTCGATGCGATCTTGGGCCGCCTGCTCGGCGAAACGGGCACGTTCATCCTGGGCGCTTTCGCGTTGATGACCGGAGTGCTCCTTCTGACAGGCGCCTCGATCGGCGCCCTCCTTCGCCGCTCAGCCGGTGCCGCCCGCGTGGCAGGCGCCAAAGCAGCCGCCGCGCGGCGCACCGCCACACGTCCGACCCTCGAGCCCGAGACCGCCGACGACGTGCTGCGCGCCCCGCCGGGGTCACCGCCGCTCGATGCCGAGCAAGCGTACCCCGACATCGTCAGTGAGACGGGCTCTCTCCCCTCGGCGCTCCTCCTCGACCAGCTCGCCGGAGGTCCCGACCCGGGCGACGAGGGCTCTGCGGACGAGCCGGAACCGTTGTTCGGGCCCGCTGCGCACTCGGGCGCCGAGGCCGCCTACCGTCTTCCTGACCCGGGCGTGCTGCGACGCTCGCGCCCGTCGAACGGCCAGCCGGCGAAGGCCTCCGAGCGTACGGCGGAAGCGCTGGTGCAGGCTCTCGCAAACTTCGGCGTCGAGGCCACACTCATCGGCCAGGTGGCCGGCCCGCGCGTGACGCGCTACGAGCTGCAGCTCGCCCCGGGGACGAAGGTGGGGAAGGTCGCAGCCTTGAAGGACGACTTGGCTTACGCGCTGGCGACGACGGAGATTCGCATCCTCGCGCCGATCCCGGGCAAGCAGGCGGTGGGGGTCGAGGTACCGAACCTCTCGCCGAAC
This sequence comes from Actinomycetota bacterium, assembly GCA_013697275.1. Lineage (GTDB taxonomy): Bacteria > Actinomycetota > Thermoleophilia > Gaiellales > Gaiellaceae > JACCXC01. Next base: position 2,480 of record JACCXC010000200.1, on the reverse strand, counting down.
CTCGTCACGCTCGGCGATATCTTCGACGAGGCCCCGGCCGGCTCGAGCCCGCTCTCCGTCTGGCTGGGGAAGGACATCTCGGGCGCGTCCGTCTCGGCCGACCTGGCGCGGATGCCGCACATCCTGATCGCGGGCACGACCGGCTCCGGCAAGTCCGGCTGCATCAACACGATGCTTTGCTCGATCCTCCTCCGTGCGACGCCCGACGAGGTGCGGATGATCCTCGTCGACCCGAAGCGCGTCGAGCTCGGCCTCTACGAGTCGATCCCGCATCTCCTGACGCCCGTCGTCTCGAACCCGAAGGCGGCTGCGGCCGTGCTCGCGAACGTGCTCACGGAGATGGAGCGCCGCTACGAGCGCATGAGCCTTGCCCGTGCTCGCAACCTTCCGGAGCTGAATCGCGTTCTCGGCGAGCGCGGGGAGGAGACCCTGCCGTACCTCCTCGTCGTGATCGACGAGCTCGCCGACCTGATGATGGTCTCGCCGCAGAATGTGGAGGACGCCGTCATCCGCCTGGCCCAGAAGTCCCGCGCGGTCGGCATCCATCTCGTGCTCGCCACCCAGCGACCCTCCGTGGACGTGATCACCGGGATGATCAAGGCGAACGTCCCGTCCCGCGCGGCCTTTGCAGTCTCGAGCCAGACCGACAGCCGGGTGATCCTCGATCAGTCGGGCGCTGAGAGCCTCCTCGGGCAGGGAGACATGCTCTTCAAGCCGCTCGGCACGTCGCGCCTCCAGCGCGTGCAAGGGGCGTACGTCAGCGAAGAGGAGATCGCCCTCATCGTCGAGCAATGTCGCGGCCAGCGCGAGCAGGAGCTCGACGAGTCGCTCCTCGAGGCACCGGGGGTCGAGACCGTGGACGGGGACGGCGACGACGAGTTCGACCCCGACGAGGACGCGTTGCTCGTCCGGGCCACCGAGATCGTCGTGCAGACGCAGACGGCCTCCGTCTCTCTTCTCCAGCGTCGCCTGCGCGTCGGCTACACGCGCGCGGGACGCCTGATCGACATGCTCGAGCGCCGCGGGATCATCTCCGGCTACGAGGGGTCGAAGCCGCGCCGCGTGCTTGTCGGAGAAGCCGAGCTAGAGCGCGTCCTCTCCGAGCACCTGACCAACGCTCATTCCTAACGAAGCGCCGCCCCGCCCGTCCTAGCAATCGGGTTGCCGCACGCGTTAGCATCCGGCGACTCACCGGAGATGGGTGCAAAACGAGGGAGGTTGTGTGAACGCATTTCGTAGGCTGCCCTGGCTCGCTCTCCTCCTCGCGAGCCTGGCGCTCGCCCTCGGCCTCGCTGCTTGCGGCGGTGACGACGGAGACGGAGGAGGCGGCGGTACGGCCGCCGAGGACACGACGACAGGCGGAGACGAAGGCGGCGAGAAGATGAAGGTCGGCCTCGTCACCGACATCGGCGGGCTGAACGACCGCGGCTTCAACCAGCTGGCCTTCCAGGGCCTGAAGCAGGCGGAGTCCGACCTGGGTGTCGAGATCCGCGTGCTCGAGTCGAAGTCCGACGCGGACTACATCCCGAACCTGCAGACCCTCGCTGAGGACGGCTTCGACCTGATCATCTCGGTCGGCTTCCTCATGACGGAGGCGACCGCCGAGGCCGCGAAGGCGTTCCCAGACACGAAGTTCGCCATTGTCGACTCGGCCTTCGATCCGCCGCTCGACAACGCGCAGGGTCTCCTGTTCAAGGAGCAGGAAGCGGGCTACCTGGTCGGCTACATGGCCGGCCTCGTCACTGAGACCGGGACGGTCTCGAGCGTCGGTGGCCAGAAGATCCCGCCGGTCGACCGGTTCATCGCCGGCTTCCAGAAGGGCGCGAAAGACGCGAACCCGGACGTCAAGACGCTGAACGGGTACTCGCAGGACTTCGTGGCGCAGGACAAGTGCAAGGAGGTCGCGCTCGACCAGATCTCCAAGGGCTCGGACGTCGTCTTCCAGGTCGCCGGAGGCTGCGGTCTCGGCGCCCTCGACGCGGCGAAGTCCAAGAGCGTCTGGGGCATCGGCGTGGACGCCGACCAGGCGTTCCTCGGCTCGCACGTCCTGTCGAGCGCGCTCAAGCGCGTCGACGTCGCGGTCTTCAAGGCGATCGAGGGCGCTGTGAACGACGCGTTCGAGGCCGGCGGCGTGACCTCGTTCGGCCTCGCCGAGGACGGCGTGGGGCTCGGCAAGACGAGCCCGGACGCGAATGCGGACGCGGTCTCCGAGACCGAGGCCCAGATCGAGAAGATCAAGGCCGGAGACGTCGAGATCCCGGAGACGGTCGGCTAAGTAACGAGACCACGAGGGGCGGGCGAGAGCCCGCCCCTCGCCTCTCCATGGCGGACGCTCCTCTTCTCGAGCTCAAGGGCATCACGAAGCGGTTCCCGGGCGTCGTCGCCAATGACGACGTGAACTTCGAGCTGGCGCCCGGCGAGGTCCACGCGCTCCTCGGAGAGAACGGGGCCGGGAAGTCCACCCTCATGAACATCCTCTA
>JACCXC010000181.1 GCA_013697275.1 Actinomycetota bacterium | reverse complement strand
GCTCTGGGCCCGCCAGCGGGAGCGCCAGCGCTCTTCCAACGGCGTCGTCATCCGGGTCTCCGGGCTCCCGGCGGAGCTCGCGCGCGCTCTCGCGCTCGCCGAGCGGCTCGACGCCTCTCTGGCGGGCCGGGCCGGGGTCGGCACGTGGTGGCTGACGCTCTCCCCCTCCGAGCCGGACGCGGTCGACGAGCTGCGGCGCGGGCTTCGCCCATTCCCCTGCGCGGTCGTGGACGCGCCGCGTGATGCGGGGCGTGCGACCGATCGCTGGGGCCCATCCGACCCCGCCCTCGTCCGCCTCTCGCGTCGCGTCAAGGAGCGGTTCGACCCGGCCGGCGTCTGCAGTCCCGGAGCGCTCCCGTGAGCGCGTTCGACGCGCATCGCCCTCCGAGTGCTGACGTCCTCGACACCTGCGTGCACTGCGGGTTCTGCCTGCCCACCTGCCCGACCTACGTCCTCTGGGGCGAGGAGATGGACTCCCCGCGCGGCCGGATCGTGCTGATGGACGCGGCTCTCCGCGAGTCGGACGTGCTCTCGGAGGCGATGGTCACGCACTGGGACCGCTGCCTCGGCTGCATGGCGTGCGTCTCGTCCTGCCCCTCGGGTGTGCGCTACGACCGGCTGATCGAGGCGACGCGCCCGCAGGTGGAGCGAAACCACGCGCGCCCGTGGCGCGATCGGGCCCGACGGCGGCTCCTCTTCGCCGCCTTCACCCATCCGGGCCGCCTGCGCCCGCTCGCTCCGTTCGCAGCCGGGGCGTCGAAGCTCGGCGTGCGCACGCTCGGCCGCCGCCTGCCCGACCGTTCGCTCACGGGGGCGGTTCTCCGGCTCACGCCTCGTGGAGGGTCGCCGTTCGCCCGCCTGCCGGTCGTCACCCCGGCGCGCGGCGAGCGCCGGGGGCGTGTCGGCCTCCTGCAGGGCTGCGTCGCGCGTGTCTTCTTCCACCGGACGAACGTCGCGACGGCGGAGGTGCTCGCCGCGGAGGGGTTCGAGGTGGTTGCGCCCCGCCGGCCTCGTTGTTGCGGCGCGCTCTTCCTCCACACGGGCTACGAGGACGAAGCCCTCGCGCTCGGACGGGAGATGATCGCCGCCTTCGAGGACTGCGACTCCCTCGTAGTGAACGCAGCCGGGTGCGGGTCTTCCCTGCGTGATCTCGGTCACCTGCTGGCAGACGACCCGCAGTGGGCCGAGCGCGCGGCGGCGTTCTCGGCAAAGGTTCACGATGTGAGCGCCTTTCTCGCCGCAGTCGAGCCCCGCGCACCGCGGCTCCGGTCGCTCGACCTGCGCGTCGCCTACCACGACGCCTGCCATCTCGCCCACGCCCAAGGCGTTCGCGCGGAGCCGCGGGCCCTGCTCGGCTCTCTCCCTGGGGTCGAGCTCGTCGAGCCGCCCGAGTGGGAGGTGTGCTGCGGCTCGGCCGGGCTCTACAACCTGCTTCAGCCCGAGCCCGCTGCCGAGCTCGGCCGCCGGAAAGCCCGGAACCTCGCGGCCACAGGCGCCGACGCGATCGCCGCCGGTAACCCGGGGTGCACGCTCCAGATCGGGACGTATCTCGAGGAGGAGGGGTGGCGGACGCCGATCGTTCATCCGATCGAGCTCGTCCACGCCGCGCTCGCCGGGGACGCGCGATGAGCGACGGCGGCGTCGAGGTCCGTTCGCCGGCCGAGGGCCGATTCGCGGAGGTTCTGACGCCCGAGGCGCTTGCGTTTGTCGCGGCCCTCCACCGTGAGTTCGACGGACGCCGCCGTGAGCTCCTGCACCGTCGAGAGGAGCGACAGGCCGAGATCGACGCGGGCGGCTCGCTCGACTTCCTCCCGGAGACGGAGGAGATCCGTTCGGACGACTGGCAGGTCGCGCCGCCTCCCCCGGACCTGAGCGACCGCCGGGTCGAAATCACCGGCCCGACCGACCGCAAGATGGTGATCAACGCGCTGAACTCGGGCGCGCGAGGCTTCATGGCCGACTTCGAGGACGCGAACTCGCCGACGTGGGCGAACCAGGTCGGCGGCCAGGTGAACCTGGCGGACGCCATCGAGGGGACGATCGAGTTCAGCGACCCGCGGACGGAGCGCGAGTACCGCCTGGGCGACGAGACGGCGACGCTGCTCGTCCGCCCCCGCGGATGGCACCTTCCCGAGGCACACGTGACCGTCGACGGCGAGCCGGTCTCGGGGAGCCTCTTCGACTTCGGGCTCTTCTTCTTCCGAAACGCCCGCCGGCTCGTCGAGCTCGGGTCGGGGCCGTACTTCTACCTCCCGAAGCTGCAGGGCCACCTCGAGGCGCGCCTTTGGAACGACGTCTTCGGCTGGGCGCAGGACGAGGTCGGGCTTCCGCGCGGGACGGTCAAGGCGACCGTGCTCGTCGAGACGATCTGGGCCGCGTTCGAGATGGACGAGATCCTCTGGGAGCTCCGGGACCACTCCGCCGGTCTCAACGCCGGCCGCTGGGACTACATGTTCAGCATGATCAAGACGTTCCGGAACCGGCCCGAGTTGGTGCTGCCGGACCGGAACGCGGTGACGATGACCGCGCCGTTCATGCGCGCCTACACCGAGCTGCTCGTCAAGACCTGCCACCGGCGCGGCGCTCATGCGATGGGTGGGATGGCCGCGATCGTCCCAAGCCGCAAGGACCCCGAGGCGAACCAGCGGGCCTTCGAGCGCGTCGGCGCCGACAAGCGCCGCGAGGCGGGCGACGGGTTCGACGGGACGTGGGTCGCGCATCCCGATTCCGTCCCGGTCGCGACCGCCGAGTTCGACGCGGTGCTCGGCGAGCGGCCGAATCAGGTCGAGCGAACGCGGGACGAGGTCTCGGTCTCGGCCGCCGAGCTCGTGGACGTCGGCGCAACGCCCGGCGAGGTCACCGAGGAGGGGTTGAGGAGCAACTGCAACGTCGGCATCCAGTACATCTCCTCGTGGCTGCGTGGAAACGGCGCCGCCGCGATCTACGGACTGATGGAGGACGCAGCCACGGCGGAGATCGCGCGCTCGCAGGTCTGGCAGTGGGTGCGCCACGGCGTCGCGCTCGCCGACGGGCGGCCGGTCACCCCCGAGCTCGTCCGCCAGGCAGAGACCGAGGAGCTCGAGCGCATCAGGGCGGAGATCGGAGACGACGAGTGGTTCTACTCGCAGGGCCGTCCGGAAGACTCGCGCGCCCTCTTCGAGCAGGTCGCCCTGGCTGACGAGTTCGTGGACTTCCTGACGCTGCCGGCCTACGAGCGGCTGCTCGAGCTGGAAGGAGAGCAGGCGGACGGCTAGTAGCTATCCTCAGGAGAGGTGGACGTCACCAAGCTGGAAAGCCTCAACCTCGGATACGTCCAAGAGCTTTTCGTTCAGTACCTGAACGCGCCGGAGTCGGTGGATCCGGCCTGGCGCGAAGTCTTCGAGTCGGCTCCCGAGGCGCTCACGATGCAGCTTCCGCTGCTCGAGCGGCTGCGCTCGAACGGCGGGAACGGCGCGGTGCACGCCCCGGCTCCGGCGCCGACAGCGGAGGCGGACGAGCACCTGCTGGGAGCCGTCGCCGCAGCGATGGCGCTGATCAAGGCGCACCGGATGCACGGCCACCTCGCCGCGCGGCTCGACCCGCTCGGCAGCGAGCCGCCCGGCGATCCTGCTCTCGAGCCCGAGCGGCTCCAGCCCAGGCTGACCCCCGAGCTCCAGGCGCGCATCCCGGCCCGGCTCCTGCGGCTCTACTGCTCGGGCGAGACGCTCGCTGACGCGCTGCCCGAGCTTCGCCGCACCTACTGCGGCACGACCGCGTTCCAGATCGAGCACATCTCCGACCACGCCCAGCGGGTCTGGCTTCGTCGGGCGATCGAGTCCAGCGACTACATCCGCCCGCTCGACCGGGAAACCCAAGTGCTCCTCCTGCGCCGCCTCTCCGAGGTCGAGGGGTTCGAGCGCTACCTGCGCCGCGCCTTCCTCGGCCAGAAGCAGTTCTCGATCGAGGGGCTCGACGTCATGGTGCCGATGCTCGACCAGGCGATCGAGCTCGCGGCGGCGGGCGGGGCGAAGGAGATCGTCATGGGGATGGCCCACCGCGGCCGCCTGAACGTCGTCGCCCACACCGTTGGGCGTCCGTACGACGTGATCCTGCGCGAGTTCGAGGGCGAGCGCCTGCTCGAGGCGGTCACGCACGACCCCGAAGGCGGGACGGGCGACGTGAAGTACCACCTGGGCTCGGACGGGATCCGAAAGACCGGCGCGGGCGACGTCCACGTGCGCCTTGCGTCCAACCCGAGCCACCTCGAGGCGGTCGACCCCGTCGTCGAGGGGGAAACCCGAGCGCTCCAGACCGACCACGACGGCTCCGACGGCCGCCACGACCCGAAGTCGGCCTTTGCGATTCAGATCCACGGCGACGCGGCCTTCCCCGGGCAGGGGATCGTCGCCGAGACGCTCAACCTCGGCGCGCTCGAGGGCTACTCGACGGGTGGAACGCTGCACCTGATCGCCAACAACCAGATCGGCTTCACCACCGACCCGATGGAGGGCCGCTCCACGCGGTACTCGAGCGACCTGGCCAAGGGGTACGACATCCCGATCATCCACGTGAACGCCGACGACGCGGAGGCCGCAATCGGCGCCATCCGCCTTGCGATGGCCTACCGCGAAGAGTTCGACATGGACATCGTGGTCGACCTCGTCGGCTACCGGCGCTTCGGCCACAACGAGGGCGATGAGCCGGCCTACACGCAGCCGCTCATGTACGAGCGGATCGAGGGCCACCCGACAGTCCGGGAGCAGTACGCCGCCATGCTCGCCGAGCAGGGCGTCGTCATGCCGGAGCAGGCCGAGGAGCTCGTCGCCACGGTGCAGGAGGGCATGCACGAGGCGCACGAGGCGCTCAAGGCCTCGCTCGCGGCGGCGGGTGCGGCCGCCCGAGAGGAGCGCCGGCCAGGCCGCGCGCGAGGTGAGGAGCCACAAACCGCAGTCGCGAACGAGCGCTTACAGGAGCTGAACCGCGCCCTCCTCCAGGTGCCCGGGGGGTTCACCGTGCACCCGAAGCTCGCGCGCCAGCTCGAGCGGCGCCACAAGGCCTTCGAGGAGGAGGGTGGCATCGACTGGGCGCATGCCGAGGCTCTCGCATTCGGCTCGCTGGTCGAGGAAGGAGTCCCGGTACGGATGACCGGCCAGGACACCGAGCGCGGGACGTTCGCCCACCGCCACCTGGTCTTCCACGACGCGAAGACTGGCTCGACCTACGCGCCGATCGAGCACTTGCCGGAGGCGCAGGCGCCGTTCCGTGTCTATAACTCGCCGCTCTCGGAGGCCGCCTGCGTCGGGTTCGAGTACGGCTACGCGGTCGCGTGCCCGCAGGCGCTCGTCCTCTGGGAGGCCCAGTTCGGCGACTTCATGAACGGCGCGCAGGTGATCATCGACCAGTTCTTGGTCTCCAGCCTCGCCAAGTGGCACCAGACGTCACGCCTCACGCTGCTCCTCCCGCACGGGTACGAGGGCAACGGGCCCGAGCATTCGAGCGCCCGGGTCGAGCGCTTCATGCAGATGGCCGCCCAGGAGAACATCAGGATCCTGAACTGCACGACGGCCGCGCAGTACTTCCACGCGCTCCGCCGCCAGGCCCTTCACCCGAAGCCTCGGCCGCTCGTCGTGCTGACGCCGAAAAGCCTTCTGCGCCTCAAGCAGGCCACCTCGAGCCTCAAGCATCTGACGGACGGCCGCTTTCGGCCGATCCTCGACGATCCATCGCTCGAGGATCAGGCCCGCTTCCGCACGGAGCGCCTCGTCCTCTGCACCGGGAAGGTCTACTACGACATCGTCGGGCACGAGGCGCGCGACGAGACGGAGAACGTCGCCGTAGCCCGTCTCGAGCAGCTCTACCCGTTCCCGGTCGGAGCCTACGACGAGCTCCTCTCGCATTATCCGAACCTGTCGGAGGTCGTTTGGACGCAGGAAGAGCCCCAGAACATGGGCGCCTGGCGCGCGATCCGGCACCGGCTGGAAGAGGGCCTGCCGGCCGAGGTCGAGCTTCGCTACTGCGGCCGGCCGTGGCGCGCAAGCCCGAGCGAGGGCTATCCCACCGCGCACTTGCTCGAGCAGGACCGGATCGTCAACGAAGCCCTGAACGCCTGACTCGACGTTTCGTCAGTAAGCCCAGGGCGGACGGTCGGGTGCGTCCTCGGCCGTCGCCGCGATGTGTTCCCGGATCTCGTCCTCGCCTCGCTCGTCGTCGGGATGCGCCTCGCGCGCATGGGCTGCGAGCTCCCGGGCGAGCGCTCCGTCATCGTCCGAGACGATGAGCTCCCCGCACCAGCAGCGCACCGCCCGCATCAAACCTGGAGCCGCTCGCGCTGGAACTCCGCGCGGCGACCTTCGAGGCTGGTCGCGTCCTCGGTGAAAGCGGGCGAGCGTCCTTGCGCCCCGCGGCGCAGCGCGAGCGCCTCGCGCGTCAACTCGTCCGCGGAGAGCGGCCCGTCCCCACTCAGGACTCGCCCATCCTCGAGCTCCACGAGGAAGGCCTCGCCCGTCTCGCGGTGCCGCCAGAGCTCCCTGGTGTGATCGCCGATCACGCGCGGAGTATGCCGGAGGGCGCGACAGGGTAAGCGGACACTCGTCCCGCTCCGAAGGAGGCGATCCGTGCAGCTCAGCTACCTGATCAAGGGCACCCCGGGCCACCCGTCCCATCCGCCGCTCACCGACGTGACGATCGGCGCCTACACGGCCGCCACCGCGCTCGGCGTGATCGGCGCGCTCGGCGTGTCCGAGGGGAATCTCTCCAAGGGCTGGTGGCTGGCCCTCCTGATTGGTGTCGTCACCTCGGGGGTGACCTCACTGACCGGTCTCGCGGACTGGCTCGAGATCTCCCGCGGAACTCCGATGTGGCGGACGGCCACGACGCACATGATCGTCAATCTCGCCGCGAGTGCCCTCTTCGTCGTCACGCTCGTCCTCGGCCACGGGGGCTACGTCGACGGTGAGGTTTCGACCGGCGCCCTCGTCCTCAACCTGATCGCGTTCGCGTTCCTCTCGTTTGGCGGCTGGCTCGGCGGGTCGATCGTCTTCGTGCACGGGATGCGCGTGCTCGACATGCCCGACGAGCCGTCCGGGCGCGCGATCGCCCCACTCACCCCCGAGAAGAAAGCCGCCCAGGAGTCCTGATGCGGCGTGCGCTCGCTGCGGGCGCGCTCGCCGGCCAGGTCAGCGGCGCGCCCTCGACCGCTTACGCGCTCGCGACCGGGCGAGACCCACTCGAGGCGACGCTGGCCGCGGGCTCGCTGCTCCTCCCGGGCGAAACGCGGCAAGGGCGGCTCTTGCTTGCGGCCGGCCCCGTCCACCTCGCGATCTCGCTCGGCTGGGCGCTTCTTCTCCAGCGCGCTCTGCCCCGCAGGCCGACCCTGCTCGCCGGCGCGCTCGCCGGCCTCGGGATCGCGGCGCTCGACATGGGCGTCGTGGGCAGGCGCTTCCCGCGGATTCGGGCGCTGCCACTCCTGCCCCAGCTCGCCGATCACGCGCTCTACGGCGCGACGGTCGCCGCCGTCCTCCGAGGTCGCACGTGAGCACGAAGCTCGCCGAGCGCGAGGTAGCGGTCGAGGGACGCTGTGTCCGTTACCGGGTGGCCGGGGCCGGCGACCCGCTCGTCCTCGTCCATGGCCTGGCCGGCTCGACCCGCTGGTGGAGCCCCATGCTCGCAGACCTGGGTTCCCGTCACACCGTCCATCTCGTCGACCTGCCGGGATTCGGTGCCATGCGTGGGTGGCGCCGATTCGCCCTTTCAGGTACGGCCGTGTGGTTGCTCGCCTGGATGGAGGCGGCCGGGCTCGCGCGCGTCTCGCTCGTGGGGCATTCGATGGGCGCGGCCGTCGTGCTGCGAGCCGCGGCCTCCAAGCCGGACGGCGTCGACCGTCTCGTGCTGATCGCGCCGGCCGGGGTCGTGACCGGGCGCTCGCTCGTCGGCCACGCGCTGCCCCTCGCGGAGGCCCTCCGCCGCTCGCGACCCCGGTTCCTGTCGGTGCTCGGGATGGACGCGCTCCGCGCCGGGCCGCGCACGCTCGTGGGCGCGAGCCGCGAGGTCATCGGCGACGGCATCCGGTCCGACCTCGGCCGGGTCGAGGCTCCGACGCTTGTCGTCTTGGGCGCGCGGGACACGCTCGTGCCGCTCGAGGCCGGCGCCGTGCTGAGCCGGGAGCTTAGGGACGCCCGCGTCGTCGTCCTCGACCGGTCCGGCCATGTCCCGATGTTCGACGAGCTCGACGAGCTCGCCCGTACGCTCCTCGATTTCCTGGCCTAGAGGAGCTCGCGCACGAGCCGGCCGAGCTCGCGAGGGCGCGACCAGTTGAGCGCGTGCCCTGCGCCCGGGATCACCACCAGCTGGCCGTTCGGGAGCAGGCGCGCCACCTCCTCGCTCCACGCCTGCGACGCGAGGGGGTCGCGCTCACCGCGGACGACCAGCGCGGGAACCGTGATCCCGGGGAGCTTCAGCTCGACCGGGTCGGCGAGCGCATGCCCGAAGGTCTGCCAGGAGCGCACAACTCCTGCGGCGAGCGCATCGCGCGCGACGACAAAGTGGAGCGGGGGACGCTCCACGAGTGCCGTTCGGAGCCAGCGAGCGACCTGTACGGGCCGTCGCCGTGCGTAGAGGTCGATTGTCGGCCCGACGAGCACCAGGTGCGAGATGCGTTCAGGCCGGCTGGCGGCGAGCTCGACTGCGACCTGGCAGCCGAAGGAGTTCGCTACGAGGGCCGGTCGCTCCAGCTCGGCGGCGTCCAGCCACGCCTCGAGTGCGCCCGCGAGCGCGGAAACCCCGAGCGCGCGCGGCGGCTTCGCGCTGCGGCCGAACCCAGGCAGGTCGGGCGCGTAGACGTGCGCCCACGAGCCGAGCTCTCGCGCGAGTGGGACCATGTACCGGCTCGACACCGCGATTCCGTGCACGAGGACGATTGGCGGGCCGTCGGGCCGGCCGCCCACCCGGGCATGCACGCGATAGCCGCCTGCCTCGTACCACGCGCTCACGGGGCTCTTCACGCCTCGACCCTAGGCACAACTGCGACCCCCCGTCGTCCGCTTCGTTCAGACTCCGTCCCGTCCGGGTAATGAGGAGGAGCCGATGCCGCCAGCAGGACGCAGCCGACGACGCTCGAACGATGCAGCCGCCGAGGCCGGGATCGTCATCGTCGCGCTTGCGCTGATGGTCGCCGCAGCAGCAGCGGGGTTCGTGGTCGGCCGCGAGACCGCAGACGGAAGCGGCGGGGGCGGAGAGACCGCGGCCGAGTCCACCGAGCCCGGAGGCGACCAGGGCACCGACACCGCGACGGGCGGCGGCGAGACCGAGACGGGCGGCGGGGAGACCGACACGGGTGGCGGAGGCAGCGGTGGCGGCGGCGACGCGGCCGCCGGGAAGGAGATCTTCGCCTCGGCCGGCTGCGCGAGCTGCCACACCTTCGAGGACGCCGGCGCCTCGGGCAACATCGGGCCCAATCTGGACCAGACGGGTCTCTCGGAGGACGAGATCGCCCAGACGGTCACGAACGGCCGCGGCGGCATGCCGTCCTTCAAGGATCGCCTGAGCGAGGACGAGATCGCCGCGGTCGCGGCCTACGTCGCCGGCTCGAAGAGCGGCTAGCGACAGCGGTCGTCCTGGTGGCGCTTCCGGACGCGGCCCGCAAGCTTCTCGAGTCTGACGCGCTCGCCCATCTCGTCACCGTGAACCACGACGGGTCTCCGCAGGTCACCTGCGTCTGGGTCGGGCTCGAGGGAGAGGAGCTCGTGACGGCGCACCTGATGGAGCAGCAGAAGATCCGGAACGTGCGCCGTGACCCTCGGGTCGCTCTCTCGGTCGAGGGGTCGCGCATCCATCCGCCGGGCCTGAAGGAGTATTTGGTCGTCCACGGCACGGCCTGGCTGCAGGAGGGGGGCGCGCCCGGGCTTCTCCAGCGCCTCGCGCACGTCTACCTCGGGCCCGACGTCACGTTCCCCCCGATGGAAGACCCCCCGCCGGGCTACGTCATGAGGATCTCGGTCGACCGTCTCGGTGGCGTCGGCCCCTGGGCGGGGGCGTAGGACGCGGGCGGGGCCGGGCCCCGCCCTACTCCAGCCAGCCGACGGCGACGTAGGCTGGCGAGCCGTTCACTTCGGTTTCGCCGGCGCGGTAGCGCATTGTCACCTCGGCGCCGTCTTTGCAGCGCAGCCGCGCGATGCCCACGAGCCAGCCGGCCTCGACCATCCGACGGTAGTCGATGCCCGCGGTCGGCTGGGTGGCGACGTCCGTCACCTTCATGCCCAGAATCTCCTTCTCCGTATAGCCGAGGACGTCGCACGCGTACTCGCTGACGGAGACGTAGCTCATGGACTCGTCCGCGACGAAGATGAGCATGGGAGCGGCCTCGACGGCCTGCTGGAGAAGGGCGCTGCGCTTGGCGGCGTGCGTCGAGCTTCCTCGCTCCATGACGTCCCAATTCTTAGCGCGCTAGGCGCCGCGGCTCAAGACCCTCGCATGGAGCTCAGCCTCCGGGGGTCAAGGAGCCCGCGTGAGCCTGCTGCTTCTTCCGTTCCTCTTCTTCCTCCTGCTGATCGCCGTCGCCAGCATCGCGAGCCGTTCTGCGAGACGAAGGCGCGAGGTCGAGGAGGAGGAGCGCCGGCAGGCGGAGCTCGCGCAGGGCGGCGCGCCGGCGGAGATCTCCCCGTTCGGGCTCTTTCCATTCGGGGGGATCCTCGGCGACCTGATCGGGGGGCCTGGTTCGTGGTCGCGCTCCTACACGTACGACGAAGCGACCGGCCAGTGGGTGGACATCAGCGAGCTCGCGCCAGAGCCCGCGCCCGAGGCGGAGGACGCCGAGGCAGCTCCCCAGGCGCGAAACGGCGAGCGGCGGCGTGCCCGGCCGCGGCCACGCCGTCGCCCGCAACAGGCCCAGAACCCGCTTGCGGGGCCTCCTGGGCGGCGGGATGATGGGCGGCGGTGACGGGAGCGGTGACTTCGAGGTGCAATCGCCCGACGACCTGACCACGTTCGCCGACGTCGGCGGGATGGAGGAGCTGAAGGAGGAGGTCGGCAACACCGTCGGCCTCATGCTCGAGCACCCTGAGCACGCGGAGCGTTACGGAATCGACTGGAACGGCATCCTGCTTCACGGCCCGCCCGGGGTCGGCAAGACCTTCCTCGCGCACGCGATCGCCGGCGAGTACGGGTTGAACTTCATCCACGTTTCGACGGGCGATCTCGTCTCCTCGCTCGTCGGCGGCTCCGCACGGAACATCGACAAGGCTTTCGAAACGGCGCTTCAGAACTTGCCGTGCCTGCTCTTCTTCGACGAGTTCGACTCGGTCGCTCAGCGCCGGGACAAGACGCCCGACCAGGAGTCGCGAAGAACGGTCAATCAGCTGCTGACCTCGCTCGAGGCGCATCGGACGAGCGTCAGCTGCTCGTCATGGCCGCGACGAACTCGGTCGAGCATCTCGACCCTGCGGTCATCCGGCCGGGTCGCTTCGACCGGCACATCCGCATCGACCTGCCGGACGCCGACGCGCGCCGCGCGATCTTCAGGGCGGAGCTGGACGAGCGCCCGGTCGCGGAGCTGCGCCGTGACCGGATCGGTCGGCGCGTCCAGGATGACCACGTTCACGTTGACCCCGCGCCTCTCGAACCACGACAGGTCCTCGGGTGCGGCGAGGATTCGGCCGGTCTTCCCATCAACGACCATATCGGCCCGCCTCGCGGCATCGCGGACGCGATCAGGCGATGGCATCGAGCGGTTCCTCCTGTCCGACACGCGGGTCGTCGCGGTCGACGTAGACGACCGTCCGCGGACGCGGCCCGGCGTCGGACGATTCGTCACCGTCGGGCGGCGCGAGCATGAGCGCGCGTGCTGCCGGCCCCGATGGGAAGCTCTTCAGGAGCTTCGGTCGTGCCTGAGGCCCGCGGCGCGCTCCGTATGTTG
>JACCXC010000180.1 GCA_013697275.1 Actinomycetota bacterium | reverse complement strand
CAGCCCGACCGCCCGCGCCTTCCCCGGGGCGCGCGCGCTTTGGCGAGTTGCTCGGCCCGACCGGCCACGGGCGCGCCTAGAAGTCCGGCCGGATGCTTCGGTCAGCAGCCCTCTAGAGGCCGAGGTTTGACTGTGGTAAAAGGGCTCGGATGCCGGCTCGTATCGGCACGGAGTTCGCTGGGTATCGCATCGAGGCCCTTGTCGGGCGAGGGGGGACGAGCACCGTCTACCGCGCGGAAGATCCGCGCCTCCGGATTCCGATCGCACTGAAGCTCCTGAACCCGGATGCCGCCGAGGACGAGTCTTTCCGAGAGCGCTTCGTTCGCGAGTTCCGCCTGGTGGCCGGGATCAACCACCCGAATATCCTCCCGGTCTACGACGCAGGCGTCTGGCAGGACTCCCTCTACATCGCGATGCGCTACGTCGCGGGCGGCACCCTGAAGGCGCGAGTACAGGAGGGGCCGTTGGCGCCCGACCGCGCGCTCTCGATGCTCGCCCAGGTGGGCGGCGGCCTCGACGCTGCTCATGTGCGCGGGCTCGTCCACCGGGATGTGAAGCCGGCGAACATCATGGTCGATTCAGTGAATGGCCCGGAAGGCCCCGAGATCGCGTACGTCACCGACTTCGGCCTGATCAAGGACGTCCAGTCCGGCGGCCGCGCGACGGCGACGGGGGACTTCCTCGGAACCATCGCCTACGCCGCCCCAGAGCAGATCGAGGGGCGCGTCGGCGCCGTGCTTCTCGGCCTCGCGGGCGAGGAGTGTCGCGGGGTCTCCTACCTCCTCAACCGTCCGCGCCTCGACGCCAAGCTCCGCGAGCCGCGCCTTGGCCCTCGGCCAGATGGAGCTTGTGGTCTTCCACCTCGATTGGGTCGAAGCCCGCGCCGCCGCGTGAGACCTGATAGTGGACGGCACTGACGACGACGACCGGGTCGCCATCAGCCATGGAGGCGGCTCGCTCGAGCGCGGTCTTCGCCGCCTCCGAGCCGTCGTATCCCACGATGATCTTCATCCGTCCTCCCTTGTTTGCTCGCCACGATCCTCGGGGAGCCAAGCCGCCGCGCCATCGGGGCGAACCCGGAGCGCGCTGCGGGGACTCCGCAGCTCGTGCGCCCGAGGCGAGCTAGGACGCGGGCGCCCTGCGCGCGTCTCGAAGCAAGCCGGCGAGGAGCCACGTTCCAATTGCCGCGAGCACGAGGAAGCCGCGCGGTGCCGTCTCCTCTCCTTCGCGTGGAGCAAGATAGATCGCATGACTCGTGTCGAGACGATCGTTAGTACGGCAATCAACCTTGCACTCGACGTTGCGACTGCGGAAGTGACCGCCGCATTTCGCGCCGCCGAGATCCGAACCATCCTCCTCAAGGGTGCTGCTCTTCGCGACTGGCCGAGCCCGAGCCCGACGCGCAGGTCGGTCGACGTCGATCTCCTGGTTCCGCCAGATCGCTTCAACGACGCCGAGAGTGTCCTCAAGCGACTAGGCTTCGAGTCGCGCGCCCTCGACGGACTCCCGTACGACCGGCCGGTGCCGGCGCACGCCTGGAGCCGCGGAGACCATGGCGCGAAGGTCGACCTTCACCGCAACATCATCGGTGTGGGCGCTTCGCCTGAGGTCACCTGGACCATCCTCGCTGCGCACACGGCTGTCCTTGACCTCGGGACGACAAAGGTCGACGCTCTCGCACCCGCGGCCCGCGCGATGCACGTCGCTCTTCACGCGGCGCAACACGGGAATAAGCAAGCGCCCACGCTTCGCGACCTCCAGCGAGCCGTCGACGCTCTGCCGCTCGAGCTTTGGGCGGACGCGGCGGCGATAGCAGCGCAGCTCGATGCGTCGCATGCGTTTGCGGCCGGCCTGAGGCTGGTTCCGTCTGGAGCCGCCATCGCTTCTGCGTTGAGACTGTCGTTCGCGCAAACGACAGATGTAGCGCTGATGGCGGCCACTTCGCCCAACATGGCGCGTGGCTTTGCCTGGCTCGACAACCTTGCCGGACCGCGCGCCAAGGGCTACTTCATCGCGCGGAAGCTGATACCGCCTCGGGACTGGCTCCGAGCCTGGTCGCCCTTGGCGCGACGCGGACGGCTTGGGCTGGCGGCGACGTACGTCTGGCGACCGGTCTGGCTGCTCGTTCACGCAGGTCCCGGCTTCGTCGCGTGGCGGCGAGCGCGACGCGCAGCTCGTGC
>JACCXC010000179.1 GCA_013697275.1 Actinomycetota bacterium | reverse complement strand
GCGCCCTACCTCGCCACACCCCTGCGGCTGCTCGCGAGGGAAATCCGCCGCCTAGGTTGCTCGGCGCTCCTCTGCCAGGAATACGAATCTCCGCGCTTCGACGCCTCCGTGCTCCTCGGTCGGCTCGTAGGGCTGCCGGTCTTCGCGACCTTCCAGGGTGGCGACCTCCAGCTGACCGCGCTCGAGCGGCGCCTCCGTCCGGTCGCGGTGCGCGCCGCCGCCGGGCTCGTGATCGGACCGGCCCTCGAGGCCGAGCGCGTGCAGAGGCGTTACGGCGTCCCTTCGAGGAAGGTCGGGTCGATTCCGAACCCGCTCGACGTCTCGGCGTGGACGCCGGGCGCGAGAGAGCAAGCGCGCGCCGAGCTTGGCCTCTCCTCCGGCGCTCGCGTGGTCGCCTGGCACGGCCGCGTGGAGATCCACCGAAAGGGGCTCGACGTCCTCGTGGACGCATGGCGCGGGCTGGCGGCGCTTCGGCCGCACGACAACCTGCGGCTTCTGCTCGTGGGCACGGGCACCGACGCAAGTGCCCTGCGACGCCTGGTCGAGCCGGTCCGGAGCGTGACCTGGATCGACGAGTACCTCCTCGACCGCGGGCGCATACGACGCCTCCTCTCCGCCGCCGACGTCTATGTCTTTCCCTCCCGCGTGGAGGGCCTTCCGGTTGCGCCGCTCGAGGCGATGGCCCTCGGGCTCCCGATCGTGGCCGCCGATCTCCCGGGCACGCGCCAGATACTCGGAGGCGTGGAAGCCGCCGGCGGCGTAATCGTCCCGCAGGAGGACCCGGATGCGCTGGCGGCCGAGCTCGCTCGCCTGCTTGCGGACGAGACCCTTCGGGCGAAGCTCGGCCGGCGGGCGCGCGAACGAGTCGAGACGTCGTTCTCACCGGAAGCCGTCGGACACCGATTGCGCGACTTCTTCGTCCGCAACGGTATGCGCGTCCCGCCTCTTTACTCCACCGCTCCCGTCTGAGATTCTCGCTCCGCTTGCTACAGGCCGGCGAGCTGCGGTGCAGAAGCCACCTCGGAAGGAGGGGTATGTCGGCTCTGCCGCACTCGATGTCGTCTTCGGCCTCATCTTCGTCTACCTCGTCCTCAGCCTGATCTGCTCGGCGCTGAACGAGAAAGGAGAGCCAGATGCCCCCTGATCCGATTGCACCATGGCCGCTGGTCAAGAAGGGCGACAAAGCCTTTCCGGTTCGCACGCTGCAGCACCTCCTGCGCGCGCGCGGCCACTCCATCGCGGTGGACGGGATCTTCGGTTCGATGACCAAGTCCGCAGTCCAGGCCTTCCAGAGGAGCAAGGGCCTCGCGGACGATGGCATCGTCGGCCCGAACACCTGGCCCAAGCTCGTCGTCCAGGTCAGGCGGGGCAGCACCGGAGACGCAGTCCGCGGGGTGCAGGAGGTCATGAAGTTCCACGACCAGTCGGACGGTGAAGGGCCTCCGATCCACGTCGACGGCATCTTCGGGCCGCGCACCGATGCGTTTGTGCGCGGCTTCCAAACGGCTGTCGGAACCGCCTCCGACGGCATCGTCGGCCCGATCACGTGGCGAGCTCTCGTCAGCGGGATGCTTTCTGGCTAGCCCGGCCGCGGCTCACAAACCCTCTCGGAGACCAGCAATCCCGCGCGAGTCGTCATGCCTCCCGCAGAGCGAGGCGGGCTCGCGCGGGGAGACAGGGCCGGCAGGACTCGAACCTGCAACCCCCGGTTTTGGAGACCGGTGCTCTGCCAATTGAGCTACGGCCCTAGGCTCCTCGGATTGTAGACGCCCTACACTCGACCCCCGTGCGCGGGAAACGGCCGTCACTCGGCGTGCTCTTCATGCTCATTGCCACCGGGTTCGCCGGGATCGCGCTCGCAGCGGCGCTTGCGGGAGGAACGGCCTGGGTGATTGCGGGCGCTGCGGCGCTCCTCGCGCTCTGGATGGGGGACCTAGCAATACGAGCCTTCCGTTGAGCCTCCTATCCTTCTGACGTCCGTGGAGGCTTCCCTCGACACCAATGCTCTCTGGCGCGAGTTCAAGCGGACCGGCGACCGTGCTCTCCGCGACCGCCTGATCCTCACCTACGCGCCGCTCGTCAAGTACGTGGCCGGGCGACTCGGGAGCGGCCTGCCCGCACACGTGGAGGAGGGAGACCTCGTCTCGTACGGCCTCCTCGGCCTGATCGGCGCGATCGAGCGCTTCGACCTCGGGCGCGACATCAAGTTCGAGACCTATGGGATCGCGCGGATCAAGGGCTCGATCATCGACGAGCTCCGCTCGATGGACTGGGTTCCACGTTCCGTCCGCTCGCGGGCGCGCGACATCGAGCGGGCAATCGCGCAGCTCGAGGGCAAGCTGCACCGCGCACCCAATGACGAGGAGATCTCCGCGCATCTCGGGATCACGGAAGAGGAGTTCCAGGACGCGCTGCTCGAGATCTCGCGGTCCTCGATCGCCGCTCTCGACGAGCTCTGGTCGGGGTCGGGCGGAGGCGACCCGGTCGCACTGATCGACACGCTCGAGGATCCCGAGGCGGCCGAGCCACAGGCCGCCATGGCGCAGACGGAGCTTCGCGAGGCACTCGGCGAGGCGATCGCGCGCCTTCCCGAGCGCGAGAAGCTCGTTGTCACGCTCTATTACTACGAGGAGCTGACGCTGCGGGAGATCGGCGAGGTTCTCGGTGTGACGGAGTCACGGGTCTCCCAGCTCCACACGAAGGCGATCCTTCGCCTGAAGGCGCGCCTCGCCGGCGCCGCGTCGCACGCCCCGAGCGGCTGATCGCTCGGTAAGATCGCCGACCGCATGGCCTCGTACGAGTCCGCGAAAATCCGCAACATCGCGGTGACCGGCCACCGGGGCACCGGCAAGACGTCGCTCGTCGAGTCAATGCTCTTCCAGGCGGGCGCGACGAACCGACTCGGGTCGGTCGAGCAGGCGTCGACCGTCGCCGACTGGGAAGAGGAGGAGCACAGGCGGCAGATGTCCCTCTCCGCCGGGCTCTGCCACCTCGAGTGGCAGGGGCGGAAGGTGAACCTGCTCGACACGCCGGGAGACCCCGGTTTTCAGGCGGACACCCTCGCCGCCCTCCACGTCGTCGAGGGCGCGATCATGGTGCTGAACGCGGTCGCGGGGGTGGAGGTGCAGACCACGCGCCTCTGGGAGCGCTCTGAGGCGCTCGGGCTCTCGCGCATCCTCTTCGTCAACATGCTCGACCGCGAGCGCGCGGACTTCTTCCTGGCGCTGGAGCAGATCCGCACGCAGCTCTCAGAGCGCTGCTTCGCGATCGAGCTCCCGATCGGGCAGGAGCACGAGCTGCAGGGCGTCGTCGACCTCCTCCACATGCGCGCGTACATGGATCCAGGCGGCGCGCGCGAGAGCGGCCCGGCCGACATCCCGGCCGAGCTCGCGGAGCAGGCCAACGAGTACCGGACGAAGCTGATCGATGCAGTCGTCGAGACGGACGAAGCGGTCATGGAGCGCTACCTGGAAGGCGAGGAGATCGGCGGCGAAGAGCTCGCAGCGGCGCTCAAGAACGCGGTCTCGCGGGACGAGATCTTTCCGGTCGCCTGCGGGGCGGCGACGAGGAACCTCGGCACGACGGCCCTCCTCGACCTGATCGTCGAAGGTGTCCCATCCCCGGCCAAGAAGCCGCTCGCGCTGGAGGTGCCCCCCGACGGGACCTCCGCGTTCGTCTTCAAGACGGTCGCAGACCCTTTCGCGGGGCGCATCACGATCTTCCGTGTCCTCTCTGGCCAGGTGAAGGGCGACACGACGCTCGTGAACCCGCGCACGCACGGGAAGGAGCGGCTCGGCCAGCTCCTGCTGCTTCAGGGCAAGGAGCACAACCAGGCCGAGAGCTTCGCGACGGGGGACATCGGTGCCGTCGCGAAGCTGAAGGAGACGACGACTGCCGACCTCCTGCTGTCGGAGGAGATTCCGTTCGAGCCGCCTCGGCTCGACTTCCCGCAGCCCGTCATGAGCTTCGCGGTCACACCGCGAACCAAGGGCGACGAGGAGAAGGTCGCGAGCGCGCTTCGCCGCCTTGCCGAAGAGGATCCGACGCTCGACATCCACCGGGACGGGCAGACGCACGAGCTCCTGATCGGCGGGCTCTCGCAGGTGCACGTCGAGGTCGCCGTCGAGCGGATGAAGCGGCGCTTCGGAGCCGAGGTCGAGCTGCACCAGCCGCGAGTGCCCTACCTCGAGACGATCCGCAGGGAGTCGCGCGCGCAGGGCCGATACAAGAAGCAGACCGGCGGACGGGGTCAGTTCGGCGACTGCCACATCGTCCTCGAGCCGCTCGAGAGCCACCAGGGGTACGAGTTCCTCGACCAGATCACGGGGGGCGTGATCCCGCAGAGCTTCCGGCCTGCGGTGGACAAGGGAATTCAGGAGGCGATGCGGACGGGCGAGCTCGCGGGCGCCCCCGTGCAGGGCGTGCGCGTCCGGCTCGTGGATGGGTCGTACCACACGGTCGATTCCTCGGAGATGGCGTTCAAGATCGCCGGCTCGATGGCGTTCAAGGCGGCCTACGAGAAGGCCGAGCCCGTGCTCCTCGAGCCGATCATGGAGCTCGAGGCGACCGTCCCCGACGAGGCGGTGGGCGCCGTGAACGGCGACCTGAACTCACGCCGCGGGCGCCTGCATGGAATGGAGCCGAGCGGCAGGATGACGACCATCCGCGCCGAGGTCCCGATGGCCGAGATCCTCACCTACGCGCAGTCGCTGACGTCCCTTACGGGTGGACGGGGCGACTACTCGATGACCTTCCTTCGCTACGAGGAAGTGCCTGCACACGTGGCACAGAAGATCGTCGAGCAGGCGCGCAAGGAGCGCGAGGAAGCGAAGGCGGCGCACTAGGCC
>JACCXC010000167.1 GCA_013697275.1 Actinomycetota bacterium | reverse complement strand
CCTGAGGCGCGACTCACTTGCAGAACCGAGGAGGCCGCCCGCAAGGCGGCCCCCTCGGTTCTCGGCAAGCCGCGCCCCTAGCCCTCGACGAGCATCGCGGAGACATCGCGGTCATCCCCGTAGGCGTGCCCGCGTGTCGATTCGTCAGGCTGGACGTCCTCGACCTTCGCGAACGAATCTCGCGATGGCGCGCAGGTCCTCATCCAGATCCACGAACCGGACTCGACCGTCTTCGACCGCGTCTTCGGGCACCTTCGCGAACAGCTCATCGGCGAAGGACGGGGAGATGGCCACGACTCCCTCGAAGCTCACGACGACCTCGGCTCCGGCTGCAAGCTCAGCCTCGATCCGCTCGCGAAGCTCCTCGGCCTCGAAGCGGCCGCTCAGTACCGGACCGAGTTCCTCAGCCGGCCTGATCATCGTTATCGCTGTCGTCGTCATCGGCTTCAAGTCTCCCATAGACCGCGCGGATGTCGAGCGGCCGATCGGTTCGTGCGCGAAGGGCGACGAGCGTTCCAGGGAAGTAGATCGGCGTTTCGCGCGCACCTTCTTGAGAGCCAGAGTACACCTCACCGGCTCCGGAGCGGACGACGAGAAGGCCACCGTTGTCCCGAAGTAACAGTCTTGTGATGAACAGGCCGATACCCGAGTTGCGCTCGGGCGTCGCAGTTACGCGATCCGGATCGCGGCGTGGGCGACCTCGTCGGTTGCACATCG
This sequence comes from Actinomycetota bacterium, assembly GCA_013697275.1. Classification (GTDB taxonomy): domain Bacteria; phylum Actinomycetota; class Thermoleophilia; order Gaiellales; family Gaiellaceae; genus JACCXC01. The sequence goes on along the minus strand of JACCXC010000167.1, from coordinate 2,731 downwards.
CTCCCCCAGAGCTTCGGTCAGATCGCGAGCAACCGCTCGACATTCCTCGGCACTCACGAACTCGCGGCAAGGTCGGAAACCGAGAGGAGGGTTCCTGACGAATGGCTCCGTCGTCTCGGTATCGGGCATGACGACACGAACCAGATCCATGCGCATCAAGTAGTTCCTGACGGGCGGCGAGCTGGGAAAGACCAGAACGCTTCCCTCGTCGAACACTCCGTCTGCTCTGGCCTTCGTGAGGACAGCGGTGACCAGTGCGAGCGCCGACGGGCTGACGGCCACCAACCCGGAGAGATCGACCGTCACGCGCGCAGAGGTCTTGAGAGCTACGAGCGGCCCGAGGTCACGCACCAAGCGGTCGAGCCACTGGATCCGATACGCGCCGGCGAGCCTGATGGTGATCGCGTCCACACTCGCCACGGCCGCTACACCTCGTAGACCTTCATCACCTTGTCGCCGTAGTGGGTGATGACCTTGACGGCGATGTTGCTGGCCGATGGACGATGTGCGAGGGAATGTCGCCTGTCATCTCACGAGCCTCGAAGAGCACTCCACGAGCCGCGTGCCGTGGCGATGTCCGTCTCGCCCACGAGCAGGTAGCGCCACGCGACGCCGGTCTTCGCCGAGACGTGGTTGGCCCAGCGAAGCGCGGCGTTCTCCTTGCCTTTCACATCCGAGCTCTCGAGCTCCTTGTCCATCTTCGACTCGACGAGCCAGTGCGTGCCGGCTGAGTCGAGGGCGATGAAGTCCGGGTTGTACTCGCGACCGTCACCCTGCCAGAGGATCGGCAGGTCACCGGTGTTGAGGCGGACCCAATACCGGATGTCGTCGGCGTCGTCCAGGATCGTCGCGAGCGTCCTTTCGGTCGAGGAGTCGAACCACACCTGGACGTACATCGACCGGGTCCAGCCCTCGTAACCGACCGAGCGCTCGAACGCTCCGCTCCGATTCTCCGAGCGCTTCGCGCGGGCGACGCGCACGGGCGCGAAGACGCTCGTCTCGATCACCTCGTCGTATTCGGGACGACCCACGAACCGGCGATGCTCCGCCGTCACCGCTCCGACGAGGCTTGCCGCGGCCCGATCGAGGTAGGCGCTGAGGACACGCTCGGCGCCGTCACCAAGGCCACGGAGAAACGCGTCGACGATGTGGCGGGCAGCGCTCGCCTCCGAGGCGTGTGGCGGCACGATCTCAGCGCCGAGAAGCGCGTCCAGGAGCCGCGCTCGCGCGTCCTCGAGCGGGATGGCCTCGGCCTGCGAGACGATCCGGTCGCCGGTCGTCGTCACGAGCTCGGTACGTCGCAGGCCGTCGCTTCCGGTCACGATCCGCGCGCCCAGCTCCATCCGGCGCAGATCGTCCTCGGGCTCCGACGCGAGCCGCCGGCCGAGGGCCTCGAACGCGTCGAGCTCGGTGATGTCCGCCAGCGAGAACTTGAGCTGCACCTTCGTCATCCTGAGGCGCGGGATCTCGAGAGCGGGAAGGTCGTCGCGTGGGCGCAGCTCCTCGTTCAGCTGCTGGAGCTCTTCGGCCGCCTCTCCCTCGCGCGCGTCCTGCTCGGCGATCCCGACCGCGCCGTCGCGCTCGCCGATCACGATCTCGACGTCGACCGGGGTCGTCTCCACGTGAGCCGTCTCGTTCCCCTCGGCGTCCCGACGGACGACGAGCCGCGTGCGGTAGTCCACGAACTCCTCGTTGATCGCGCTCGTCTTCTTGAGCAGCGCCTCGTAGCGGTCGTGCGCCAGCACCTCGAGCGTGTCGAGCAGCGGGACGCCCGTGTACTCGCCCCAAGGCAGCCGGAGCCCGCGCCCGAGCGTCTGCTCCGTGAGCACGTCGGAGAGAAGAGGCCGGAGCGAGCAGATCGCGTAGACGTTCTTCACGTCCCACCCCTCCTTGAGCATCCCGACCGAGACGATGATCCGCACGGGACTCTCCGGGTCCTCGACATGCTCGAGCGCGGCGAGCGCGTCGTCCGGTGCCTTCGAGTGGACCGTGAGCACCGAGTCGGCATACCGGCCCTCGAAGAACCGCTCGCCCTTGACGAGCGCCGCGATCTCCTCCGCGCCCTCGATGGTCTGTGCGATCACGAGCAGGATCGGATTCACGGGCTGGCGGTCCGCGAGCGTGCACCACTTCTCCATCGCCGCGCGCTTCGCCTCGAGCAGTCGGATGCCGTCTTGGAGCTTCGTCTGAGTCTCGCCGCCGCGGTCGTCCTTTCGTCCGACGAGGACGGGTATCTTTACCAGTCGGTCCGCTATCGCTGCTGCCAGTGGATAGCGGTAGATGAGCTGCTCGTCCGGCGTCTTCTTGTGCGGAGTTGCCGTGAGCCCGACGAGGGCGTGAGGCCGGAGGTCGCGCACTGCGTCCGAGAACGCGGGGCCGTAGTAGACATGGTGCTCGTCGGCGAAGAGCACGAGGTCGTCGAATCCCTGCAGCGTCGAGTAGAACGCGTCCCCGAGCGACTCGTGGAAGGAGTGGGTTCGCTTGCCCTGCTTCCCGGAGGGCTTCGTCAGCGATTGCACGGTGAAGACGTAGAGGCGCACGCGCTCGGGCTCAGCGTGGTCGACGGTCGCGAAGTTCTCACCCGTCACCAGGAGCGGCTCCACCTCCATCCCGCCGACCAGGCTCTTCGGATGCCCGGCCGTGAAGTTCGCGACGGTCTTCTCGAGGATCGTTCGTCCCGGCGTCACCACCGCGAAATTGCGATGCCCGCGCTCGGCGTAGTACTCGATCG
>JACCXC010000165.1 GCA_013697275.1 Actinomycetota bacterium | reverse complement strand
GCTGAGGGCGATCGCGTGGCCGGCCGTGCCTGCTCTCGCCGTGAGCGCGTCGGTCGCGCTCAGCCTCGGCGTCGCGTTCGTCGCCTTCGCAGTCACCTTCGCGGTGAACGGAACGCTCACGCTCGTGGTCGGGATGATGGCGCTCGCCGCGGCACTGGCCGTCATCCCCGCGCTTCGGGCTCGGCCCGAGCCCCCCACACGGGCCGAATGGATCACGCTGGGCGGCCTCCTGGCCGGCGCGGTCGCCTTTGCCGGCCTCGTCTGGTGGGCCACTCAGACGGTTGGGACGGGGGACGCGCTGATGCACCTGGCACGTTCGCGGAAGATCGCCGAGTCGGACGTCCTGTCCTCGGTGGACGTCGCCAACGAGTACCGGGACGGCGGCCTCCACCCGGGGTACGCATTCCCGCTCTGGCACGGCGTCGTCGCGCTCGTCGCCCGGCTGGCCGGTGTGGACGCGGGGGCTACGACCCTCCATCTCTCCGCGCTCCTCGTTCCGCTCGGGTTCGTCGCGGCCTATGCCGCCGGCCGGATGCTTTTCGGCTCATGGGCAGGCGGAGTCGCCACGCTCGTGGCCCAGGTGGCGCAGCTCGGGTTCTCCCGCGGCGGGATCGGCTCCTTCGACTCGCTTTCGCTGCCGGCGTCGGCGACCCGGATCCTGCTCGTGCCCATCCTGCTCGCCCTCGCCTTCGCCTGCCTTAGACCCGGCTCGGACAGGCGGCTCCTTCTCCCGTTGGCGGCTGCGTCGCTCGCCGTCGCCGTCGTTCACCCGACGTACGTGATCTTTGCCGTCATTCCGCTCTCGGCGTTCTTGGTGGCCTGGATCGCCGTCAACGCTGCCAGGGGGGCCGCTGCAGCCGCGGCCGCCGTGACGCTCGCGGCGATCGTCCTTCCCGCGGCCGCGTTCTTCCTCTGGCTTCTGCCGGTCGTGACCAGCACCGCTTCGCACGCGCCGACGGCGGCCGAGGAGGCGCGCGCTCTTTCGCACTACGGCGAGCAGCTGCAGGTTGTCGGGGACGGGTACCGCGCCGCGCCGCAGGCGATCACTCGTGCGGGCCCGGTGGTCGTGGCGGGGCTCGCGGCGCTCGCCGTCCTGGCGCTCGCGATTCGCCGCGCATGGGCGCTGTTCGCGGTCACGGGAACGCTAGTGACTCTCGCCATCCTGCTCGTGCCTGAGCTCTTCACCAGATTTTCGGACCTCGTCTCGATTTCGCAGTCGCGGCGACTCGCTCAGTTCATCCCGATCCCGTTCGCGATCGCCGGCGCAGCCGTGGTCATCGGCCGGCTCAGGTTCGCAGGCGCTGCGCTCTCGCTTGGCCTCGGGATCGCGCTCGAGCTTGCCTACGCCGCGGAGCTCTCGCACGAGGTCGAGCGAGGTGGCCCGACGTGGCCGCTCTGGATCGCGTTCGCGTCAGGCGGGCTAGGGGTGATCGGCGGCGTGCTCTTCCGGAGGCGCGCGCTGACCTTTGAGCCGGGACGCTGGACGGCGATCGTGGCGACGGCGTTCCTCCTTCCGATCGCTGTCGGCGGGCTGGCCGAGGTTCAGCGAACCGGAACTTCGGATCGGCACGGGCTGACGCCTGGCCTCGTCGCCGCGCTCGGGCGGCTGGACGCCGGCGACGTGGTCTTCGCGCCCGTCGAGACGTCGTACCGAGTTGCGGCCTTCGCCAACGTCTATGTGGCGGCGACGCCGCCGCCACATGCTGCGGACACGGAGGAGAACCGCCCGTACGAACGGCAACGCGACGTGATCCTGTTCTTCTCGCCGCAGTCGAATCTGACCGACGACGACCGGCGCCGGATGCTGGCCGACTACGACGCCGGTTGGGTTCTTATCGACAAGCAGGCGTCCAGGCCGCCCGAGTTCCTGCGCGCGGTCGAACCGGGATACGAGGACGGGCGCTACGAGCTCCTCCCGGTGAGGGGCTCGTGAAGCTCGGCTTGGTGGGGCGCGCCCCGGCGGCGTACGACGACGCGTTCATGGCGAAGATGGCGTCGGCGTACCTCGAGCAGACGCCGTGGACGCGACTTCGCTTGTCGGCCGTGCGCGACCTCGTGGAGCCGGCGCCGGGCGAGCGCGTGCTCGACCTGGGGTCGGCAGGGGGTGCGGTGACGCATTTCCTCTCGACCTTCGCGTGCGACGTCGTCGGCGTCGACGCGGAGGAGCGGGCCGTCGGGCTTGCGGCCTCGCTCTTTCCCATGCTGCGCTTCGAGATCGCCGATGCGAGCGACCTTCCGTTCGAGGACGCCCGGTTCGACAAGGTCGTCGCAGCCGACCTCGTCGAGCATCTCGAGGACGTCACCTTCGAGCGCATGCTCGGGGAGGCGCTGCGCGTCCTCGTGCCGGGCGGCACCGTCTCGATCTATACGCCGAACCAGCGGCACCCAGTCGAATGGCTCAAGGATCGCGACCTCTTGCTCGCCCGGAATGCGACGCACGTCGGGCTTCGCGACGGCCGCGCGCTCGGAGCGGCGCTCGAGCGCGCGGGATTCGAGCTCGATCGCGTGGAATGGCGTCCGAGCTTCATCGTGGGGCTCCGAACGTTGGAGCGCCTCGGGGGCGGAAGCGTCGAGGCGCTTCGATACCGCCTGTGCCTTCGCGGTCGAAAGCCCGCGTAGGCCGAAGAGGAGCCCGCCGAGCCCGAGGATCCCGAGAGACGCGAGGAGCAGGGGCGGCCCATCCCGCCCGCCGGCCCGCGGCAAGGTCGAGGCCGTGACCGTGGGCTCGGCCTCCGCGGCAACGGCGTTCCTCCGCATGGTCTGAGTGGCCTCTCGAACGGCCCTCGGACGCACGTTCTGCCTCGGAGCCCGCGTGCGTGGCCGCGCGCCGTCAGGCTCGTGTCGAGCCCTGCCCCGGACAGAAGGCGCCCTCGAAACCGGAGGGCTCTCCACTGCAGCCTTGGGTGCAGGCATCACGGGGACGGAATGCTGTGTCGGAGGACGCTCGGGTGTTCCCACTCCGGGCTCCGCATCGGTAGCTCCGCCCGCTGCGGGCGGCGAAGCGGGGGTGACGCTCGGCTGTGGGATGACC
>JACCXC010000157.1 GCA_013697275.1 Actinomycetota bacterium | reverse complement strand
GCTCGTGGACGCGCGGTCGACGGGCCGGACGCGGACGCAGTACGAGTGGCCAGGCTCGAGCGAGGTGATCCCGTCGCTCGAGACGGCGAGCGGGTCGGGGAACGGCTTCACGCCACCCCAGCCGGAGCCGAGCGGCGTCCAGGCGTTCGTCGACGTGTACTTGACCCAGTGCTCGAAACCGGGATACGACCAGTCGCAGCCGCTCCCGTCGTGGAGCGTGACGTCGACCTGGTAGCCCGAGGCGCCGGGAACCGGGTTCCAGGCGAGGACGGGCACTCCCGTGGTGAGCGGATACGAGACGGTCCCCGGGTCGACGCCGCTCAGCGCGTCGCCGAGATTGTCCCGCAGGCGCAGGTTCTTGACGCTCGGGGCGGGGGTGGGCGGGACGTTCGCGAACGTCTTCGCGAACGAGGGCCCGCCGTTCCAGAGGCCGGCGTTCCCGCCCGGGTCGATCGCGCGGACGCGCCAGTAGTACGTGTTGTTGTCGAGCTGCTCGAGCGGTGCGTGCGAAGTGCCGATCGTCGTGGCGTCGCTCCCGAACCGAAGCGGGTCGCAGCAGACCTTCGAGCCCGGCGCCCAATCGAAGGACGAGTTGACCTCGACCTCGTAGCCGGCCGCGCCCGGCACCCGTGCCCAGGCGAGGTACGGATCGACGATCTCGGGGGCGGCGGCCAGGTCTGTGAACTCAGTCGTCGTCGTGGACGGCCAGCTCCAGCCGAAGGAGGCGACCGGCGACGCGGGGCCGGCGTGCCCCTCTGCGTCGAGCGGAGTGATGCCCCAGTAGTACGTGCCCGGAGCGAGGGGGGAGGAGAGGGTGAAGCTCGTCGCGGCGGTCTTCACCGGGCCCTGCGCCCAGACGACCGACCCGAGCGCCGGGTCGGTCGCGACGCGGACGAGGTACTCGCTCGCTCCCGGTACGGGCGACCAGGAGAGCTTGAAGGCGTCCATGGGGTACGTGAGCGTCGCGCCGTGGGCCGGACTGAGGAGCGCGGGACGTCCCGTCCACGCCATCTGGAACGTACGCGTCTGCGACCAGGCGCCGAGCTCGCCGCCCGCGGTGACCCCGCGGACTCGCCAGTAGTAGCGGCCGTTCGTGACCGTCGTCTTGATCGTGGCGCGCGTGTTCCGCGTGCTGCGGGACTCGAGCGTCGAGTTGAAGCCTGCGTCCGCGGAGAACTCCCATTCGTAGCGCTCCGCGCCGGTGACCGGCTGCCAGGCGAAGACGGGAAGCGCCTCGAGCGATGCGCCCTCGCCGGGCGCGATGAGAACTGGCGCGCTCGGCGCTGCTCCGGCGGCTCCGATCGAGACGAGCGCAAGCACGACGGCGACCGCGAAGGCGGGCGAGACGAAGCGGCGAGCGGCGAAAGCGGAACGCGGCGAGTTGGGCATCGGGTAGTCCGAGCGCCCCGGCCGCGGGAGAGCTGGCTCGAGTCTCCTTTCTTGAACACACCTCGGCGCCCCGGCGAGCTGCTGCCATCCCCCGCACGAGGGGACGTGGAGCGGGCGAAGGGCGGACGCCACATACGATCGGCCGGGGTGGCGACCGTGGCGGAGATCGAGGCCGGGCCAGGCCGAGGAGCGGCGCTCGGCCGCGTGCCCGCCCCGTTTCTGCTCATCGCCGCCGCGTTCTCCGTGCAGGGCGGGGCGGCCCTCGCGACCACGCTCTTCGAGGAGGCAGGCGCGCTCGGAACGGTCTGGGTCCGGACCGCCTTCGCCGCCGTCGTTCTCGCGCTGCTCGCCCGGCCCCGCCGGGGCTCGCGCTGGATCGCCGGCCCCCTTCGCTACGCGGTCGGCCTCGGCATCGCGCTGGCCTGCGTGAACTCGCTCTTCTACCTCGCGATCGACCGGGTGCCGCTCGGAGTCGCCGTGACCGTCGAGTTCCTCGGGCCGTTGGCCCTCGCCGTCGCCGGTTCGCGGCGCAGGCTCGACTTCGTCTGGATCGTCCTCGCGGGAGCGGGAGTGGCCCTCCTCGGGAGCCCGACCGTGGACGTCGACCGCCTCGGCCTCCTGATCGCGCTCGCAGCCGGCGTCTTCTGGGCCGCCTACATCCTGATCGGCAAGCGGCTCGGAGCGACGTGGCCGCTCCAGCGCGGCCTGGCCGTCTCCATGGGTATTGCCGCCGTTCTGACGGCGCCGCTCGGCCTCGCCTCGGGCGGGACCGCGCTCGTGTCGCCGCGCCTGCTCCTCCTCGGCCTCGTGGTCGCGATCCTCGCGTCGGTCGTCCCATACGTCCTGGAGCTGGCCGCGCTTCGGCGCCTGCGCACGTCCGCCTTCGGGATCCTCATGAGCCTCGGCCCGGCCGTGGCCGCGCTCTGCGGCGCGATTTTCCTGAGCCAGCGACTCGGAACGCTCGAACTCGTCGCGATTGCGTTCGTGATGGCTGGCTCGATCGGGGCAAACCGGGGGAGTAGCCAGCCCGCAATAGGGGGATAAGGGACCTGTGACCACGGAGCAGACGCACGAGCAGGTCGCAACCGCCCAGGTCGAGGCGCTCCTCGACCGCGGCGAGGAGCAGGGCTGCATCAATCTCAGCGAGTTCCACCAGCTGATCGGCTCGCTGGAGCTCGAGGAGGACGAGGTCGAAGGGATGTACGAGCGCTTCGAGGAGCGCGGGATCGAGGTGACCGACGACTGCGGGCGAGAGGCCGTCGACGCGACGTACCTGAACGGAGATCTCGCGGTGTCGACGACCGACGCGCTGCAGCTCTTCCTGAACGAGGTGGGCCGGCACGCGCTCCTGACGGCGGAAGAGGAGGTGGCGCTCTCCAAGCTGATCGAGCGTGGGGACAAGGTGGCCAAGGACAAGATGGTCAACTCGAACCTGCGGCTGGTCGTCTCGATCGCCAAGAAGTACCAGGGCCACGGGCTCTCGCTGCTCGATCTGATCCAGGAAGGGATCATCGGGCTCATCCGCGCGGTCGAGAAGTTCGACTGGCGGCGCGGCTACAAGTTCTCGACGTACGCGACCTGGTGGATCCGCCAGGCCGTGCAGCGGGGGGTCGCGAACAAGGCGCGCGCGATCCGGATACCGGTGCACATCGTCGAACGCGAGCAGCGCCTCGCCCGGGCCACGCGCGAACTGGCGACGAAGCTCGAGCGCGAGCCGACCGACCAGGAGCTCGCCAAGGTGGCCAGGCTCTCCGTCAAACAGGTCAAGGAAGTCCGCGCGGCGGCGCGCGCGGTCGCGAGCCTCGACAAGCCGATGGGTGACGAGGCGGGCGGTACGGCCTTTGGCGATCTGTTCGCCGCCGATCAGAGGCAGCCCGATGAAGAGGTGACGGTGAACCTCGGCGAGCAAGCGCTTCGCCTCGCCGTGGCGGGGCTACCGGACCGCGAGCGCGAGGTGATCCGCCTGCGCTACGGGATCGGCGACGGCGACGATCCACATTCCCTGGAGGAGATCGGCCGCCAGCTCGGCCTCACGCGCGAGCGGGTCCGCCAGATCGAGGCCCATGCCCTCGAGCGCCTCGCGGTCAACCGCGAGATCGAAGGCCTCCGGCCCGCCGCCTGAGTTTGCGAACCGAACATACGTTCGCGTAAGCTGGAGGGGTGGCTCGCGCCTCGTACCTCGAGGACACCTGCAAGACGGCGATCAACAAGGTCCCGGAGGTGAGCCGCGTGCCCTTCCGCTGGACGATCAACCCGTATCGCGGCTGCACACACAGCTGCCACTACTGCTTTGCCCGTGCCTTCCACTCGTATCTCGACATGGGGATCGGTGACGACTTCTCCTCGCGGATCGTCGTCAAGACCAACCTGGTCGAGGTGCTCCGTCGCGAGCTCGCGTCGCCGAGGTGGGACGGGGAGCACATCGCGATGGGGACCGCGACCGACCCCTACCAGCACTGCGAGGGCCGCTACAGGCTGACCCGGGGAGCTGTCCAGGCGCTCGCCGACTTCGGCAACCCGCTCTCGATGCTCACGAAATCGACGTTGATCGTGCGCGACCTCGACGTCTTCCGGCGCCTGGCCGAGCGGGCGGACGTGACGGTCTCGATGAGCGTGGGGACGCTCGACGAGGCCGTGCGGAAGGTCGTCGAGCCGGGAACTCCACCCGGCCGGCGCCGTCTCGAGATCCTCGCCCGGTTCGCCGACGCGGGGATCCGCACCGGCGTGCTCGTCGCCCCGATCCTCCCGGGCCTCACCGACGACGAGGAGCACCTCGAGGAGGTCGTCGCCGCGTGCGTCGAGGCGGGCGTCTCTTTCGCCGCGCCGATCGCCCTCCACGTGCGCAGCTCGATCCGCGAGTACGTGCTGCCGTGGGTCGGGCGCGCCTACCCGCACCTAGTCCCGCTCTACGAGGAGCTCTACGGCAAGCGGGCGTACGCGCCCAAGGCCTATCAGCAGGGGCTCTCCGCGCGCTTTTCCCGCATCCGCGACCGGCACGGCCTCGAGCCCTCCGGCTTCCGCCGGCCCCTTCCCAAGCCGCGGCGGCAGGAGCAGTTGGCGCTCGCCGTCTGAACCTCGCCGCGAGCGGACAGAATGGCGCCATGGCGCTGCCGCTCGAGGACTACGGCCTGATCGGCGACATGCAGACGGCGGCCCTCGTCGGGAAGGACGGGTCGATCGACTGGCTCTGCATGCCGCGCTTCGACTCGGGCGCCTGCTTCGCCGCGCTCCTCGGCGAGCCGAAGCACGGCCGCTGGCTCATGACTCCCGCGGGCGACATCCGGAAGGTCGAGCGCCGCTACCGCGGCCATTCGCTCGTCCTCGAGACGGAGTTCGAGACGGCGGACGGCGTCGTCAGGGTGGTGGACTTCATGCCGCCGCGCGAGCGCGACCCCGACGTGATCCGGATCGTCGAGGGCGTGCGCGGCCGCGTTCCGGTGCGGATGGAGCTCGTGATTCGCTTCGACTACGGCTCGATCATCCCGTGGGTCCGGCGCCTGAACGGGACGCTCGCCTGCGTCGGTGGCCCGGACGCGCTCTGCCTGCGCACGCCGATCGAGACGCAGGGCGAGAACCTGACCACCGTCGCGGAGTTCTCGGTCTCCGAAGGAGACCGCGTGCCGTTCGTCCTCACGTGGTATCCGTCCAACGAGGCGCCGCCACGCGAGCTCGAGGCCGACAAGGCACTGGAGGACACGGAGGTCTTCTGGATGGAGTGGGCCTCGCGTTGCGAGTACGACGGCGAGTGGCGCGACGACGTGATCGGCTCGCTCACGGTTCTCAAGGCGCTGACCTACGCGCCGACCGGCGGGATCGTCGCCGCACCCACGACGTCCCTCCCGGAGGCGATCGGCGGCGTCCGAAACTGGGACTACCGCTTCTGCTGGCTTCGCGACGCGACCTTCACGCTCTACGCGCTCCTCACGTCGGGCTACACCGCCGAGGCGCGGGCGTGGCGCGACTGGCTTCTGCGCGCCGTTGCCGGCGACCCCGCCGACCTGCAGATCATGTATGGCGCTGCAGGCGAGCGGCGGCTCACCGAGCTCGAGATCCCGTGGCTTCCCGGGTACGAGGGCTCGAAGCCGGTGCGAACCGGGAACGCCGCCTCGGATCAGCTGCAGCTCGACGTGTACGGCGAGGTGCTGGACGCGATGCACCAGGCCCGCCGCGCCGGGCTCGAGCCGTACGACACTGCGTGGTCGCTCCAGGTGAAGATGCTCGACTACCTCGAAGACCTCTGGCGGATGCCCGACGAGGGGATCTGGGAGGTGCGGGGGCCGCGGCGCGACTTCGTCCACTCGAAGGTGATGGCCTGGGTCGCCTTCGACCGGGCCGTGAAGGCCGTCGAGCGCTACGAGCGGCCCGGCGACGTGGAGCGCTGGAAACGCTGCCGCCACGAGATCCACCAGGAGGTTTGCCGGGAGGGGTTCGACACGGAGCTCGGCTCCTTCGTCCAGTCGTACGGCTCCAAGATCCTGGACGCGAGCCTGCTCATGATCCCGCTCGTCGGCTTCCTCCCGGCCGAAGACCCGCGTGTGCGCGGCACGATCGAGGCGGTCGAGCGGGAGCTCTGCTCGGATGGATTCGTCCTCCGCTACCCGATCGACGCGGAGGTCGCCGAGGTGGACGGCCTCCCGCCAGGCGAGGGCGCGTTTCTCCCGTGCACCTTCTGGCTCGCCGACTGCCTCTTTCTGCTCGGCCGCCACGACGAGGCGCGCCGCACCTTCGAGAAGCTCCTCGCGCTGCGGAACGACCTCGGGCTCCTGTCCGAGGAGTACGACCCGCACGCCAAGCGGCTCGTGGGCAACTTTCCGCAGGCTTTCACGCACGTCGGGCTCGTCAACACGGCTTACAACCTCTCGAAGCCGGGCGGAGCGGCCGAGGAGCGCTGCGACCGCGATCCGACCCCCGACGTGACTCAGGCGACTAGCTCGCCGCAGACGTAGAGCCGCCCTTCGCGCGCTTCCGCGATCTCCCAGGGGCGGTGCGGGCGCGCCTCACCCGCGCCGAGGAGATGGACGACCTCATGGCCGCGGGCGTGCAGGAGCTCGGCGATCAGCCGCCGGTGGCAGCGCCACCAGCGGGTCTCGGCGCAGAGGAAGCAAGGGCTTTCCTCAAGGAGAGCGGCCCCGAGCGCTTCCTGCCAGGGCGCGGTGCCCATGCGCGCGGCGTAGCTTCGGAAGGCCGCCACTCGGATGCACGCGAAACGCTCCTCGCCGGGCTCACCGCTTCGGCGCCCGCCCAGCTCTTCGGCGTGACGGTGAGCGATTCCGGCGGCTTCGACGCTCGCAGTGAGCTCCTCCCGGTTGAACTGCGGGTGCCGGCGCGACGCGGGAAAGCGGCGAACGTCGACGAGCGTTCCGACCCCAGCGGAGACGAGGGACGTGACCAGCTCCTCGCCCGTCCGCGTGCCATGGCCGATCGTGAAAACGGTTTTGCCGTCCGTTCCCACAGGGTACGAGCCTGGAGTCCCAATCGTAAGGAGGACCATGGGTTCGATCAGAGACGTGATGACCAGCAACCCGACGACGTGCGAGAGATCAGCGAGCGTTGCGGACGCGGCGCGCGTGATGGCGCAGGAGGACGTCGGCCCCGTGCCGATCGTCGAGGGCGGCCGCGTGGTCGGCATCGTGACCGACCGCGACATCGTCGTCCGCGTGGTTGCGGAGGGCCGCGACCCGAGCTCGACGACCCTCGGGGAGATCGTGTCGAGCGACCTAGTGACCGTCCAGCCCGACAGCCCCCTGAGCGAGGCGCTGGAGCTCATGGCGCAGAACCAGGTGCGCCGGATCCCGGTTGTCGAAGGCGATCAGCTCGTCGGCATCGTCGCGCAGGCGGACGTCGCCCGCGCGGCCGACGAGGAAGAAACGGGCGAGGTAGTCCAACAGATCTCGCAATGACGATGGGAAGCGGGGGCGGGCGGAAGCTCGTCCCCGTGGTCTCCTGTAGGGGCCGGACATGTCCGGCCCGCTTACAGAGCGCTAGAGCGTTCGCGAAGACCAGAGGATCGCGGCGAGGATGACGCTGAGCGCCGCGACGACGAGCCCGATGATCCACGCCGCGATATCCTGAGAGTCGAGGATCGCGGCGAGGGCGGTTCCGATCCCGACGATCCCGCCGGTCGCTACTAGGCGGACGAAGAACGACTCGAGCCCGAGCCGCCTCCGGTGGGCCGGGATGAAGGTCGGGTCGTCGCCGCGCTCGGTCATTCGGCAAGTCTAAGCCGTCGTGCCGACGAGCACCGAGCGGATCGCCCGGTCGCTCTCGAGATCCGGCGACTCCGAGATGACCGTCGCGGGCCGCGCGAAGCGCCTGAGCGCCTCCGCGAGCGGCTCCGCTCGCAGGGTTCCCTCGCCGTAGCTCAGGTGCTTCGTCTCGTTCCTGTTCGC
>JACCXC010000130.1 GCA_013697275.1 Actinomycetota bacterium | reverse complement strand
CTGAGGACGCGGCATCGCGGCGTCCAGCGCGTTCAGGCAATTCAAGGTTTCGTCTCGATACGGGCTCCTACCGCCGCATGCGCTTCATCTCTGGGTCGAACGGCGGGTCGGGGGCCACGCTCGCGGGGTAGCGCTCGTGAAAATACTCCACTTCGACCGTCTGGCCCTCGTCTGCCAACTCTGCCGGGAGCCAGGCGTAGGCGATTCCCGTGCCGAGCGAGTGGCCCCAGTCTGCGCTCGTGACGAATCCGACCCGATCGCCGTTTGCCCAGACGGGTTCCTTGCCCATGACAACCCGGTCGAGCGTCATGGGGACGAGCCGCCGCTTGGGCTCGCTTCGACCTTCGAGCGACGCGCGCCCGACGAAGTCGCCCTTTTCCTGGTTGACGGCGAAGGTGAGGCCAGCCTCGTAAGGGTCGTGCTCCGACCACATGTCCGTGCCCCAGGAGCGGTAGCCCTTCTCCAGGCGCATCGCGTTGAACGCGCCGCGGCCCGCGGCAACGAGGCCGTGCTCGGCCGCTTGCTCCCAGAGGACATCCCAGAGTCGCCGTCCGAAATCGGCCGGCGCGTAGAGCTCCCACCCGAGCTCGCCCACGTAGGAAAGCCGAAGGGCGGTGACCGGAACGTCGCGGACGAAGAGCTCGCGCGCTCGGAAGAAGCCGAAGCCCTCATGCGAGACGTCGTCGTGCGTGAGCGGCTGCAGGGCCTCACGCGCGAACGGGCCCCAGAGCCCAATGCAGCAGGTCGCGCCGGTGGTGTCGGCGACGTCGACGTCGCTCGGCGCCTGGCGCCGCAGGTACTCGACGTCCCTCGGCCCGTTCAGGCCGAGCTGGAACCGGCTTTCGCTCAGACGCGCGACTGTGACGTCGGAGAGGATCCCGCCCCGCTCGTCGAGCATCAGGGTGTAGGTGACGTAGCCCGGCGGGCGGTCTAGCTCGTTCGTCGTCAGGCGCTGGAGAAGGCCGAGCGCCCCCGGCCCGGCCACCTCGGCGCGCTTCAACGAGGTCATGTCGAAGAGCCCGCCGCGCTCGCGCGTCGCCAGGGCCTCGGCCGCGACGATCGGTGACCAGTAGCGGGCGGCCCAGGCGTCGCGGCCCGGCGGCTCAGCGCCGTCTGCCAGCGATGCGTTCGCCTCGTACCAGTGCGGCCGCTCCCAGCCGTTCGCCTCGAGGAAGACGGCATCGAGCTCGCGTTCGCGACCGTAGAAGGGCGAGACGCGGATCGGCCGCGGCTCCTCCATCGGCTGGAGCGGATGGATGATGTCGTAGACCTCGTCGTAGGCCGTCGCAGCGCGGGCGCGGACGTACGCGGGGGTCGAGACGTGCGCTTCGAAGCGGTTCGCGTCGCACTCGCGCAGGTCGAGCGGTGGCGTGCCGTTCGCGATCCACTCGGCGACGGCCCACCCCACTCCCGGCCCGTGCGTGACCCAGACCGCCTCGGCGAGCCAGAACCCGGCAACCCCGGGCGTCTCGCCGAGCAGCGGGTTCCCGTCGGGCGTGAAGGAGAACATCGCGTTCATCGCCTCGGCTGGCTCGGTCTGGTCGAGCGGCGGGAGGAGCTCGACTGCGTCGCGCCAGGCGGGCTCGAAGTCTTCGGGCGTGAACCGGAGCATCGTCGGCATGACCGGCGCCTCGGCGTGGCTCGGGATGTCCTCGGGGTCGAAGAGCAGCGGCCGGTGCTGGTAGGAGCCGACGCCGTAGCGCTCGCCGCGCTGGCGGAAGTACATGCAGCTGTCCTGGTGGCGGAGGATCGGGTGGCGCACCGCCTCGTCCTTCTCGCCGGCCAGCTCGCGCACAGGGGTCGTCCAGGCGAGCTGGTGCTCGACCGGGTAGAGCGGCACCTGGATGCCGGCCATCCGGCCGACGAGTGGGCCCCAGATCCCTGCCGCGACGACCACCAGGTCGGTCTCGATCCGCCCGGCCGAAGTCTCGACGGCGCGCACGCGACCGTTGGCGACGTTTATCCCCGTGACGGCGGTCTCGCCGACGAAGCGGGCGTTGCTCTCGTCAGCGAGCGCCGCGCACGCGTCGACCCCACGAGCGACACCGTCGCTCGGGACGTGATACCCGGCGTGGATCCTCGACGGGTCGAGGAGCGGGATGCGCTCGGCCACCTGCTCGGGCGTCAGGAGCTCCGACGCGAGGCCCCACGACGTCGCGAGCCCGTGACGGCGCTTCAGCTCCTGGTGGCGCTCCGGGGTGGCCGCGACCTCGATCCCGCCGACGCCGAGGAACGCGCCGAGCTCCGTGTACCGCCCGACCGAGCGCTGCGCGAGCTCGCACATCGTCTTCGACGGGTTCGTCTGGAAGACGAGCCCCGGCGCGTGCGAGGTCGACCCGCCCGTCACCGGCAGCGGACCCTGGTCGCAGACGACGACGTCGGTGATTCCGAGGCGGGTCAGCTCGGCAGCGACCGAGCAGCCGACGATCCCCGCGCCGACGATCACGACGTCCGCGCGGCGCGGGAGCTCAGCCAAGGTTGAGGATGACCGTCTTCAGCTCCGTGAGCGCCTCGAGCGAGAAGCGGCCGCCGACGCGCCCGACGCCGCTGCGCGACCCGGAGCGCCCCCCGAACGGCAGGTGGCTCTCCCAGTAGTTCGTCGAGTCGTTGACGTTCACCCAGCCGGCCCGCGCCGACTCGGCGAAGCGCAGTCCGCGGGACAGGTCGCGCGTGAAGACCGCCGCGAGCAGGCCGAACGGAGAGCTGTCGATCACCGCGAGCGCCTCGTCGTCAGATCGGATAGTCGAGATCGGGACGACCGGGCCGAAGGTCTCCTCGCGCGCGACCGCCATCTCCTCTGTCACGCCGTCGAGGACGGTCGCCTCCCAGAAGAGCTTCGTCGGAAACCCGTCCGCGCGGTAGCCGCCTGCGACCAGGGTGGCGCCACGCTCGAGCGCGTCGCCGACGTGCGCGTCCATCTTCGCCGCCGTCGCTTCATTGTTCAGCGGGCCCATCGTCGTATCGTCGGCGAAGGGGTCGCCGAGCCGGATCTCGCCCATCCGGGCGGTGAGCTTCTCGACGAACTCGTCCTGTACCGCCTCGTGCACGAGGAAGCGCTCTCCGGCCGTGCAGCTCTGGCCGGCGCAGAGGAATGAGGCCGTGAGCGTCGCCTCGACGGCGGCGTCGACGTCTGCGTCCTCGAGCACGACGAGCGGACCGTTCCCACCCATTTCCAGGAGGAGCGACTTGCCGGCGGCGCGCTCGGCTACCCGCATGCCGGTCTCCGTCGAGCCGATGAACCCGACCGCGTGCGTCCCCGGGCTCGACGCGATCTCGTCCCCCACTTCGCGCCCCGGGCCGGTGACGAGATTGAAGACCCCGGCCGGAAGGCCGGCGTCGACCACGCACTCGGCGAGCTTGACCGAGCAGAGCGCCGTGGAGGAGGCCGGCGTCCAGACGACCGCGTTCCCGCCCGCGAGCGCGGGCGCGACGATCTCGGCCGGCATCGTGTAAGGCCAGTTCCAGGGCGTGATCACGCCGACCACGCCCTTCGGGACGCGGTAGACGAGCACCCGCTTCTCCGCGTCTGCGGAGGGAGGCATCAAGCCCTCAATGCGGATGGCCTCCGCGGCCGCTCCGCGCCAGTACTCGATCAGCTCGTCGACCTCGCCGTAGGCCTCGGCCTTGAGCGGCTTGCCCTGATCGAGCGTCAGCGTTCGCGCGAGCTCGTCGCGCCGCTCGCGGATCGCGTCGGCGACTCGTTCGAGCGCCGCGGCGCGCTCGAAGGCCGAGCGGGCAGCCCACTCGCGCGCGGCCGCGTTCGCAGCTGCGATCGCGCGCTTCGCATCCTCGCGCGTCCCTTCCGGGACGGAGCCGATCGTCTCGCCGGTGGCCGGGCTCGTCGCGTCGAAGCGCGCGCCCGACTCGCTCTCTACCCACGCGCCGCCGATGTACATCGACGCCTCTGTGGTCTGGGTGCTCACCGCGCGCCCGCCGGGACGCGGCCGGGGCGCGCGCCGCCCCTACACCAGGAATTTCCCGAAACGATCTGTAAGGGCCGGGCTTGCCCGGCCCAGAAGGGGCTGACGCCTCGACTCATCGGGTGAACGCCTTTCGCCAGATCTCCTCGTAGTCGGCGATCTCCACCGGGCGCGGATTGCCGATCGTCTGCGGATCCTCGTGGGCGATCCGGGCGAGGAGGGGGATCTCCTCCTCTGAGAAGCCGAGCTCCTCCAGGGTCGGGATGCCGAGGTCCTCCGCCAGGCGGTAGACCTCCTCTACGCCGGCACCGGCGGCCTCGAGCGGATCCAGGCCGTGGATCTCGGCCCCGAGCGCAAGAGCGATCCGCGCGTAGCGCTCGGGCGCCGCGGGGGCGTTGAACTCGCACACCGGGCCGAGCACGCGGGCGGTCAGCGCGCCGTGCGGGCAGTCGTGGGCGCCACCCGCGGACTGGCTCATCGCATGCGCGGCGCCCGCGCTCTCCGTCCCGTAGGCCAGGCCGCCGAGCGTCGCAGCCGCCGACATCTGCGCGCGAGCCTCCAGGTTCGAGCCGTCCTCGTAAGCCTCGCGGAGCCAGCGGCCGACCAGCTCGATCGCCGCGAGCGCGACGGCGTCGTTGAAGGGCTGGTTGTAGTCGCACGTGTAGCACTCGATCCCGTGCGAGAGCGCGTCCATCCCGGTCTGGGCGGTCACCGCCGCCGGAAGGCCGAGCGTCAGCTCAGGGTCGACGAGCGCCACATGGGGCCCGATCAGCGGCGTCCCGCCCACGTTGAACTTGAGCTGCCGCTCGTGGTCGGTGATGACCGCCCAGAGCGTCACCTCGCTCCCGGTGCCAGACGTGGTCGGCACGGCGACGAGCGGCGGGATCCGCTCCGAGAGCGGCGTCTGGCCGTACTCGTACTCGCGGATGGAGCCGCCGTGCGCGACCTCGACGCCGACCGCCTTGGCCGTGTCCATGGCCGAGCCGCCCCCGAGAGCGACGAGCCCGTCGCAGCCCTCCTCCCGATAGACCGCGCTCGCACGGGCGACGAGCTCGATGTCCGGGTTCGCCTGCACGCCGTCGAAGAGGACGGCGCCGTCGAGCCGCTCGAGCGCCCGGCCGGCAAGCCCGGCGGCCGCCACGCCCGCGTCCGTGACGAGGAGCGGCCGCTCGATCCCAAGCCCGCGCACCACCTCGCCGAGGCGCGCGAGCGAGCCCGGACCATGGACGATCCGGGTCGGGACCTCGACGCTGCGGACGACCTCGGCCTTGACGCTCATCTCGCCAGAGAACCTACTGATCGGGCGGGGCCGACGACGCGCGCCGGCCCCACCCGAGGGGCGCTACTCGGCGGGAATCTCCCTCTGCACCATGCCCATGTCGATCCCCTGGCGCTTCCGCCAGAGGCGGGAGCCGAAGTAGATGGCGATCGCGAGCAGGTACATGCAGCCGAGGTAGATGAACGAGTCGCGGTCGTTCACGAAGTAGCGGTCGTCGCGCCACCACTGCCAGAGGCTGAAGAGCAGGATGGCCGAGAAGAGCACCGCCGCGACCGTGATCAGCGGGATCCCCGCGACGCGGTACTTGGCGATCGGCGACGCGTTGTAGATCTCCGGCCGCCTCCAGGGAAAGACCGCGGCGGAGACCGCCGACCCGAGGAAGGTGATCGCGATCACGAGCGTCGCGTTGAGCGTCCAGGTTCGGAACCCGTCGCCGTCCCACGCGTAGAAGGCCGCAATCGGGATCGCGGGAACGAGCATCAACGCGAGGGCGCCTGTTGGAACGCCGTTTCGCCCGACCTTCGCCGCCCACTCCGGGAGGACGCGGTCGAACGCCGTCGCGAACACGACTCGCGTCGACGAGAGGAAGACGCTTCCCATCCAGCCGAAGAACCAGAGCGAGAGCAGCCCGATCACGAGGAACTGAAGCACGGCGTTGTCGAAGAAGAAGGCGGCCATCATCCCCGGGTACGGCCAGAATCCCGGGCCGCCCTCCGCGCCGCCCCAGTAGGCGTTGTTCGCGCCGTTGTA
Source organism: Actinomycetota bacterium (assembly GCA_013697275.1). Lineage (GTDB taxonomy): Bacteria > Actinomycetota > Thermoleophilia > Gaiellales > Gaiellaceae > JACCXC01. The sequence continues at coordinate 1,062 of JACCXC010000130.1, read as the reverse complement.
GAAGTCCCAGCCGAACGTCTTCGCGAAGAGGAGCAGGAAGATCGCCGCGACGGCCGTCGTGGCGAGCAGCGCTCCGCCCATCGCCTTCACGTTGTTCCGGAAGTCGGAGGCCCCGCGAACCTCGCCGTAGAGCGTGGCCCCCCAGTTCGACCAGAGGTTGAAGAAGAGGATGAACGGGATCAGGAGAAAGATCCCGGTGAAGGCGAAGGAGCCGACGTTCCCGGAGTCGTACTGGCCCGCGGCCAGCGTCGCCTCGTACGTCGGCGACCCGTACAGGTCGGGCGCGCGGTCGTTGTACGCCGAGATGAAGTCGCTCTTCGAATGGACGAGGAGCAGGACGAACATGACCGCAAGGCCGACGAGCCCACCGTAGAAGCAGATCTTCTGGAAACGCGCGTAGGTGCGCAGGCCGAGGGCGACGAGGACCGACGCCCCGGCCGCCACGATCACGGACGCGACGAAGATCCCCCACGGCTCGGCCCAGAAGCTGATCCCGCGCTCCCAGCCGATGATCGCCGAGATCGGGCCGAACACCTCGATGTTGAGGATGTTCGCGTAGATCGGAACCCAGTGCCAGAGGATGAACCACCACCCCGCAGCGGCCAGGACGAACCCGATGCCGCCGCCGAGGACGCGGCTGATCCAGATGTAATCACCGCCCGCTCTCGGCATCGCGGCGATCAGCGACGAGTACGTGATCGCCTGGAAGACGAGGTACGCCCCCGAGAGGACGACGGCCCAGAGCAGGCCTTGCTCGGGGATGAACGGGGCGAAGGAGAAGGCATAGAGCCCGAGGGTGACGAGATTGATCGAGAAGGCGGCGTAGACGAACCCGTCCCACACCGACCATCCCCGCACGAGCCCCGTCGCCGTCCGCGCGAAGAGTCCCTTCTCCTCGTAGCGTCCCGGCTCTCCAGCAACTGTCGCCATTCCGTTTCCTCCTTATCCGCTCGTGAGGACGAACCTCTTGACCTTCTTGCCGCCGTCGAGGTCGACGACGGCCCCGAGAAGCTCGCCCTGCTCGTAGGAGCTCCCCGGGTTGATGCAAAGCGTCTTGCCGAT
>JACCXC010000108.1 GCA_013697275.1 Actinomycetota bacterium | reverse complement strand
CCGCCGACGAGCGCGGCCGCCTCGCGGACGACCTTCACGGCGTCGAGCCCGCGTTCCTCAAGCGACCGGTCGAGGTTCACGACGAGGTGGACGCGCCCGTCCTCACGTGCGCCGAGAACGATTGCCGCGGGCGTGTGCTCTTGCATCAGCCGGTCGGAGAGCTCCAGAAGCTCGTCCGCGGAAGCCGAAGTCGTCTCGGCGACGATCACCGCGACGTCACCTGCGCGGCTTCGTCGCTCATCGACGAGGCTGGGCCCCGCAAAGGCCATGGCCTCCGGCGGGGCCTTGCTCTCCTTGCGCGCCTGCTCGAGCTCTTGCCGGAGCTCCTCCGCCTCGCGGGCTCGAGCGCGCAGGAGGGCGAACGCCTCCCCAGACGTGACGGCTTCGATCCGGCGGATTCCAGACCCAACGGAGCCCTCCGAGAGGAGCACGAAGGGACCGATCTCGGCCGTCGTTCGCACGTGCGTCCCGCCGCAGAGCTCGCGTGAGAAGCCGGGCACCTCGACGACGCGAACGATGTCGCCGTACTTCTCGCCGAAGAGCGCCGTCGCACCTAGGCGCTTGGCCTCGTCGAGTGGCGTCAGGAACGCGTGCACGGGCAGATTCTCGAACACCCGCTCGTTCACGAGCTCCTCGACGCCGTCCCGCTCCTCGGGCGAGAGCGCCTGGCCGTGGGTGAAGTCGAAGCGGAGCTTGTCGAGGCGGACTGCGGAGCCCGCTTGGCGCACGTGGTCGCCCAGCACCTCCCGGAGCGCCTGGTGCAGCAGGTGGGTCGCGGTGTGGTTGGCCATCGTCGGGAAACGGACGCGCCACGGGACGACCGCCCGCACGCGGTCGCCGGCATCGAATCCCTCGCCCTGGAAGACGAGCGCCTGGTCGTCGCCGAACCGATAGGCGGCCGCCAGCTCGGCGCGCGCGCCGTCCTTCTCGAGCCAGCCCATGTCCGTCACCTGGCCGCCACCCTCCGCATAGAAAGGCGACTCACGGAGCTTGGCCAGGAACGCGCCGTCATCGAGCGGCTCGAGGGCCCCGAGCTGGGTGAGAACGTCCGTCTTCTCGTAGCCGACGAACTCCGTCGCGAACCCCGCCTCACGAGCAAAGTCGGCGGCGCGCTCGGCGCCGGCGCCCGAGCCGGCCGCGCTGCGTGAGCGCGTGCGCTGCTCCTCCATGAGACGCGTGAAGTCCTCATCGTGGAGCGGAATCCCACGCTCCCTGGCAAGCTCTCGCGTCAGCTCGACAGGGAAGCCGTAAGTGTCGTGCAGGCGGAACAGGTCTTCGCTTCCGATCTCGCCGCGCTCGGCGACCTCGTCGAAGAGTCGCTGGCCTCGCTCGAGCGTGCGCGCGAAGCGCTCCTCCTCGCCGGTGAGGACGTCGCGAATCTCACGCCGGTGCGCGGCGAGCTCGGGGTAGACCGCTGCCATCCGCTCGGCGACCACGTCGGCTAGACGCCCGAGGAACGGGCTCTCCAGCCCGATGCGGCTCCCGTGCTGCACCGCTCGGCGGATGACGCGCCGCAGGATGTAGCCGCGGCCTTCGTTCGACGGCGTCACGCCGTCCGCGACGAGGAAGGTCATTCCGCGGCCATGGTCGGCGAGGACGCGATGCGCCTTCGTAGCCTCCTCCGACTCGCCATAACGCGTCCCGGTCTCCGCCTCGACCCACGCCATGAACGTCTGGAAGCCGTCCGTCTCGTAAACCGAGTGGACGCCCTGCAGGAGAGCCGCGTTCCGCTCCACGCCGGCGCCCGTGTCGATGTTCTGCTGCGGAAGCGGCATCAGCGAGCCGTCGTCTGCAAGATCGAACTCCATGAAGACGAGATTCCAGAACTCCAGAAAGCGGTCGCACTCGCAGCCGGGCGCGCACTCCGGCCGATCACAGCCGTGCTCGGGGCCGCGGTCGAAGTAGAGCTCGGAGCAGGGGCCGCAGGGGCCGGTCGGGCCGGCCTGCCAGAAGTTTTCGCTTCGGGGGAGGTCGACGATCCGCGAGGCCGGCACCCCGACCCGCTCCCAGGCGCGCACGGCGACCTCGTCGCGGTCGAGGCGAAGCTCCGGGTCGCCCGCAAAGACGGTCGCCCAAAGCTGTTCCTTCGGGTAGCGAAGATGCTCGGTGACGAACTCCCAGGCGAGGTCGACGGCCCCGTCTTTGAAGTAGTCGCCGAGCGAGAAGTTGCCGAGCATCTCGAAGAACGTCAGGTGGCGAGCTGTCAGGCCGACTTCATCGATGTCCGTAGTGCGGAAACACTTTTGCACGGTGGTCAGGCGGTCTCCGGGCGGGGCCTCGAGGCCGAGGAAGTACGGCTTCAGCGGCTGCATTCCGGCCGTCGTGAGGAGGACGGACGGATCGAACGTCGCCGGCACGAGCGAGCCCGACGGACGCCGCTGGTGGCCCTTTGATTCGAAGAAGGAGAGAAACCCCTCGCGCAACTCGTCGGTCGTGCGCATCCTGCGATCGTAGCGCCACCGTTCCGGCGCATTCCGCGCGCCACCCGCGCGAGTTTCGGCGATAGGCTGAACCCGAGCAGGGGGCGGGTCGGGACCCGCGATTAGACGCGCGAGTAAGTCCTAGCCCCGGCTAGCCGGGTGACACACCGTTACCGGTTGCCTCCTCGGGCTCGACGGCGATCTCGTCCCGGATCTTCTCTAGCGCCCGGCGGATCAGCCGCGAAACGTGCATCTGCGAGATCCCGACCTGCTGGGCGATCTGCGATTGCGTCAGGCCGTCGAAGAAGCGCAGGTGCAGGATCCGACGCTCCCGGTCGTCGAGCACCTTGAGCCCGGGAGCCAACACGGCCCGGTCCTCGCTCACCTCGTACTCGTGCTCGAGCTGCCCCAGCGATTCGAGCGGGTCGAGGTCGTCACCCTCCTCGCCGCCCGACGGCGCGGAGAGCGAGAGCGTCGCGTACGCCTGTCCGGTCTCCAGCGCCTCGAGCACGTCCTCCTCCTCGACCCCGGCCGCCTTGGCGAGCTCGGCGATCGTCGGCGAACGCTCGAGCTGCACCGTCAGCTCCTCCATCAGCCGCGAAAGGCGGACGTTCAGCTCCTGCAGCCCACGCGGGACACGCACCGACCAGCCCTTATCCCGAAAGTGGCGCTTGATCTCGCCGATGATGTTCGGCGTCGCGTACGTCGTCAGCTCGACCCCCCGCTCCACGTCGAAGCGGTCGATCGCCTTGATCAGTCCGATGCAGCCGACCTGGACGAGGTCCTCTAGGAGCTCGCCCCGGTAGGAGTAGCGTCGGGCGAGGGAGCGGACGAGCGGGAGGTACTGCTCGATCAGCCGCTCGCGCGCCTCGAGATCCCCCCGCTGGTGGTAGCGGCGCAGCAGTTCCTTGTCGTTCTTGTCCGTCGCCCTCACCCCCCACTTCCGGAAACGCCCGGCACGGACTTTCGCATTCGAACCCAGTCGCCCCCGTCACGTCGTTCCACCTCGAACCCGGTTGTCAGCGTCTCGAGCAGCCGGGCAAGCCCGACCCCGCTCTCCTCGCTGTCGCGCCCTAGCCCACGCGCGAGGGCGCCCGGCTCGAGCGGCCCGACCGTCAAGTCGAGACCGCCGTCGGCCAGGCCGATCTCGACGGTGACGTCCGGGCCTCCCGCATACGCGTCGGTCTCGAGGAGCGCGTCGAGCGCCACTTGAACGTCGTCGAGGGCGTCGTACGATAAATCGAGCCGCGCCGCCAGCCCTCCCACGACCAGATGGACGACCCCGTAGTAGGAGCGGGCGTGCGGGATGGTCAGCGTGACCGCGTCACTCACGCGGTCACGCCCCGGTACGGCGGGCTAGGGAGGTTGATATGAACGTCGGCTCCTGGGCGGTTCCGCGGCGCAACTCTACGTGCCGCTGGCCTACTCGGCGAACGAGATGAGACCTGCGCCGACTACGACGTCGCCCTCGTAGAGAACGGCCGCCTGGCCGACCGCCACGCCGTACGCCGGGCGGTCGAGCGAGACATGGAACCCGCGGCGTGCCTCCTCCACCGCGCCCTCGATCCCCGGTGAGCGGTAGCGCAGCTTCGCCTCGACTCGCTCGACCGGAACGTAGAGCGAGCCGCCCTCCGCGCGGATCCGGGTACGCGCGAGCGACTCGCGAGGGCCGACGACGACGGTGTTCGTCTGCGGCTCCGACCGGAGCGCGTACGTCGGGGCGCCGGTCGCGACGCCGAGACCGCGACGTTGGCCGGCGGTGTAGCGCCAGAACCCCTGGTGTGTGCCCAGGAGGGTGCCGTCTTCGGCGACGATCGATCCGGAGTCCCCATCGAGCCCGTGGCGCAGGAGGAAGTCGCGGTAGTCCCCACCCGAAAGGAAGCACGCCTCCTGGCTCTCGCTTCGCCCCGCGGCGGCGAGCCCGGCCTCGCGCGCCTGCGCCCGCGTGACCGCCTTCGTCTGCTCGCCCAGCGGAAACCAGAGGCGAGCCAACACGCGTGGATCCAGGCTGGCGAGCATGTACGACTGATCCTTCTCGGGGTCAGAGCCGCGCGCCAGCAGGAGCCGCCCGCGGTGCTCGACGGTTTGGACGTAATGTCCGGTTGCGAGCCGCCGCGCTCCGATGCGCCGAGTGAAAGCGAGGAGCTCCGCGAACCGGAAGCTTCCGTTGCAGCGCACGCACGGGTTCGGCGTTTCGCCCCGCGCGTACCCCTGGATGAACGGGCCTACGACGGCGTGCCGGAATCCCTCCTGGAGATCGAGCGTGAAATGCGGGACGCCCAGCGCGTGGCAGGCTTCGCGAGCCGCGACAACCGACGCGGGGGAGCAGCACGCCCGCTCGGAGTCCGGACCCGCCGGATCGGTCCACAGCCTGAGGGTGACGCCGACAGGCTCGTGCCCTTCCTCCCGGGCCTGCAGGAGCGCCACAGCGCTGTCCACGCCGCCGGACATGGCGACCGCGACCCTGGGCGAGGAGAAGGCGGCGCTGGCGACGGGCCCCAGCG
>JACCXC010000107.1 GCA_013697275.1 Actinomycetota bacterium | reverse complement strand
CGCCGGCCCGGTCGCGCCCGAGCGCTTCGGCGTGTTGCAGGCCCTCCTCGCCCACCTGCTCGTCCGCTGCGGCGACGAGGGCCGCGCCGACATCCCGGCCGATGAGATGACCGAGCGGTTCCACCTGACCCGCGAGCAGCTCGAGGAGCACCTGGGTCTCCTGAACCTCGTGAACTTCGGTGGAGGCTGCTACGCCGTCTACGCCACGCTCGCAGGCGACGTCGTTCACGTGGAGAAGGAGCTCTTCGGGGACGCGTTCCGCCGCCCGCCGCGCCTGACGCCGCTCGAGGCGCGAGCGATTCGCCTCGCTCTCGAGTTCGTCGGCCCGATGATCGCGGCCGAGGCGCACACCCCGCTCGACCGCGTGCGCCGCAAGCTGGAGGAGACCTTCGGCCAGTTCGAGCTGCCCGACGGCGTGGAGCCCGAGGCAGGCTCGGCCGATGAGAGCCTCGTGCGAACCTTCTCGGACGCGATCACCGGGCACCGGGTGGTCGAGATCGAGTACGTGAACGCCGACGGCGCGCACAGCGAGCGCGTGATCGAGCCGCATGTGCTCGAGCGCGAGCTGCCATGGTGGTACGTGCACAGCTGGGACCGCACCCGCGATCTTCAGCGAAGCTTCCGGCTTGACCGCATGCGCAGCGTCCGCCTCCTCGACGAGACATTCCAGCCGCGACCCGACCTCGAGGCCGAGAAGCTCAGCGACCTGCGCACGGCCCGTGTCCTCTTCGACGCGGAGATCGCCCCCTGGCGGATCGAGCGCGGCGCCCGGCCCCTGGCGGACGGGACGGCGCTGGAGGAGCTTCGCTTCGGGAGCGAGGACTGGCTCGTCGGCGAGATCCTCTCCCACCGCGGCCTGGCCGTCGTCCTCGAGCCGAGCGACCTGCGTGACCGCGTCCGCGACCGGGCACGGGAGCTCAAGCGAGCGCTCGCCGCGGCGAAGCGCCCTGCGGCGAAGGCACGGAGCTAGCGCTTCAGGCTCGGAGCGGTCGCGGGCAGCCGGACGGTGAACGTCGCACCGGCGCCCTTCTGCGAGGCGACCTCGATCGAGCCGCCGTGCGCCTCCGTGATCGAGCGCGCGATGAAGAGCCCGAGCCCGGCGCCCGGCTTGGGCCCGCCGGTCGCAGCGCGGCCGAACTTCTCGAAGATGAGGCGCTGTTCCTCGGAGGAGATCCCCGGGCCGTTGTCGCGTACGCTGATCGCCACGTAGCCGTCGTCGCTGGCGGCTCGCACTTCGACCTCGTCTCCCGCGACCGTGTACTTGACCGCGTTCGTCAGCAGGTTGACGAGGACCTGGCGGATCCGCTCGCGGTCACCGCGCACCGAGGGGAGCGGGGTCTGGACGTCGGCCCGCACCGAGACCTCCTCCTGCCCGAGATCGACGAGCGCGGTCACCTCGCGCACGAGATCCTCGACGTTCACGTCCGAGAAGCTGTATGAGAACGTGCCGGCGTCGAGGCGCGACGTGTCGAGCACGTCGTCCACGAGCGAGGCGAGGCGGGTCGTCTCCTCCTCGATCAGCGCGAGGAACGACTGGCGCTGGTCGGGGTTCAGCTCCCGCCAGCGCTGGCGGAGCGTCGCCGCCGCGCCCACGACCGACGCCATCGGCCCGCGGAGCTCGTGCGAGACGAGAGAGACGAAGTCGGCCCTGAGCGCGGAGAGACGGCGGAGCTCCTCGGCAGCAGTTCTCTCCGCATCGAAGGCCCTGATGTTCTCGATCGCCGTAGCAAGCTGCCGTCCGAGCAGGGTCAGGAGCTCGAGGTCTTCGCGGGTGAAGGCGTCCGGCTGGCTGCGCGAGATGGAGATCATCCCGAGCACCCGCCCGCCGATCCCCAGCGGGGCGACGGCGCGCGAGCGGAGCCCGGCCTTGGCGAGCTCGCGATCCTCCGGGTAGCGAGGATCGTCGAGCATGTCCGCGATCGCGATCGGCTGGCCGCCCGTGAGCAGATCCTCGAGCACGCTCCCTTCGATCTGCTCGAAGGTGCCTGCCGGATAGAGGGTGTCCTCCGCGGCGCCGACGTTGGCGATGATCTCCGCACGGCCGCGTTCGGCGAGGACGAGCGCGAGCCGGTCGAAGGCGACGCCGGAGCTGATCTCGCGGCAGAAGAGGCGAAAGGCCTCGTCGAGCTCGAGGGAGGAGGAGAGCGCGCGGCCCGCTCGGTTCACGAGCTCGAGCTGGTCTGCCCGCCGGCCGATCTGATCGCGCAGCTCCTCGGCCTCGGCGGCCCGCTCGTCCGCGACCCGGGTCTCGTGCCACACCTGCTTCACGAGGCCGCCGACGATCAGTCCCATGATCAGCTGGATCCCGAGCGGCACCGTGATGTTGCGGGGCTCGACGTCACCCTGGGCGAAGCGCTCCGCGCGTGACCACTCGACGGCGGTCAGCGCGGGCAGCGTCACGAGCGGTAGGGCGACACCGCCTCGAATGCCGTAGCGCACGCCCGCCTCGATGACCGCTAGATAGACGAGACCTCGGGTCGGAATCCCTTCCTCGAACTGATAGATGGCGAAGTACAGGTAGACGATCGCCGCGTCGAAGACGAGCGCGGCAAAGGCGAGCCGCGCCTGGCCGCGCTCCGCGAGCCCTCGCTGCGCGAGCCACGCGATCACGGCTGCACCGGCGACGAGCACTCCGGTCACGACCCAGGCGTAGGTTCGGTAACCCTCCGGATAGTCGTGGCTGACGAATCCGACCTCGAGGAGCGCCCACACGACCGCGAAGACCCGGATCCAGGCGATCCAGAGCTCTTGTTTCCGCTGCCGCTCGAGCTCCGTCATCCGACTTCGGCCGGGCTCAGGCGCGCGAGCGCCCAGGCCGCGTGGTCGCGGAGAAGCTCGTCCTCGCCCTCGGCATGTCGCCGAACGGCGGGCCCGAGGCCCGGGTCGCCAGCGTTTCCGGCGGCGACGAGCGCATTCCGGCGCAGGTAGCGCGCATCGTTTCGCGGTACGTAGAGCCGGTCGTACCGTTCACACAGGTCTTCATCGGAGGCCTCGAGCCAGTCCACGAGCGAGATGACGGGCTCCGCCTCCGGCCCCGATGCCGCGCCGGCGCGGCGCTTCTCGATCCCTCGGTTCCACGGGCACACGTCCTGGCAGATGTCACAGCCGTAGACCTGGGTTCCGAGCGGCCCTCGGTACTCCTCCGGAATCGGGGCCGGCGCTTGAGTCCAGTAGGAGAGGCAGCGAGTCGAGTCGAGAACGCCCGGCTCGTCGAGCGCATCGGTCGGGCAAGCCTCGATACAGAGGCGGCAGGAGCCGCAGTCGAGCGCAAGTGGTTCGCTGCGGTCGATCTCGATGTCCGTGACGAGCGTTCCGAGGACGACCCAGGAGCCGTGTCGCCGCGTGATGAGCAGCGTGTTCTTGCCGTAGAAGCCGACCCCGGCGCGAGCGGCGCCTTCGCGGTCGACGTGGTGATTCGCGTCGACGAGCACGCGGTACGTCCCACCCAGGCGATGGCCCAGCGCATCGAGCTTCTCGCGCAGCTCGGCGTAGTGGTCGCTGCGCGTGTACCGGGGCAGGCGTGG
>JACCXC010000106.1 GCA_013697275.1 Actinomycetota bacterium | reverse complement strand
GGCCGGACGGACTGGAACATCCGGCCCGTCACGATCAGGACGTGGATGCCCGCGGCACGGGCCGCCCGGATCGCGGCGCGGGTTCGCTCGCCGAGCACGAGCGTCTCGGGCAGAAGCGTCCGGTCGAGGTCGCAGGCGAACGCCTCGACCTCGCGCGGGAAGCCGAGCGGCAGCTCGAAGGTGCTAACGCCGGCCGCCCGCGGACTCGGCGACGAACGCCGCGACGTCCGCGATTTCCTTCTCTTCGAGCTGATCCTTGTATGCCGGCATGCCGCCACCACCGTTCGAGATCTGCTCGAACGCTTCCTCGTAGCCGGTCCCCGATTCGTCGAGGTTCGGGCCGGTGGTGCCGCTGGAGCCGGCGGCTTCCAGTGTGTGGCAGCCCGCGCATCCGGCCGACGCGAACACTTCCTTGCCTGCGGCTGCGTCCCCTTCGGCCGGTGCGTTCCCGCCCGTGTCCTCCTCCTGCGGGAGCGTTCCCTCCACGGTTTCCGGCGCCGTGTTCTCGGACGAGCTGGAGCCGCAGGCGACGACGAAGAAAGGCAGCGCGAGGACGAGCAGGAGGATCACGAGGCGGCGCACGGGGGCGATCTTACCCACGGTCGCCGCCGTCGAACCGAAGCTCGGCTCGACGTCCCGCCGGTACCATCCGGAGTACGAATCGCGACTCTTCGAAGGAGTTGATCGCAAGATGAAGCGCAAGGCGTTCGGGCGGGATCGGGGCCTTTCCACCCGCATGTTCACGACGATGTTCCTCCTGGGGGCGCTCTACGTCGCCTTCTTCGTCGTCCTGACGAGCCTGATCAACGTTGGGTTCATCTTTGCGCTCGTCCTCATCGGAGCGCTTGCGTTCTTCCAGTACTTCACCTCGGACAAGATCGCCCTGAAGGCGTCCGGCGCGAAGAAAGTCACGCCCGAGCAGGCACCCGAGCTGCACGCGATGATCGACCGCCTCTGCGCCATGTCCGACCTGCCGAAGCCGACGGTGGCCGTCATCCCGTCGGACGTACCGAACGCCTTTGCCACGGGCCGCAGCCCCAAGCACTCGGCGGTGGCCGTCACTCGCGGACTCTTGGATCGCCTCGAGCCGCGCGAGATCGAGGGCGTCCTCGCGCACGAGCTCTCGCACATCGGAAACCGCGACGTCGCGATCATGACCATCGCAAGCTTCTTCTCGATGGTCGCCTCCTACATCACGCAGATGGCGATGTGGAGCGGAATGTTCTCGGGCGGCGACCGAAACCGTGAGGGCGGGGCCCCGGTGTTCCTGATCATCATGCTCGTCTCGATGCTGACCTACGTGATCTCGTACGTCCTGATCCTTGCGCTCTCGCGTTACCGGGAGTTCTCCGCGGACCGCGGCGCCGCGCTCCTCACGGGCGCGCCCGAGCAGCTCATGAGCGCGCTCCAAAAGATTGCGAGTCAGATGACGCGCATCCCTCAGCGCGACCTGCGCCAGATGGAGAACCTGAACGCCTTCTACATCGTCCCGACCAACTGGAAGCGGTCGGCCGGAGCGCTCTTCCTGACGCACCCGCCGCTCGAGAAGCGCATCGCCCGCCTCGCCGCCATCTCGGCCGAGATGGGTCGCCCGGTTTGAGTCCGGCCGCCGCTTCGCGGCGACCATGACGACTCAAACCGGATCTCTCCTCACCTGGACGCCGTAGCGAGCCGGGTCGGGCCGAGCCCGCCGCGGCGGCGTACGACCAGGGGTTCTCGCGCGCCTGGGTACGCTTGGGGGGTGGGTCTCGGAAACGTGCTCTTCGGGCGTAAGAAGCTTGCCGCGCCGAAGCTCGAGAAGCTCTTTGCGCTCTCGTCGGCGCACGTGGCGCTCGAGGCAGAGCTCGGCCTTCGCTCCGCCGGCGTCGCCGCCGTCGTCTTCAAGCCGCTCTCGGCCGGCGAGTTCGCCCGGGCCGAGCAGGAGATCGACGAGCTCCTCGGTGCGGTCGCCGAGAGCTGCGGGGCGACAGTGCGCCGGCGCTCCGACACGTTCGGCTTCGAGTGGCTCGTCGTCCGCGACCCGGACTTCGAGGATCTCGTCACCGCCGTCCACCTGGTCAGCTCCGAGCTCGAGGCGCGAGGTTTCGGGGCCCAGCTTCTGGCGGCGCTCTTTCGTTTCGACGGGCGGGAGCGCCCCACGCACCTGGTCTACGGCTTCAAGCGCGGCACGTTCTGGCCCTTCATCCCGACTGGGCAGGATCAGGTGCGGGACAACGCCGAAGAGCTACGGCTGAAGAACGAGCTCGAGAGCGAGCTCCCGATCGAGCCAGACCTCGAGCGCTGGCTCGGCCTCTTCGGCGCGCCGCTCGGCGACTAGCGGCCACCGGACGTGTCCGGCGGCCGAGCTACCCTCGGCGGCATGGGCTGGTGCGACGAGTGCGACTGCCCCGACTGCCGCCGCTAAGCGACTAGCCGGGGAAGCCTCTACTCCGACGGCAGGTCGGGGATGAACCCCTCCTGCGACATGAGCTCACGCGTCTCTTCCAGGGTGAGATCGCTCGGCGGGATGACTGCGTCGGACGCCGAAAGATCCTCGTCCGGGAGCCGCTCGCCCTCGTTTCGCACGAGCGTGAACATCTCGTCCAGCCGCTGGTCGAGCTCGATCTCGTTCGACGCTTCGAGAGCGGCCATCGCCTGGTCGTCGAGCTCGTTCAGCCGCTCCTGGAGCGACTCGTCGACCCGGTACTGACCCTCGCCCATCAGTCGGACGATCATCCCCCGAGCTCCTTCTGCTTCTCGCCGGAGCCGACCTCACCCTTGAGCTTCGCGAGCTCGTCGTCGACCTGGTGCGAGGCGCTGATCTGAGCCAGTTCGCGGTCGAGCTGACTGCCGCCCGGAGCCGAGAAGTCCTCGAGCGTTCCCGCGGCCGTCAGCTCTTCGATGGCGCCCGCCCGTGCCTGCATCTGCTCGGTCTTGTCCCGGGCGCGCTCGATCGCGAGGCCGGTGTCGGCCATCTCCTCCCCGATGCCGGAGGCCGCTTCGCCGATCCGGGCCGAGGCCTCTGCCGCGGAGTACTGCGCCTTGATGACCTCTTTCTGGCTCCGGAAGGCTTCGACCTTGGTGGAGAGACGGCGCTCGGAGTCGACCAGCTGGTGCTGCTGGCGCTCGAGTGCGGCGGCCTGCTCGTCCAGTCCCTGGAGCTGCTGCTGCGCGAGCGCCTTGCGCTCGAGCGCGGCACGCGCGAGATCTTCGCGGCCGGCGGCGAGCGCCTTCCGCGCCTGGTCTTCGAGCTTGACCACCTCCTGCTCCAACTTGGTGGTCTGGAGCTCGAGGCGCTTCTTCGCGGTGACGACGTCAGCGACGCCGCGCTTGACGTTCTGCAGCATCTCGCGCTGGCGCTCGTACGAGTAGTCGAGAGTGACGGAGGGGTCCTCGGCGCTCCCGAGGAGCTTCGAGTACCACGCCTTCACGACGGCAGACGTGCGGGACATTAGACCGGCCAAGACATCTCCTTCTTCGGGTTCCGGGCGATCGTACCCACGCCGGTCGTTACGGAAGCACCGCGGCCTTCAGGAGATCGCGTGGCGGATCCTCGAAGAGGGGCACGACCCCCTCGAGGCCGACCCGGTGGGTGACCAGGCGCTCCCAGGGGGCGGCGCCGCTCGCGAGGAAGACGAGGGCGGCGCGTACGTGGCGCGGCGCGTGGTGGAAGGCGCCGCGCAGCGTCAGCTCCTCGTAGTGGAGGCGGTAGGCGTCGACCGTCACCGCGGTCGAACGTGGCAGGCCCCCGAAGAAGAGGACGGTCCCTCCCGGGCGCACGAGCTCGACCGCCTGGCGCCAGGCTTCTTCCGTCCCTGCGGCCTCGATGACGACGTCGGCGCCGCTGCCGTCACCCGTCTCGGCCCCGAACTCGCGGGCGAGCTCACGCCGCTCGGGCCGTCCGCCGACAGCCACGACCTGCGCGCCCGCATCACGGGCAGCCGCGCAGAGCATGAGCCCGATCGGGCCGACGCCGAGGACCGCGACGGTCTGGCCCGACTCGACGCCGGCGCGCTCGATGCCGTGAAGCGCGCAGGCGAGCGGCTCGACCATCGCCGCGAGCTCCGCCGGGAGGCCGTCCGGGACGGGGAGGAGGTTCCTGGAGGCGATCCGCTCCGGCACGAGGATGAACTCGGCGTATGCGCCGTTCAGAAGCGGGAAGAGGTACTCGCACAAGGTCTCCTGACCGCGCCTGCACGGGGGGCAGGCCCCGCACGGAGCCGAGTTCGGCGCGACGATCCGTCGGCCGGTCTCGACGTCGACCCCGGCGAACTCATGTCCGAACGGGCTCGGCGGAGGCCCGAGGAGAACCGGGTGGCCGCGACGGTACGCCTTCAGGTCGGTCCCGTCCGTGAGAGCCACCTCCACCTGCACGAGCACGTCGCCCGGCCCCGGCTCCGGACGGGGCACGTCGTCCAGCCGGACGTCACCCGGGCCGTGGAAGACAAGCGCCCTCACGGCGTGAAGACGACCTTGAGGGCCCGCCGCTCGCGGTAGAGCTCGAGCCCTTCCTCGAAGCGCTCGAGCGGAAGGACGACCGGCTCGGGCAGGTCGAGCTCGGGCAGGAGCGCGACGGCCGCCTCGAGGTGCCGCGGGGTCGCAGAGCGCGCCCCGGTGACGGTCAACTCCTCCCGGTAGACCCGTTCGACGTCGAGCGGCGGCGCGGACGCGAACACCAGCACCGTGCCTCCAGGAGAGACGTGCGCGACGGGATCGGCGGGGGCCGTCGTGACGACGGCCGGGAAGCGTTGCCCCGGCACGCCTTCGCTCCGCGCGGGATCCGAGTCGAAAACGTGGACGTCATCACCGCGCCGGCGCAGGACGGCCGCGAAGAGCCTCCCGACGAACCCTCCGCCCAGGACGAGCACGTCGCCGGCGGGAACGCGCTCGGCCCCGCGCAGGACGCACGCGAGCGGTTCGGCGTATGTACCGGTCGCGGCTTCGACCCGATCAGGGAGGCGGACCCACCCGCCGGTCGCTGCGACCCGTTCCGAGAACCCGCCCGGCACGATCGTCTCCGCCCGGAACCGCTCGCAAGTCGACTCGTGCCCCCCGCGGCAGCGGTCGCACTCGCCGCACGGCAGGTGGTGGACGAGCACCGCGCGGCCATCGTCCGTCTCGGCCACCACCTCGTGGCCCAGCACCGAACCGGCCGTGGGAGCCGCGAGCTTCTCCACGTCGCTCCCGCACAGGCCGCAGGCGAGCACGCGGAACGAGCCCGCGCTCGGGTCGGGCACCTCCTCGAGCCGGGGCACCCCGTCGCCACCCACGACCACCGCCCGCACGGCCGAAGCCTACGGCCAGCCGCACGGTCAATCACAGAGGAGCCGGGCTAGACTGAAACGCGCTCGGGGCTATAGCTCAGTTGGGAGAGCGCCTGGATCGCACCCAGGAGGTCGCCGGTTCGAGCCCGGCTAGCTCCATCCAATAGATTCGCCATTTCCCACCGGCTTCATTGCCGGGAGAGGACTCCTTGGCAAGTCGTTTGGCAAGTTGGCGCCGCCGCGAGGACGTGCACGTCTCTCTCATGCGTGGCCGAGACGAGGCCGGCTGTCGTCTCCCATCTCTCGTAATGAAGGGGTCCGCGGTTCGAGTCCGCGCGTCGGCTTCTCGGGTCGAGGAAATCCCTGCATAACGGCTTTTGTGTTGTCTCGGAAGGCGCGGAGAGCACATCACCGGGAATGAAGGGGTCCGCGGCTCGAGTGCGCGCGAGTCCCTGCAAATGGGCTGGGTTCCTGCTTCAAAGTCCTGTGACAGCGGCGGTCACCAGCCGCCACGAAGGATGCACGGGCGGGTTCAGAGCGGGTTCAGCCCAAGCAGGCGCGCTTCGAGGATTCCTGATCGTCGAGCTCATCGAACCACGAAGGGGGACGGGGATCGTGATCGATCGAGGATTCCACGAGCTTCGCTACGGGGAGCGCGGTCGAAGAACGCTCGAACGTACTGCCGTTCGGCGCGGAGGGGC
>JACCXC010000090.1 GCA_013697275.1 Actinomycetota bacterium | reverse complement strand
CCTGCAAAAGGCCGTAAAAGGCGTGTGGCGGCGGGGACCCGGTCACCATGTGTGAAGGTGTCCAGAGATGTACCCGATTCGTGCCCAGATAGCGATCTAGGCTGTTGACATCGCAGAGAAATCCCTGCAAATCGAAAAAGCCGACGCGCGGACTCGAACCGCGGACCCCTTCATTACGAGTGAAGTGCTCTACCAGCTGAGCTACGTCGGCGGGGCGCGGTCAAGTCTAGCGGCCGGCCTGCGGCCGGTCTCAGGCGATCTCTGTCGTCGGAATGACCGCCCGGACGCGCGTCCCCTCGCCTCTGGGACTCGCGATCTCCAGACGACTACCGACGTCAGCCACCCGGTCTGCGAGGCCCCGCAGACCATTTCCGCCCGGGTCGGCACCGCCTATGCCGTCATCGGCGACCTCCACGACGAGCTCCCCTGGCAGCAGCCGGGCGGCCACGACGACTCGGGACGCCCTCGCGTGCTTCGCCGCGTTCGAGAGGGACTCCGCAATCACGTAGTACGCGACCGCCTCGGCGCCCGCCGGGAGCCGCTCGGCCGGGAGCTCCTCGAGCTCGACCGGAACAACGGCCCGCTCGACCAGCCCGCGGCAAGGCCTTGTTCCGCAAGGGCCTGCGGATCGAGCCCTTGAGCGAGTTGCCGGATCTCGGCGAGGCCGGAGGCAAGCTCCTCTCGGGCCGATGCCAGGGCTTTGCGGGCCGCGACGGGATCGCGCCCGAGGTCGCGCTCTGCCAGGTGGAGGATCAGGTTGGCGGTGACGAGGTGCTGCTGCGCGCCGTCGTGCAGGTTGCGCTCGAGCCGCCGGCGCTCCGCGAGCTCGGCCCCGACGACGCGGGCGCGAATCTCGCGCCGCTCCTGCTCGGCGCGCTTGTACTCCGTCACGTCGCGAACGATCGTGAGGACCTCGTCCTCGCGCGGGGCGGAGAAAGTCTAACGAGGGCGCGGCCAGCTCACGGCCCGTCCAGGGGCGCGAGAGAGCGTGCCACCCGCACGAGCTCGCCGCGGGTCAGGTCGCCCGAGACCGTGACGACGAAGCGATCGTCGAGCCCCCAGGCGTGCGGCACGTCGCCGGCCCTGACGACTAGGAAGCCGGCGAAGCCGGCGAACTCGAACGGCTGCCCCTTGTCCGTCACGTTCTCGTTCAGCGCGAGCGGGTCGCTCCACGCCGACGCATCCTGGCCGAGGAGCCTCGTGGTGACGATCACCCGGCTGAGCCCGCGTCGGTAGGCCGTTGAGACGACGCTGCGCGAGACCGGGTTTCGCCCGTACGCCGTCGGGTCGGTGACGCGTGCGACGGCCGTCTCCGCACGGGCGAATCCCTCGGGAAGCCAGGCGGGCGCGAGCGGCACGTAGCCGACGACGCGCTCCGCCGCTTCCTGGTCTGCGCTTCGGAAGCCGACGTCGCTGAAGTCCGGTCGGCTCCCACGCGGAGGCGAGGGGCGGAAGGTCTCGACGGGCAGCTCGGGATCCACGCGCAGGCGATCGATCCGAATCTCGCTGACGAAACGCCCGCGCAGAGTCTCGACGATGCGGACGGGAAAGGCCGTCTCCTTGTCCACGGTCACGGCGATTCGATCTGTGGGGTCCTCGGGAATCACGAGCCGAAGCGACCTCTGCGCCCGGAGCACCCAGGCGGGCCGTCCCCGGTAGGTCACCTCCGTGACGCGCACGTCGCGCGTCGACGCCAGGGCCCGCACGATCGATCCCAGGTCGCGCTGGAGGATGGACTCCGAGGGCCCCTGGTCGGGCGGCCCCGGCGCAAGCCCGCGCCGGTCGCCGTAGACCGGCTCGGCGCCGTAGGAGACCTCTCTCCCCTGAGCGGCGAGGAAGATGAGAGCGCCCGGCGCGCCCTCCTCGACGATCTTGAAATTCCCCTCGGCGTCGAGCGCGAACGTCCAGCGCATCGTGTGCACGCCGCCGAGCTCGCCCTCGCGATTCCGGATCGTCAGGGTTCCGGTGAGGCTGCTCGCCGAGGCGAGCGCCTGTGCCATGCGCGCCGTGATCCTGGCCGCGGTCGCAGGCTCGGACCCGACCTGCCGTACGTCGGCCCCCTGGATGCCGAAGAAGATGACTGCCGCGACGGCTGCCGCCGCAACGGTCGCGATAGTCAGGGTCGGGAACCGCAGCCGCGGGAACGAGATCACGTTCGAGCGCTCCGGCACCGGCCGCTCCCGCTCGAGCCGCCCTCGCAGTCTCGCGTCGAAGTCCGGCGCGTGCTCGGGGACCTCGAGCGCGCGAAGCGCCGCCCCCAGCTCGGCATCCCGGCGTGGGCGCGTGTCGTCGTTCATCGCGTTTCCCCCAGGAGCGCCGGGCGCAGCAGCGCGCGGGCCCGATTGAGCCGCGACGCGACAGTCCCCGCGGGGATGCCGAGCACCTCAGCGGCCTCTTCGTACCTCAGGCCCTCTGCGTCGACGAGCAGAACCGCCGCGCGAAGCTCGGGATCGAGCCCCGCGAGAGCCCGGGAGAGATCTGCCGCGTGCTCTGCCGCGGCCAGCGGGTCGCCGGTGGCCGCCTCGTCAGGTGGCTCCGCGGTCATGAGCGTCGGACGGCGGCCTCGTCGCCGCAGCTCGTCGAGGCACGTGTTGTAGACGACCCGGTAGAGCCAGGTTCCGAAGCTCGACGCCCCGGCGAAGTTCGGGAGGTTCACGTAGGCCTTCACGTACGCGTCCTGGAGCGCATCGTCCATCGCCCCTTCGTCCTCGAGCAGCCGGTAGGCGAGAGCCCGGAGCGGCCTGTCGTAGCCCTTGACGAGCGCGGCGAACGCATCAGCGTCTCCCCGCGATGCGCGGGCGACGAGCCGAGCCTCCGCACGGCGTGAAGCGGAGGCGGGCTCGAACGACGAGGCCGTTTCGCTCAATAGACGAGAACCAATGATCCACTGGGCATCCGACGGTAGAGGGTGGCTGCGAAGGCGGCGGGCACGCGGACGCAGCCGTGGCTCGCGGGATAGCCGGGGATCTTCCCGGCATGGACCGCGACACCTCGGACGAAGTAGCTCGCGTACGGCATCGGCGCCTGATACTGGTTCGACCATCCGTCCACCACCTTCCGATAGACGCGGAAGGAGCCCGCGGGCGTGGTGAAGCCGGCCTTCCCGGTCGAGGCCGCGAAGATGGCTGTCACACGTCCGTCCCGGACGACGAGGAGCAGCTGGCGCCCTCGATCGACCTCGACGTGGGCGCCTTCGCCGCGGGACCGGGCGACGACGGGCTTCGGGTCTCGAAGCGCGCGTAGGGTGCGGGAGCCGGCGACGCCGTCCGCCTGGAGCCCGTTCGCGAGCTGGAAGGCGAGCACGGCGTGCTTGGTCGCCGAGCCGTAGCACCCATCCGTGCCACCCGTGGGGTAGTGGACGGATGCGAGCGAACGCTGGAGCGAGGCGACCGCGTTGCCGCAGGCGCCGAGGTCGAGGGTTGCGGCTTGAGCGTGCGCCGGGATGACCGACGCGGCGAGGCCGACGACTGCGACGAGGGCGCCGCGACGGAGAGATCGAAAAGTGTTCATGCCCGTTCGACGCCGGGCCGTTCGATTTTCTTCGCGGGCTCGCAGAGATTCGCGCCCGTAAGCAGCTCGCTACCCCGCGCTACCCGCGGTGGCCCGCCTCAGTTCCCGTTTCGCCCGAGCTCGCTGGTCTCGTCGATCGCGATTTCGACGGAACGCGCGTCACCCTCGAGCTGCACCGTGCACATGTCCTCGAGCACGGTGTAGCCCGTCACCACGCCGACCCCAGCGGGCGTCTCCACGCGGCGGCCCACTCGCGGCGCGCGATCGCGAAAGCTCTTGTAGAGCGGGTGCTCGAAGGCGAGGCAGCAGCGCAGCCGACCGCAGAGTCCCGTGATCCGCCCGGATGTCATCGGGAGCTCCTGATCCTTGGCCATACGGAGCGTGATCGGCTGCTCGTGGGAAGGGAACCGGCGGCAGCACCGCTCGCCGGTGCCGCAGAGGCCCTCGTCCCCGCAGAGACGCGCGCACTCGCGTGGGCCCACGCCACGCAGCTCGACGCGGCGGCCGAGGCGACGCCCGAGCTCCGTCTGGATGCCCTCGAGCTCGGGCCGAGTCTCAGCCTGGTAGGAGACAACCGCCCGCGAGCCGTCGAAGACGATCTCCACGGAGACGGGCTTCAGCTCGAGCTCGAAGCGGCGGATGAGCTCGCGGAAGACGCGCATGGCGCGCTTGGCCTCGAGACGATTCTCGGCAGCACGCTCGTGGTCGACCTCCGTCGCGCGCCGGATCACCTTCTTCAGAGGGGCGGCCGGGGGCTCGTCCAGCTCGTGGTTTTTCTTCACGACACGGCCGAGCTCGTGGCCGTGTGCCGTCTGACAGATCACCTTCTCGTTCCAGGCGAGCTCGAGGCCCGCCGGATCGAACGAGTACACCCGGCCGCCGCCCGTGAAGACGACGGCGACTGCCTGCGTCAGGGGCACTTACGTAACCTCGCCGAGCGGCCCGGTCAGCTCGCGGCGTAGCCGCACGAAGAGCGCCTCGAGCGCGAGCCCGGTCTGGACGTTGAACTCGAACGAGCGCCACACGTCGCGAGCCGTTGCGGCGGCGCCCGCCGCCCGGACGGCCAGATCAGGCTGCGCGTCCTCGCCGAGCTCGGCCAGCCGGTCACAGTTCATGGCAGCCTCCGCCGCCCCAGCGCCGACGACGACGAGGTCGCGATACCAGCTCGCGAGGATGTCGAGCGCGGCCAGGACCTCCTCGCGCTGCGCACCCCGTTCCGCGCGGCGCGCGCGCTGCTCGAGCTCACGGCCGGCCTCCTCGGGCGCGGCCGCGCCCTCGAC
>JACCXC010000083.1 GCA_013697275.1 Actinomycetota bacterium | reverse complement strand
CCACGCGGCGAGCCCACCGCGGCTACGCGCGCCGCGAACGGGCGCGTCCCGCTCGACCCCGAGCTGGAGCGGCGGGTGGACGAGGAGCTCGCCCGCTACGAAGCGTGACGGGGGCGGAGATCTCGCTCGCCTTCGCGGCCGGGCTCGTTTCCTTCGCGACGCCCTGCGTCCTGCCGCTCGTTCCCGGCTACCTGTCCGCCGTGTCCGGCACCGCCCCTGGCGCGAGCGGCCGCCGGGTAGTCGCGGCCAGCGTCCCCTTCATCGTGGGGTTCACGCTGGTCTTCGTAGCGCTCGGCGCCGCCGCCGCCGCCGCCGGAGACCTCTTCGACGAGAACCGCCGCCTCCTCCTACAGGTCGCCGGTCTCGTCGTCGTCGTCCTCGGCTTCGCCTTCATGGGCCTGCTGCCGTTCCCCTTCCTCGAGCGCCTGGCTGCGCCCGGGCTCGTGGACGGCGCACGGCGAAGCGGCTCGAGCGCGCTCCTCGGTGCGGCCTTCGCACTCTGCGCGGCGCCCTGCGTCGGGCCCGTGCTCGCGGCGATCCTTGCACTTGCGAGCGACTCGGGCACCGTGGCGGAAGGTTCCGCGCTCCTTCTCGTCTACTCGCTCGGGCTTGCGCTGCCCTTCGTCCTGGTGGGAGTCGGGTTTGCCCGCGCCATGCGGGCGTCCCGCTGGCTGCGCGATCGCTACGGCGTAGTCCGCGCGGTTAGCGGCACACTGCTAGTCGGGATCGGCCTCCTCCTCTTCTTCGACCGCTTCTGGTGGCTGAACGTGGCCGTCAACCGGGTGCTGGAAGCCGTCGGAGTCGGGGCGTAGGCAGGTCGGGGAACCGGCCGCTTGCTTCAGCGACTGAGGCGAGAAGCGTGGAGACTTCCAGGCCGCGGTGGGCCGGCGCGTAGGGCGCGAGGCGCCGCGTTGCCTTTGCGAGTTGGCGCTCGCAGGCAACGGGGCGACCGGTCACGGCTGCGTGATGCCACGCGACGGCGACGTGGACGAGGCCCTGAAAGAAGTCCCGCTCGGACGGATCGGCTGCGCGCCAAGCCTCCTCGAGTGCCTCGTGCGCAGTGAAGAACTCACCGGCGGCGATCAGCTCGAGGCCGCGCTCGTACGCAGGCTCGAGGCTCTCGGGCACGCAGACGATGCTACGCTCGGCGCCGCGGTGGCGACGATCCTTGTTGCTGGAGTCGACCTCTTCTTCCGCGGGAAGCTCGACGCGCTGCTCGGCGCGAGCCACAAGCTCGTCACGACCGACTCCGTAGAGGACCCGGACCTCGTGATCGTCGACATCGCGCGGGTCGATCCGGAGGAGGTCGCCGAGGAGTACCCCGACATTCCGATCCTCGGATTCACGAACCACACGGATACCGCAGGCCTGCGCGCCGCCCAGGCTGCCGGGTTCGACCGGGTCGTCGTACGCTCCGCGTTAGCCGAGCGCGCGCCCCAAATTGTCGAGGAGCTCGTCGCGTAGAGTTGACCCCTGATGACGTACATCATCGGGGAGCCCTGCATCGACATCAAAGACAAGTCCTGCGTGGACGTCTGCCCGGTCGATTGCATCCACGAGGCCGACCGCATGCTCGTCATCGATCCGGAGGAGTGCATCGACTGCGGCGCCTGCGAGCCCGAATGCCCGGTCGAGGCGATCTTCCCGGAGGACGCCCTGCCCGACAAGTGGGAGCCGTTCGTGAAGATCAACTACGCCTACGGGGACGGCATGGACGTCGTGAACCAGCTCGTGGACGCCTATGCGACCGAGCACAACGTCCAGAATCCGCCGCTCGATCAGAAGTAGGAGGCGGCTCGCGAGGGACCTGGGTTCCTCCGCGGCTAACCCGCCGCTCGACCAGCGCTAGACAGGCGTCAGCCGGAGCTCGCGCGGGATGCCGCGCTCCAGCGCCAGGGAGCCGAGTCCGGCCACGACGCAGACCGACGCGGCGAGCGGCCAGAGCGCGAGCGGCTCGGCCTCGAGCACGAAGCCGCCAACCGCGGGGCCGATCACGAAGCCGAGCTGCCATGAGGTCGTCGAGACGGCCATGTAGCGGCCGCGGAGCCGGTCGGGCGCGAGGTCGGCGACCAGCGCGCCCTGGGTTGGGCCCTGCAGCGTTTCTCCTACGCCGAAGATCGCCGCTGCGACGGCGAAGAGGGCCGCGGCCGCAAACGCCTCCAGGTAGGCGCCCGTGCCGAGGACGACGAGCCAGGCAACCGCCCAGATGCCGTTCATGACCGCAAGCGCGGCCATCCTGCGCCTGCCCTCGAGGAGCTTCGCCACGGGGAGCTGCGCCAGCACGATCACAAGCGTGTTGACGAGAAAGATCATGCCGATCGCGCGTTCGGAGACGCCCGCCTCGTTCTTGACGAAGACAGGGAGGAGCTCGAAGACGGCGTATCCGGAAGCCACGAAGAGAACGTTCAACGCCACGAACCCGACGAACACGCGGTGACGCAGGACGTCGAGGTATCCGACCGCGTCGGGCGCGTGCTCGGCCAGGGCGGGAAGCGTCGGCTCCGGCACGAAGGCAAGTGCACCGACGAACCCGAAGAACGTGACCGCGTCGACGAGAAAGAGGACGGTGAAGCTCGTCGGGTCGGACGTCGTCGCGATCAGCCCGCCGGCGAGACCGCCGAGACCGATTCCCAGGTTGCGTGAAACACGCTGGAGCGCGAATGCGGCGTGCCGTCGCGACCGCGGGGTGAGGATCGCGAGGAGCGTCGACTGGCTGGGCCAGAAGAACCCATTCCCGACGCCGGCGACGAGCGCAGCTGCGAAGGCGTGCCACGGCTCCCTCACGAGCGGATAGGCGCCGTAGCCGACGGCCATGAGGACGAGCGCGCCGCCGAGCGTCACCCGGCCGCCGACACGATCGACGACCGGCCCCGCGACCGGCCCCGCGAGGAGGCCGATGGCGTTCCCGGCCGCAAGCACGAGCCCCGCGGTCACGAGCGAGAACCCGCGCACGTTGTGGAGGTAGATGACGAGGAACGGGAAGGTGATCCCGTTCCCGAAGGCGTTGACGAGCCCGCCAGCCTCCATGATCCAGACGGGCCGAGGAAGCCGCGGGTCGAGGCTCCGGAGGTAGCGCCCGATCACTGTGGGAGCTTACGAACGGAAGCGCGTCGGACTGTGCCGCGGTTGTGGATCAGCCGCCGAGCGCCGACCAGACCTCTAGCTTCGAGCGTGTTCGCGAGATGACCTCGTCGGTGAACTCGCTCGTCGAGGCGTGGCCGCTGAGATCCGCCGTCCGCACCCCGGACGCGACCGCCTCCAGGCACGATTCGCGGATCGCCCTCCCGGCCGCCCGCGACTGCTCGTCGTCCATGTGCGAGAGGAGGGCAGCCTCCGCCAGGATCATCGCCATCGGGTTCGCGACGTTCTTGCCGAAGAGCGCGCGCGCCGTCCCGTGCGCAGCCTCGGCCATCAGCGTCTTCGGCGTGTAGTCCTCGTTGAAGGCGACGAGGAGCGACTCCGACCCGGCGATCGAGCCGAAGAGCGGCAGGACGAGGTCGCTCAGGATGTCGCCGTCTCGGTTCAGCGCGGGGATCACGAGCGGGTCGCCCGCCGCCGAGATGAGGAGCGCGAACGTCGCGTCGATTAGCTGCGGCTCGTAGGGAACCTCGGGATGCCGCGCCGCCGCCGCGTCCATCTCCTCCTTCAGCATCCCCTCGTACACAGGGGAGACCGTGTACTTCGGCCCGCCGAAGACCTTCGCCTTCGTGCGCTCGGCATGACGGAAGGAGAATTCCGCGACCGCGCGGCAGACGCGCCGTTCGATTCGCTCCGTCCGAAACGCCAGCTCGTCCTCGCCCTCACCCTCGCGCCACTCCTTGGCGCCGTAGGCGTCGCCGACGGCCATCCGGACGACCGAGATCGGAAAGTGCGCGCCGCCGATCGGAACGACTCCCGGGATGCGCCGCCCCGTCCGCACGATCACATGGCCGCCGATCTCCTCCCGCAGGATCCGGTTGGGGCTCCCGACGTCACCGGCCTGCTCGGGGGTGATCGTCGCGGCCTTGAGGCCGAGGCCGGCCTCGCGCAGGGCCACGGCCGCTTCGTGCACGATGCCGTTCTGCGTGGCTCTCCGCGTCCCGAGCGACAGGTCGAAGCGCGGTAGCTCGAGCTCGAGCTCGATCACGTCGGGGGCGAGGACGCGCAACGACTCCTCCAGGAGCTCCTGGCCGGTCTCGTCCCCTTCGAGGACGACGATCGTCGAGGTCTGCACGGGCGCGCGAGTCTACCGACCCTCGTTGACTGGAAAGGTCGCCGAGTGGTAAGGAACGTTCTACCGGCGAAGGAGGGGGCGATGTCCGAGGTCAAGTTCGAGCAGGTCAGCAAGATCTACCCGGACGGCACGCGGGCCGTCAACGTCCTCGACCTCGAGGTCGAGGACGGAGAGTTCATGGTGCTGGTCGGTCCTTCCGGCTGCGGGAAGTCGACTGCGCTCCGCATGGTCGCGGGGCTCGAGGAGATCTCCGAGGGCGTCCTCAGGATCGGCGATCGCGTCGTGAACCACGTCGCGTCCAAGGACCGCGACATCGCGATGGTCTTCCAGAGCTACGCGCTCTACCCTCACCTCTCGGTCTACGAGAACATCGCCTTCGGGCTGCGCGTGCAGAAGGTGCCGAAGGACGAGGTGGACAAGCGCGTCACCGAGGCCGCGAAGATCCTCGGCCTGGAGGAGTTCCTCAAGCGGAAGCCGCGCGCTCTCTCGGGAGGCCAGCGCCAGCGCGTCGCGATGGGCCGGGCGATCGTCCGCAAGCCCTCGGCCTTCCTGATGGACGAGCCGCTCTCGAACCTCGACGCGAAGCTCCGCGTACAGATGCGCTCGGAGATCGGCCGCCTCCAGCGTGACCTGGACACGACCACGATCTACGTGACGCACGATCAGGTCGAGGCGATGACGATGGGCGACCGTGTGGCCGTCATGCGTAAGGGCGAGCTCCAGCAGGTCGCCACGCCCCAGGATCTCTACGACCAGCCGGTGAACCTGTTCGTGGGCGGCTTCATCGGGAGTCCAGCGATGAACATGCTCGAGGCCACGCTCGAGCGGCATAACGGCGGCTTCGCGGCCGTCCTCGGCGACCAGCGCCTCTCGCTCGGCGAGCACGTCGTCTCGGAGCACCCGGGCCTCCAGCGCTACGACGGCAAGAAGGTGATCCTGGGGATCCGCCCCGAGGACCTCGAGGACTCGGAAGTCGCGCAGGGCCGGGCCGAGGACGAGTGTCTCCGAGGCGAGGTCAAGCTCCGCGAGGCGCTCGGCTCCGAGATCATGGTTCACTTCGCCGTGAACGCGCGACCCGCCCTCACCGACGACGTGAGGGAGCTGGCGAAGGACGTGGGCGAGGAGATCACCGACGACGGCGAAAGCAACGCCGTCCTCGTGGGGCGCTTCGAGCCACGCTCGAAGGTGCGCGAGGGCGACACGGTCCCGGTCGCCGTCGACACGCGCTCGCTGCATTTCTTCGACCCGGAGACCGGCGCCGGCATCTACGACCAGGCGAACCTAGCGAAAGGAACCCGCTCGACATGAGACACCGTCGCACCTATCTACTCGCGCTCTTCGCGCTCGTGCTCGCACTCCTCGCCGCCGGCTGCGGAGGTGGCGACGGCGGCGGTGAAGGGGCCGGTGAAGGGACCTCGACCGCGGCCGAGGGGGGCAACGAGGAGATCTCGGGCTCGATCACGATCGCCAGTCTCTGGACCGGCGGCGAGGGCAAGTCGTTCCAGGCCGTCCTCGACGCGTTCGAGGAGCAGTATCCGAACGTCACCGTGAAGTACCAGGCGGCGGGGAACAACCTGCCGACGCTGCTCGCGACGGCCGTCGAAGGCGGGAATCCGCCTGACCTCGCTGCGCTTTCGTCACCTGGTCTGATCAAGCAGTTCGTCGACAAGGGGGCGTTGACGCCGGTCGGCGACGCGGCGAAGGGCGCCATCGAGGAGAACTACTCGGAAGGGTTCATCAATCTGGCGACGTTCGACGGCGAGCTCTACGGCGTCGTCTTCAAGGGAGCCAACAAGTCGACGGTCTGGTACAACGTCCAGGCGTTCTCGGATGCGGGGGTCGAGCCGCCCGAGACGTGGGAGGACTTGCTCACGGCGGCCGAGACGCTGGGCTCCTCGGGCATCCCCGCGTACTCGATTGGCGCATCAGAGGGCTGGACGCTCACTGACCTCTTCGAGAACATCTACCTACGCACGGCGGGCGCGGAGAAGTACGACCAGCTCGCGAGCCACGAGCTCCCGTGGACCGACCAGTCGGTCAAGGATGCATTCGCCGAGATGGCGAAGATCTTCAGCGATACCGACAACATCGCGGGTGGGACGGCCGGTGCGCTCCAGACCGACTTCCCCACCTCGGCCACGCAGGTCTTCGCGGATCCGCCCAAGGCCGCGATGGTCTTCGAGGGTGACTTCGTCCAGACGTTCATCGAAACGGAGACGAAGGCGAAGATTCCGGATCAGGCGAACGTCTTCACGTTCCCGTCCGTCAACGACTCGGCACCGGCCGTCGTCGGCGCCGGCGACACGATCGTCATCTTCAAGGACAGCCCGGCGGCACAGGCCCTCGTGGAGTACCTCGCGAGTCCCGAGGCAGCGGAGAAGTGGGCTGAGCGCGGAGGCTTCTCGTCGCCGAACAAGAACCTCGACGAGAGCGTCTACCCGGATGACACTGTGCGGAAGCTCGCAACCGAGCTCGCAGGAGCTGAGACGTTCCGCTTCGACCTCTCCGACCTCCAGCCGCAGGTGCTGAACGACGCGCTCTTTGCGCAGCTCGCCGAGCTCGTGAAGAACCCGGACAACATCGACGGCGTGGCGGAGAAGCTCGAGTCGGTCGCCAAGAAGGCCTACGCGAAGTAACGACGACGGGCTTGTGAGCAGCACGAGCAGCGCGAGCG
>JACCXC010000080.1 GCA_013697275.1 Actinomycetota bacterium | reverse complement strand
GCTGCAAGCCGGTCGTCGAGCCAGGCGGCGGCGACGCGGAAGCGGCGATAGGCGGCGAGGCGCTCGGCGAGCTCCTCGGCCGCCTCCTCGGGATCGAGTTCCTCCACCTCCTCGTCCGGGAAGAGCTCGCGCGCCTTCAGCTCGAGGAGCGCGGAGACGAGCACGAGGAACTCGCCGCATGCCTCGAGGTCGAGCGGCGCTCGCTCGGCCACCCGCTCGAGGAAGGCGACGATCACGCCCGCCACCTCGACGTCGACGAGCTCGAGCTCCTCCTTCAGGACGAGCGTCAGGAGCAGGTCGAACGGCCCGGCGAATGCGTCCAGGTCGAGGTCGAGATCGCGGACGGCGACCCCCAGCATACGTCCGACCCTAGCGTCGAGGCCGGACGCGGCCTTTCGGCACGGCCATCTTGCGAGCGGGCTCGGGGATGGCTCGCCGGCGCTCCGGCGGGGGCTCCTCGCGGCGCTGCGACCAGACGAATCCCGCGACGGCCAGGACGAAGAGCACGAGCGAGACGTAGTTGTTCACGCGCAGGCCGAAGAGCTCGTGCGCCTCGTCCGTCCTGATCAGCTCGAGGAAGAAGCGGCCGAACGTGTACCAGGCCACGTAGAGGCAGAAGAGCCCGGGCGCGCGGATCCGGAAGCGGGCGCGCACGAGGAGCAGGACGACCACGCCCAGCAGGTTCCAGAGCGACTCGTAGAGGAAGAGCGGATGGAAGGTGTCTGAGGCCGTGTACTGGTCGGGCCGGTTCTCGGGATCGATCTCGAGACCCCAGGGCCGGTTGGTCGGTACCCCGAAGAGCTCCTGGTTGAAGTAGTTCCCCCAGCGGCCGATCGCCTGTGCGAGCAGGAGCCCTGGCGCGGCCACGTCCATGAAGGCGAAGACGCTCTCTCCGGCCCGGCGGATGACGATCGAGCCCACGAGGACGCCGCCCGCGATCCCGCCCCAGATTCCGAGGCCGCCCTCCCAGATCTCGATGATCCCGCGAAGCTTCGGATCGTCGATCTCACTCCAGCTCGTCGCGACGTGGTAGAGGCGCGCCCCGACGATCCCGCCCGCCACGCCCCACATGGCCACGCGCAGGACGAGGTCCCACTCGCCGCCCCGTCGTGTCCAGAGCATCCCCGCGAGGCCGATCGCGCCGAGGATCCCGAGCAGGAGCATCAGGCCGTACGCGTGGAGCGTCAGCGGACCGAGCTCGATCTCCCCGCTCGCGGGGCTCGGAATCGAGGCGAGGAACATCGCCTCGGACTCTAGAGCGGAGCGCTAGAGCAGGATCCGGAGAGCCGTCTCGGGAGCGCAGCCGGCGCGAACGATCGACACCGCATTGTGCAGGTCGACATCCGAGCGCTCGGCCAGCTCGAGCGCGGAGGGGCGGTCGTAGCCGGCCCGCTCGAGCTCTCCGAGCCGCCAGCCGAAGACACGCTCCGCCTCGGCTTCCCGGGGGCTGAGGGTGAGTTCCGCAGTTGCCATGCGTCCGTCATCGCCCGCCAACGGTGCCGGGATGTCCCCGCAACGGGGGATTCTTCGCCGCGACCCCTGGCTCATGCCTGCGCGGCCGCGAGGGCGGCGAGCGCCACGATCCCTGCGCCATGGCCCGATCCAGAGCTCTGCGCGCCCGCCCTCCTCGTGCGTGACCGTAACCGCCGCTCGGGCGGACGAAGTCGTCGATGCCTTCGTGACCACTCCCTGCTCCTTTAGCGCACGGACTCTGCGATCCGGAGCGCTTCTTCCTTCGTGAAGTCCCCTTCGAGCCGGAGAGTCGCCTCGCCCCGCTCCCAGAGGAGCGTGTTGGCCGCGAGGCGCGTCTCCTCGAAGATCGGCTCCCCGGATTCGTCGACGTACAGGACCTCGTGCGGCGCGCCTTCGAGCCACCAGGCCCGTGCGCCGTCGACACTCACCGGCTCGACCTTCGTCTCCGGATTCGCCGACTTGTAGATGAAGTCGTCGTCGAGGCCCGCGCGGAACTGGCTGACGAGCGCTTCGATCCGCCCCTCCTCGTCCCGGTAGACGAACGACACTTCGCCGCCGGGAGCGCGCGGGTAGAAGTAGACGGCGTCGGGCTCGCCGAGCGCCGCGGGAATCGCGACCGGGTAGCGCGCCCGCCGGCGCGCCTCGCCCAGCGTGACCGGTTCGCCAAGCTGGAGCGCCGCGTCCTGCAGGTCCGTAGTCGCCGTGGGCGCCGTCTCGACGCGCTCGATCGTGACGCCCCGCAGCCCGAGCCACTCGAGAACCGCCGTCCGCGCCTGCGGAACGGCGAGCACGGCGCCCGCCGCGACCACGAGAACGGCGACACCGAGCACGAGCGCCCTCCGAAGCGGGAAGGCGCGGCGCGGGCGGGCGGCGGCCAAGCGTTGCCGAACGCCCGGCGCGAGATCGGGCGTCGGCGGGAAGCTCAGCGCG
Organism: Actinomycetota bacterium; assembly: GCA_013697275.1. Taxonomy (GTDB): domain Bacteria; phylum Actinomycetota; class Thermoleophilia; order Gaiellales; family Gaiellaceae; genus JACCXC01. Next base: position 7,253 of record JACCXC010000080.1, on the reverse strand, counting down.
GGGCCGAGCTCGCGCAGGTCGCGCTCCAGCTCAACCACGAGTTTGCTCCATCTGCTCTCGAAGACGCTCGAGTGCGCGCGACTGGCGCGACTTCACCGTCCCCTTGCGGACACCGAGCGCGGCGGCGGTCTCCTCCTCCGAGAGATCGAGGAAGAAGCGGCAGGCGATCACGAGCCGCTCCTCCTCGCGCAGCTGCTCGAGCGCCGCGAGGAGCTACTCGCGGCGCTCGCCCACGACCAGCGATGCCTCGGGGGACGGGGCCGCGCCCCCCGAGGGCACTTCGGCGGCAAGGCGCAGCTCGAGCCCGGCGCGCCGGCCGGCCGATCTCCGGCGGTTTCTCGCCTCGTTGGCCACGATCTGCAGGAGCCAGGGGCGAAACGGGGCGCCGCGCCGGAAGCGGCCAAGGGCGCGATAGGCCTTGACGAAGGCCTCCTGCGCGGCGTCCTCGGCGTCGGCGGCACCTCCGGCGACGACGTACGCGGTGCGAAATGCGATGCCCTGGTAGCGGTGCACGAGCTCCTCATAGGCGCTGACGTCCCCTTGCCTCGCGCGTTCGACGAGGCTGTCTTCGTCTCGTGGGCGGCCCTCCACGCTCTCCCTTCTACACCTGGCCGGAGACCGAGGTTCCCGGTCCGTCGTGCGGCGCGGATACGCTGAGGCCAGTGCCGGCCCCGGACGAGCCAGCCTCGGGCATCGCGCCTTCCGGCGCGCAACCTTCGGGCGCTGGCGATGTCGATCCCGGCGGCCTCGGGCCGCGCGTGACGGCCGTCTTCACCGCTGCGGAGCAGGCCGCCGAGCACGTCCTCCGCATGGCCCGGGAGGAGGTCAACGACCTGCGGAGCTCGGCCGAGGTCGAGGTCGAGGCTTTCCAGGCCGAGCGGCGCGCAGAGGCCGAGCGCGAGGCGCGCTCGCTCATCGACGGCGCGCGGGCCGAGGCCGACTCGATCCGCAAGGAGGCCCGCGATTCGGCCAACACGATCGAGTCCGCTGCGCGCCGACGCGAACAGTGGATCAACGAGGGAATCCGCCTGATGGTGGAGCGGGTCGAATGGGGCCGGCGCGGCCTCGACGAAGTGGTGACCCGCCTCTCCGACCTCGCCGTCCGCCCGCTGCCTGAGATCGACGAGCAGGGCGAGGGTCCCGAGGGCGACGAGCCCGCAGATCCGGACTCGCGCTCGGTCGCCGAGCAGCTTCGCTCAGAGGCGTCGGACGAGCCCGAGCGCACGCGAGACGACAGCTAGGTCACCTCGCGTCTGACCGAATGGCTTGGCCGACTGAAGGCTTGAGCCGAAAGACCGGATGGCGTGCCGCCTCGGCGGCGAAGGCCTCGAGCGTCGCATCGTGCCCCGCGTCGAAGAACCTCCGCGTGATCGGAACGGCGCGGACGTAGCTCCGCAGGACGGGTGCGCGCTCGGCTGGAGGAACCTCGGCCACCTCGACCCGCTGCGTCCGGCGCCCTCGCCGCAGCTCGACCCAGCCGGCCGCCCGCGCGTTCTTCACCCACTCCCGCTCACCGTATGGCGCGACGAGCCAACGCTCGCCCCCGTGCTCGACCAGGTTCACCGGAGTCGTGTATCGCCGACCCGTCTTGCGGCCGATCGTCGTCAGGAGATGCGCGTCCCGCGGGGGAAGCCCGAGCCGGACGAGCGGCGTGACCAGCGCGTTCGCGAGCCGGCGCGGGAGCGTTAGCCGGTATGCGAGCGCCACCTACACGATCGCGGCTTCGCCGAGAAGGGCCTTAACCTCGGCGTAGAAGTCCGACTCGGGCCGGACGCGGAAGGTTTCGCCGAAGGCGTAGGTCTGCCGGCCCAGCGACGTCTCGATCGAGACGACCACCGCCGTCTCGCCCGGGTAGCGCCGGGCCAGGTCGGCGAGCTCCCCGATCAGCCCGGCCGGCGCCCGCCGCGCGTCGACCTTCAGCCGCACCTCGGTTCGCTCGGGGGAGGCCTCGAACGGCGCCACCTCGAGCGCGATCAGCTTCGTCTCGCCCTCCTGTTTATGGTCGACCCGGCCCTTCACGAGCAGCACGCGGTCGGGCTCGAGGAGCTCCCGCGTGGCCGCGTAGACGGAGTTGAAGACGACGGTCTCGACCGAGCCCGAGAGGTCGTCCAGGCGGAGGAAGACCATCGGCTCGCCCTTCTTCGTCGTCAGGGCCTTGATCGCTCCGACGATCCCGCCGACGGTGACGACCTCGCCGTCCCGCCGCCGCTCGACCTCCGAGACCTGGCAGTCGACCTTGCGCCGAAGCGCGGCCTTCACCGCGTCGAGCGGATGCTCGGAGACGTAGAGCCCGAGCGACTCCTTCTCGAAGGCGAGCCGCTGCTGTTTCTCCCACTCCCCGCCCGAAAGCGGGCGATGGTGCCGCGGCGGCCCTGCGGCCTCCGCCTCGTCGCCCCCCAGGTCGAAGATCGAGCTCTGCCCGGCGAGCCGGTCGGCCTGATGGCGTGCGCCGCAGCCGAGCGCGTCCTCGAGGATGTCGTGCATCGCCTTCCGTGTCGCCCCGGTCGAGTCGAGCGCGCCGCACTTGACGAGCGACTCGAGCGCGCGCTTGTTCACGAGCTGCGGGTCGACGCGCTCGCAGAACTCCCAGATCGACGTGAAGGGCCCGCCCTCCTCGCGCGCGGCGATGATCGAGCGCACGGCCGATTCCCCCACGTTCTTGACCGCGTTCAGCCCGAAGCGGATCTTCCCCTCGACGACTGCGAAGTCGGAGGCCGAGATGTTCACGTCCGGGGGCAGCACCTCGATCCCCATCTCGTCGCAGGCGGCCACGTAGAAGGGCACGCGGTCCTTCGTCTGCATGACGGAGGAGATGAGCGCGGCCATGTACTCGGCCGGGTGGTGGGCCTTCAGGTAGGCCGTGCGGTAGGCGATCAGCGCGTAACAGGCGGCGTGCGACTTGTTGAACGAGTAGTCCTGCGCCTGCTCCATGTCCTTCCAGAGCTGGACGGCAACGCCGGGCGTGACGCCGTTCGCCGCGCACCCCTCGAGGAACTTGTCCTTGAGGGAGGCCATGAGCGCGTGGATCTTCTTCCCGATCGCCTTGCGCAGGTCGTCCGCCTCGGCCGGCGAGAACCCGGCGAGCCGCTTGGCGATCTCCATGTACTGCTCCTGGTAGATGCAGATCCCGTACGTCGGCTCGGTGATCGCGCGCAGGCGCTCGTCCGCGTAGGCGACCTGCTCCTGACCCGCCTTGCGCTTCCCGTAGATGGGGATGTAGCCCATCGGCCCGGGCCGGAAGAGCGCGACGAGCGCGATCAGGTCCTCGAACTCGGTCGGCTTGATCGCCTTCAGGGCCTCGCGCATCCCCGACGACTCGAACTGGAAGACGCCCGACGAGTCTCCGCGCCGGAGCATCTCGTAGGTCTTCGCGTCGTCGAGCGGGAGCCCGACGATGTCGACGCCGCCGATCAAGCCGACCGCCTCGTCGATCACGTCCAGGTTCCTGAGGCCGAGGAAGTCCATCTTCAGGAGCCCGAGTGCCTCGACGTCGCCCATCGCGAACTGCGTCACGACCTCCTGGTCCGAGCCCTTCTGCTGGAGCGGCACGTACTCGGTCAGCGGCCGGTCGCCGATCACGACGCCGGCCGCGTGGATCGAGTCCTGGCGTACGAGCCCCTCGAGCGGGCGAGCGAGGTCGACGATCTCCTTGACCGTCGGGTCGGAGTCGTAGGCCGCCTGCAGGTCGGAGCCCTTCTTGAGGCACTCCTCCAGGTAGACCTTCGGCCCCTCCGGGATCAGCTTGGCGACGCGGTCGACCGTCCCGTACGGGATGTCGAGCACGCGCCCGGCGTCGCGCACCGCGGCCCTCGCCATCATCGTTCCGAAGGTGATGATCTGCGCGACGCGATCCGACCCGTACTTCTCGCGCACGTAGTTGATCACCCGGTCGCGCCCGTGCACCGAGAAGTCGATGTCGATGTCGGGCATCGACTTTCGTCCCGGATTGAGGAAGCGCTCGAAGAGGAGGTCGTAGCGGATCGGGTCGATGTCCGTGATCTCCAGGGAGTACGCGACGAGGCTTCCCGCGGCGGAGCCGCGGCCCGGCCCGACGCCGATCCCCTCGCGCTTGGCGAAGGCGATGAAGTCCCAGACGATCAGGAAGTAGTCGGCGAAGCCCATCTCCTTGATCGTCCGAAGCTCGAAGCGCAGGCGCTCCTGCAGCTCGGGCGTCGCGTGGTCGTAGCGCTTGCCCAGGCCCTTCTCGCAGAGCTCGACGAGGTAGTCGAAGGCGTCGCGCCCGTCCGGGGTCGGGAAGGTCGGGAGGAGGATCCGCCCGAGCTCCATCGTCACGTTGCAGCGCTCGGCGATCTCGAGCGTCCGGCGGACGGCCTCCGGATACTCGGGGAAGTCGGCCGCCATCTCCTCGGGGGCCTTCAAGTAGAACTGGTCGGTGTCGAAGCGCCAGTGGTTCGGGTTCGAGAGCGTGTCGCCCGACTGGATGCAGAGGAGGGCCTCGTGCGCACGCGCGTCCTCGTGACGCAGGTAGTGGACGTCGCCGGTCGCGACGAGCGGCAGGCCCATCGTCTCGGAGATCGACGCCAGCTCGCGGTTGATCCCCTTCTGCACCTCGAGCCCCGCGTCCTGGATCTCCAGATAGACCGAATCCGGCCCGAAGATGTCGCGAAGCCGTGACACCTCGCCCTCGGCCTCGCCGCGGTTCCCGTTCTCGAGCGCCTTGGCCACGCGCCCGGAGAGGCAGCCCGAGAGCGCGACGAGCCCCTTCGCATGCGACGCGAGGAGCTCCCAGTCGACGCGCGGCTTGTAGTAGTAGCCCTCGAGGAAGCCCGACGAGACGAGCCGGATCAGGTTCGCATAGCCCTCGTTCGACTCGGCGAGGAGCGTCAGGTGCGCGTAGCCCTTCTGCTGCGCCTTGCGGTCGTCGGCGACGTAGACCTCGGAGCCGATCAGCGGCTTGACGCCGTGCTTGCCGGCCTCCTTGTAGAGCTGCACGGCACCGGCGAGCGAGCCATGATCGGTGAGCGCGATAGCCGGCATCTCGAGCTCGGCCGCTCGCGCGGCCAGGTCGGGAATGCGGCAAGCCCCGTCGAGGATGGAGAACTCGGAGTGGACGTGGAGGTGGACGAACGGAGCCTGCGACACGGGACTCCGCAGTGTACGAAGCGGTCCTGACGCACCCGGCTCAGGGCGAGGTGCCTAGTCGTCCCACCAGCCCGGCTCGGCCTCGACGTCGCCGAGACCGGCCGTGCCTGCTCCGTAGGCGATGAACTCGAGCCCGTCGGGGCCGGCCTCGAAGCAGCGCATCGTCGCGGCGGCGACGCGGACGGTGTCCCACTGGCGAAGCGGGACGATCTCGCCGTCGAGGTTCGCGCGGCCGCTCCCGGCGAGGACGACGTAGATCTCCTCGGAGTCGTGGTGGCGGTGCCCGAACGGCTGGCGCTCGCCGGGGGCGATCCGTTGCAGGCTGAGGCCCGAGCGCTCGCACGCGAGCGGGACGCGGGCGAAGCGGGCCTCCATCGCGGGAGCGAGCCCGGCCTTCGATGCCGAGTCTTCGAGCTCCCGCAGATTCAGGGTGGTAAAGGTCATCTGTTCCTCTGTGTAGGGGCCGTTCACGACCGGCCCGAGACGACGGAGCAGTGGAAGGAGAACACATCGCGACGCCTAAGGACCAGCGTCCATGCACGCGAAACTGCTCGCTTCGGCGGCGGCGTGCCTGGCAGCGCTCGCTGTTGCCGCGCCCGCCACGTCAGCCGTCAACCCCCAGAACGCGGGGCTCCAGGTCGCCCTGCGCGCGTGGGGCGTCTACTTCGGCCCGATCGACGGGATCGCCGGGCCGGTGACCGCGCGCGCCGTGCGGACGTTCCAGCGACGCAAGGGCCTCGAGGCCGACGGGATCCCGGGGCCGAGAACGCGCCGCGCATTCGGCCGCCTGGGACGCCCGCTCTACGGCAAACGGGCCCTGAGGCGCGGGATGGTCGGCTGGGACGTCTCCGTCCTCCAGTTCATGCTCACGAGACGAGGCGCCCCGACGGGAATCATCGACGGCTACTTCGGGCGCGAGACAGGGCGGGCGCTCAAGCGCTTCCAATCCCGAGCCGGCCTGGCCGCAGACGCGGTCGCAGGCCCACGCACACGGCGTGCGCTCGACCGCTCGCAGCTCGCCCGGGCAGACCAGGGCCGCCCGCGAAGCGTGCGCGAGAAGCTGAACTACTGGGCGAGCCGCTACGGGATGAGCGAGCGGTTCATCCGAGCCGTCGCGTGGGTCGAGTCGGGCTGGCAACCAAGAACCGTCTCTCCCGCGGGCGCCGCGGGCGTCATGCAGGTCACGCCAGCGACGTGGGAGTTCGTGCAGACGGTGCTGGTCGGCCACCCGATCCCACGGACGACCGACGGAAACATCCAGGTCGGCGTGCTCTACATCCGCCACATGTACCGAGAGTTCAACGGAAACGTGCGCCGAGCTCTAGCGGCGTACAACCAGGGCCCGTACTCGCTCAGGCGGAACGGGATGTTCCGCGAGACGCGCCGGTACGTGCGGGCCGTGCTTGCAACCGTCGGCCGGGTTTGAGCTTGTCAGTCGTTCCGCTCGGTCGAGACTCTCGTGGTCGTTCAACTCCTGCGGGGGATCGGAGTCGGACGCACATCGGCCGACGAAACGCGCAAGACTCGCGTCAAGCTCGTCCCCGACGCGAGACACGAAGAGGTAGGCCGCATGCCTTTCCGCGATACGACCCGGCTACGCTGGGCGCTTCTCGTCGGTCTCTGCGCCATCGGTGCCGTGGCGGCGGACGCCGCTTCTGCGGCTAGGTACACGTTCTCCGCGTCCGCTGACGCTTACGTGCAGGAGAACCGTCCGCATACGAACTACGGAAGAACCGCGTTCCTGAAGGTCGGCGCCGCACCGGTGCAGCGCGCCTACCTGCGCTTCAACGTGACAAGCCTCTCGGGGCGAGTGACCCGGGTGACCCTCCGGCTCCGCGCTCGCGGTAGGCGCACCGGAGTCGTTCGGATCCGTACGGCTAGGCCCCTGGGGCGAGACGACGATCACGTTCGCGAACGCTCCGGCGACCACCGCCGGGGCTCCGAAAAAGATTCGAGTAACGCGGACCCGCTGGTCGTTCGTGGACGTGACGTCCCGTGTCCGAGCGGGCCGGACTGTCACTTTCGCCGTGACCGCGAGAAACCGATACCCGTTGCGACTCGCCAGCCGCGAATCCGGAGCGGCGTTTGCACCCAAGCTCGTGGTCGAGACGGCCTCAGGCGACCCGCCTCCCGCGCCCCCACCGCCTGGC
>JACCXC010000078.1 GCA_013697275.1 Actinomycetota bacterium | reverse complement strand
GAACCCGCTCTCCGCGTTCGGACCTCATCCCGACGGCGGCGGCCGTTTCTACGGAGTATCAAACCGCGGCGAGACGATGCTGCTCCTCCCGGCCCTGCTTCCGGCGGCGCTCCTCGGCCTCTGGTCGGTGATCCCGCTCGCCGCGCTCGCGCTGGCGACAGTCGGCCCCTCCGTGACGGGAGCCGACGGCGGCGGGCTCGTCGTCCTCGGAGCCGGGTTCCTGATTCTCCTGGCGAGGCTTCGCGGTCGCGCCGTCAACGCGCGCACCGTCGTCGTCGCTGCGGCAGGTGGACTCGTTCTGGCGCTCGCGCTGGTTGGCATCGACGCGGCCCTCGGAGGCTCGAGCCACGTGACCGACGCGGTCGGCGGCGGTCCGGGCGAGCTCTGGCACGACTTCGTACGCCGCCTGCACCTGTCCTTCGCCGCAGCAACGAGTTCCTGGGACCAGATCGCGTTCATCTTCATCGGTCTGTCGGTGATCGCGCTTTTAACCGTCCGGAAGCCTCGCTCGGCCGGGCGCGACTCGATCCTGGTCCCCCTCGCGGTCTCGTTGCTCGTCAACGACGCGGCGCTCGACACGCTCTGCTACGGCGCGCTCGCGACGGCCCCGCTCTGGGCCTGGGAGCGCCTCCGTCCGGCCGAGGCCGAATACCTCGATTAGACTCGCCCCGATGCGTCGTGCCGCCCTGCTTCTCGTCGCGCTGGGACTGCTTTTCGGCTTGGCCGCCTGCGGATCGGGAACGATCGTGGCACCAACGGGCAAGGTGATCGGAACGCTGCCCAGCGGGGGCAAGGGCAACGCCGCGGACGGAAAGAAGCTCTACGCCTCGCTCGGCTGTCAGGGCTGCCACACGCTGGAGGGCGCGAAGAGCGTCGGGCCGACCTTCAAAGGCCTGTACAACTCGGAGCGCAAGCTCACCGACGGCAGCACCGTCACCGCCGACGACGCGTACCTGCTCCAGTCCATTACCGATCCCGACAAGCAGATCGTCGCCGGCTTCCAGCCGGGTGTCATGAGCTCGGTGATCAAGCCGGGACAGGTGTCGCCGTCCGACGCGAAGTCGCTGGTCGAGTTCATCAAGACGGTCAAGTAGCCCCTCTTTCCCTTCCTCCGGAGTTCCCGCGGCAGGTCGCAGCGTTCGCCTGCGACCTCGACCGGACGCTGATCGCCGAAGACCTCGTTCTCAGGCCTCGTACCAAGGACGCGCTTCGGGGGGCCCGCGCCGCGGGGATCCCGGTGTTCGTCGTGACCGGCCGCATGTACCGCTCCGTGCGCCGGTACCTGGCCGACGCCGGCCTGACAGACCTGGTCGTCTGCTATCAGGGAGCAGTCGTCGCCGACCCGGAGAGCGGCGAGTTCCTCCGCCACGAGCCGATCCCCCTCGAGCTCGCGCGCGAGGCGATCGCAGCGGTCGAGGCGGCGGGCTTCGGACTCAACTGCTACGTCGACGACGAGCTCTACGTCGCGAGCGCGACCCCGGAGGCACGGCGCTACGCCGAGTTCCAGCACATCCCGATCCACACCGTCGGCCCGCTGCTCGAGTGGCTCGACGAGCCGCCGACGAAACTCGTCACGATCGGTGAGCCGCGGCTCCTCGATGACCTGGAGGTTCGCCTGAAGGCCGCCTTCGGCGGGCGGCTCTTCATCGCCAAGTCCTTGCCCTACTTCCTGGAGCTCGCGAGCCCGGACGTGACCAAGGGATCCGGCATGGAGTTCGTCGCAAAAAGCCTCGGGCTCGCCCGCGAACGGATCGTCGCGTTCGGGGACGGCGAGAACGACATCGAGCTCCTCGAGTGGGCCGGCTACGGCGTCGCGGTCGCAAACGCGCACGACCGCGTTCTAGCCCTGGCCGACTTCGTCTGCCCGCCCGTGACGGAGGAGGGCGTCGCACAAGTGGTCGAAGCCTTCCTGAAACGCGCCTAAACTCGATGCATGATCGACGTGCGCGCGGCTCGCGCGGAACCGGATCGCTGGCGGGAGGCGCTCGCGCGTAAGGGCGCAGCCGACGCCTTCGACGCCCTCCTCGAGGCCGACCGCGCCTGGCTCTCCCTCGTCCCGCAGGTGGACGAGCTGCGTGCCCGCACGAAGCTCAAGGGTAAGCCGACCCCCGAGGAGCTCGAGGTGTTGAAGGGCGTCAAGGCAGACCTGGGACGGCTCGAAGGCGAGCTCGCAGCGGCGGAGCGGCGTCGCGAGGAGCTTCTCGTGGGCGTGCCGAACCCACCTGACCCGACGGCGCCCGACGGCTCCACCGACGAGGAGGCCGAGGAGCTCCGCAAGGTCGGCGAGCCGCCGTCCTTCTCGTTCGTGGCACGCGACCATCTCGAGCTTGCGCCGATCGAGATGGAGCGGGCCGCCCGCCTCTCGGGCACGCGCTTCGCCTACCGCATGGGTGCTGCCGCCCTCCTCGAGCTCTCCATCTACCGCTTCGCGCTCGACCGACTCGTCTCGCACGGCTTCGTCCCGGTCCTACCGCCCGTGCTCGTCCGCGAGGAGGCCATGTACGGAACGGGCTTCCTCCCGACGGAGGAGGTCAACATCTATCGCGTCGAGCCTGGGCGCGACGACCTCTACCTGGTCGGCACGTCCGAGGTTCCGCTCGCCGGCTTGCACATGGGAGAGGTTCTCGAAGCCGAGGCGCTCCCGCTCCACTACGCGGGCTATTCGAGCTGCTTCCGTCGCGAGGCAGGCGCGGCCGGAAAGGACACCCGCGGGATGTTCCGCGTCCATCAGTTCGACAAGGTTGAGATGTTCGTCTTCTGCCGCCCGGAGGCCTCGGCCGGCGAGCACGAGCGGCTGCTCGCGATCGAGGAGGAGCTCGTGCAGGCGCTCGGCCTGCCTTACCGCGTGATGAACGTCGCCGCAGGCGACCTCGGTGCCTCCGCGACGAAGAAGTACGACATCGAGGCCTGGTTCCCGTCGCAGGGGCGCTACCGCGAGGTGACCTCGACGTCGAACACCACCGATTTCCAGGCTCGCCGTCTCGACGTCCGCTTCCGCGGCGTGCACGGGCTCGAGCCCGTGCACACGCTGAACGGGACAGCGGCGACCGGGCGCCACATGCTGGCCGTCCTCGAGAACTACCAGCAGGAGGACGGATCGGTGGCCGTCCCCGAGACCCTTCTCCCCTACGGCGCTCCCGCCCGGGTCGAGCGATGAAGGGCGTGCTCGCCGTCCTCGTGCTGGCGCTCGTCTGCGCGGCGCCGGCCGCCGCGCAGGAGCCACCCGTTCTGCTCGCGGCCGGCGATATCGCGGGGTGCAGCTCTCCGGGCGACGAGGCAACGGCAGCTCTCCTCGACGCGCGGCCCGGAGTCATCGCGGTGCTCGGTGACACCGCCTATCCCGACGGATCGGCAGCCGCCTTCGCGTCCTGCTACGAGCCGAGCTGGGGGCGCCACAAGGCGCGCACGCGGCCCGCGGTCGGAAACCACGAGTACCGGACGCCCGGCGCGGCGGCCTACTTCGCGTACTTCGGCCCGGCGGCGGGAGACCCGTCGACCGGGTACTACAGCTACGACCTCGGCTCGTGGCACGTGGTCGTGCTCAACTCGAACTGCGGGTTCGTCGCCTGCTACCCGGGCTCGCCGCAGGAGACCTGGCTGCGCGAAGACCTCGCGGCGAGCGGAGCCGACTGCACGATTGCGTACTGGCATCACGCGCGCTTCAGCTCGGGACGCTTCCCGCAGCTGGATGTGACCGAGCCCTTCTGGAAGGCGCTCTTCGAACACGGCGCCGACGTCGTCCTCTCAGGTCACGACCACATCTATGACCGCCACACCCCGCAGACGCCGAGCGGCGATCCCGACCCCGCCCACGGGATCCGTCAGTTCGTCGTGGGAACAGGAGGCCACAGCCATTCGAACCTGCGCTGGCCGACGGCGACGAGCGAGGTGTCGAACAACGACACCTTCGGGATCCTGGAGGTCCGGCTGCGCGAGGGCGCGTACGACTGGACCTTCCTCCCGGAGGCGGGTGGGACGTTCACCGACTCCGGCTCCGGCTCGTGCCACGGTGCGCCGCCGGACGTCACGTCTCCCACGGTCTCGCTCGACGCGCCGGCCTCCGGCGCGGTGCTGCGCGGGCCGGTCGAGCTCGTCGCCTCGGCGACCGACGATCGCCGGCTCGCGCGGGTCGAGTTCGTCATCGACGTCACGCCCGTCGCCTCCGACACGTCGGCGCCCTACACCATGACCTGGGACTCGACCGGCATTCCGGACGGAGTGCGCTGGCTTCACGCCCGAGCGGTCGACGGGGCGGGAAACCCGACGAACTCCGAGAGCCGCCTCGTCGTGATCGACAACGCCCTGCCCGAGACGACGATCGTGCGCGGGCCGGAGGGGCCGGTCTCGGCCGAGACGGCAACGTTCACCTTCAGGAGTGAGCCAGGGGCGAGCTTCGAGTGCTCGCTCGATCGTCGGCCACTCGCGCCGTGCGCATCACCCGTCCGCTACGAAAAGCTCGCCGCGGGGCCGCACAGGTTTCGCGTGCGCGCGCGAGACGCAGCCGGGAACCTCGAAGCCGTCACGCTCACTCGCTCGTGGACGGTCGATGTCAAGGCTCCGGCCACGCGGATCGAGTACACCGAGCTGCGGGCCGGCTCGGCTCGCTTCCGGTTCGCGGCGAGCGAAGAGGAGGTCACGTTCGCGTGCTCGGTCGACGAGGGAGCCTGGGGCCCGTGTGTCTCCCCGCTCCGCCTTGGGGCGCTGAAGCCGGGCCGCCACGAGCTCCGCGTCCGGGCGACGGACGCCGCTGCGAACACCGACTGGACGGCGTCCACCCGCGCGTGGTCCGTGCGGGTGACCGTCGGGCGAACGTGGATCACCGGCGGCGAGACCTCCGAGGTGCTCGTCGGCGCGCCCGGACCCGACACATTGCGCGGGCTCGGCGGCAACGACCGCCTGGTCGGAGGGGAAGGCGCCGACACGCTTGTCGGCGGGACGGGAACCGACGTTCTCGACGGCGGCGCCGGACCTGACTGGCTCTATGCGCGCGACCGGTCGCTCGACGACGTACGTGGAGGGCCAGGCCGCGACCGCGCCTGGCTCGACCGCGGTCTCGACCGACACCGAGGCGTCGAGAAGCGGATCTACTAGCTAGGGCTTCCTAAATCGGTACACGTGCACGTCCCAGCGGGCGAACGTGTCCGTGAGCGCTCCCTTGGCCACCGAGATCTTGCGGCCCTCCCGGTAGACCCACCCACCGCGAAGGGACTGCGGCAAGCCGCGGATCTTCACCTCCTTCGTCCCGCGCGTGTGGCGGGCCGCGAGGACCCAGATCTCGTTTCCGACGCGCCGTGAGAGGAGTTGAGTGCCCCAATCGTCCGCCCGGACCCGCGGGCCCGGCTCCCAGCGGACGAGGGCCGGGTGAAGGCGCCCGGTCGGGCCCACCTCGCGCACGAGGCGGCGCAGGACAGACGACCAGTACGTCCAGTTCCAGCCGAGCGCCCGGTCGGCCGGCTCGAGACAGGCCGGGTTCGAGCCTCCGAAGAAGATGAGCCCGCGAGCGCCGTTCAGAATCGCGTCGTAGGCCATGTAGCGCATCTGCTCGGGGCTCGGCACGACGTACACCCCGCTCCCTGAGGGGTCGAAGCTTCCGCTGAAGCAGATCCCGAGCGTCGTCGTGACCGCGCGGCTCGGGGTCGCCTCACGCAGGAGCGACGTCCAGCGGCCGACCCCGTGCAGATTGGGGTCGGCCGACTTGAGCCGCACGGGGTAGACGTCGACGCTCATCAGCTCGCCCACGGCGTTGTAGGGCCTTAGGTCGTTCGCGGTTCCGCGGGCAGCCTGGATGAGGAGCGAGAGCCGGCTCGGGTCGAGCGTGCGCTGCGTCGCGTGCGCGTGCGCGAGGAACGAGGGAGACCAGCGGGAGAGCCACGGCTCGTCCGCGCCCTTCCAGAGCGCCAGCGCCGAGTCGTCGGCGAGCGTCCGAACGACCTGCTCCAGGCGTGCGTCCTGTGGCGTCCCGGGTTGCGCGCGGGCGAGCTCGCGGAGATTGACCCACGTGTGCACGCCCCGCGCGGCCGCCGCCTCGTTCCACCGCCCGGCTTCGACCAGCGCATCGTCAGTCCAGTCCGCACCGTACGGCCCCGCAGCGAAGAGGGTGATGCCCGCGGCGGCAAGCTCGTCCCAGGCGTTGGCGCCCCAGGGCGCCGCTGCGCCGGGAGCCGGCGGGCGCAGAAGCGCGAGGGGGAAGACTGGCTCCCCATCCACGTGGAGGACGCCGCGCTCGTCGATCGAGGTTGTCCCGGCCGAGGCGCTGCCCGCCAGGAGCAGCGCGAGCC
>JACCXC010000069.1 GCA_013697275.1 Actinomycetota bacterium | reverse complement strand
GTCGGCCTCGCCCAGACCGCCAGGGCGCCGACGCCTTCGACTTGACGTTCGGACTGACCTGGGGAACCCTGGATCGATGCTCGGTGTCCGCACTTCCACGCTTGCGCTGCTCTCCGTCGTCGCCTCGCTGGCCGCCGCAGCGCCCGCCCAGGCCGCGCCGCCGACCCGCGGCGAGCGGGCCCTGCTGAGCGCCGTGAACCAGGCCCGCACCTCGCGCTGGCTCCGTCCCGTCCGGCCGGCCCAACCGCTTCAGACCAAAGCGCACCGCTATGCGACGTGGCTCCTGCGAACGGACAACTTCCTCCATGCGGAGCTCCGGCCCGGAACGCGCGAGAACCTCGCGTGGGCGACCGTCAACATCGCCTCGGCGCGACGAATCGTCCGGATGTGGCTCGAGAGCCCCGGCCACCGCGCAAACCTGCTCTGGCGCGCCGCACGCCGGGCCGGTGTCGGGATCGCGCGCGGCGGCTACCGAGGCTACGGAGACGTCCGCATGGCCGTCCTGCGTCTGCGGGGCTGACCCCGCCCGTCTCCTAGGCGGCGTCGAAGAGGCCGCGAAGCTCGGCGATCCGCTCCGAGCGCAGCTGCTCGCGCTCGCCCTGCGCGACCGCCGCGACCACGCGCCTGACGAGCGTGGCCAGCTCGAGCGGGTTGAACGGCTTCGTGATGTAGTCGATCCCGCCGATGTCCATGCCTCGAGCGCGATCCCGGAGATCCGCACGGGCCGTCAGGAAGACGATCGGGATCGAACGCGTGCGCTCGTCGCGGAGCAGCTCCTCGGCGACTTCCCAGCCGTTCAGCCCGGGCATCATGACGTCGAGGAGGATCGCGTCGGGCGGCTCCATCTGCGCGAGCCCGAGGCCGATGCGCCCGTCCTGAGCCTCGAGCACCTCCATCCCCTCCGCTTCGAGGTTGACCCGGCAGAGAAGCCGGATCGGCGCCTCGTCGTCGATCACGAGCACCGTCGTCGTGTCGCCCATGGCTCTCCGTCTACCCGCTCAGGCCGTGTCTGAGACCGGTAGCTCGAACACGAAGCTCGACCCCTTGCCCTCCTCGGACTCGAGCCAGATCCGTCCGTTCATCGCCGCCAGGAACCCGCGGGCGAGGAAGAGACCGATGCCCGTCCCCTCGGTCGGCGCGCCCGGCCCGGTCTCGCCGCGGACGAACTTCGAGAAGATCCGGGGCTGCTCGCCGGTCGGAATCCCGAGTCCCTCGTCGACCACGCGCACCTCGATGGTGTCGGATTTCCGCCGGCCCGAGACGACGATCTTCCCGCCTGCCGGGGAGAACTTGACCGCGTTGTCGACCAGGTGGGTGACGACCTCGTCGAGGCGTGCCGGGTCGGCCGTCGCCTCGAGGGAGCCGCCGAGGTCGAGCACGAACTCGTGTCGGCCTTCACCGTCGCTCCCGAAGCGCCCGACGGCCTCGGAGACGACGGCACCGACGTCGACGGGGGCGAGGCTGACGCCCATCGTGCCGGCGTCGAGGCGTGCCACGCTGAGGAGGTCGTCGACGATCGAGATCAGCCGCTCGGACTCGGTCGCGATGTAGCCGAGGAACGTCGCGCGATCCTCCTCGCCGAACGCGACGTCCCGGCGCAGGAGGGTCTCTGCAAACCCGTAGATCGAGGTGAGGGGCGTCCGGAGCTCGTGGGAGACGGTGGCCACGAAGTCCGACTTCATCTCCTCGACCGCTCGCTCGCCGGAGATGTCGCGGAACGCGAAGACCCGGCCGGCCACGCCACCTGTCGCGTCGCGCATGACCGCCTCGGTCAGGGAGAGCCAGACCTCCTTGCCACCTCGCACGATCGTCACCTGACGCTCACCGGCAGACTCCTCGTCCTCGCTCGCAAGGTCGCGCTGGAGCGCCTCGACCACCCGCCGCCCGAGCGCTTCGGCCGCGGGCACGCCTGAGATCCGCTCGGCCATGGCGTTCCAGAGGACGATCCGGTCGTCGCGGTCGACCGCGACGATCCCGTCCGCGATGTTCCCTAGGATCGCCTCGCTTCGCTCCTTCTCGTCGGCGACGCGCTGGTAGAGCTCCGCGTTCGCGAGCGCCGCCGAGGTCATGGCACCGAGCGCCACGAGCGCCTGGACCTCGTCGGGCCGCCAGGTGCGGGGAGTTTCGCCGTAGACGCTGAGAACGCCGTACAGGCCTCCACCGTGGCTCGCGATCGGGACGGCAACACATGCGGCCATGGCCTCGGCAAGAAGCGGGTCTCCACGCCCGACCTGCGGCTCCGAGCGAGCGTCCTCGGCCGTTGCCGGTTGGCGCGACTGGGCGACCTCGCCGAGGAGACCGGCGCCGGAGCTCGCCCGCGTCCCAGCCAGGCCGGCCGTTCCGGCGCCGGTGGCAGCGCGGACGACGAGCTCTTCGCCCTCGAGGAGGCGTACGGCGGCCGCATCCCCGTCGACGAGAACCGGAGCCTCCTTGGCAACCTCGTCGAGGACGAGCCGCGGGTCGAGGTTCGAAACGAGGCGCGCGCCGAGCGAGGCGAGCCGCTGGGAAAGACTCCGAGCGTGGCGCTCCTGCTCGTAGAGCTCGCTTCGCTCGAGCGCTCCGCGAGCCGCGCCGCTCAGATGGCGGGCGAGCGCGAGGTCGTCGTCGGAAAATGCCGCCTCCGACCGGAAGAGGACGACGGCGGCGCCGTTCTCGGACTCGCCTCGCTGGACCGGCGCGCAAAGAAGCGACTCGTAGCCCTCGTTGCGGAGGAGGGCTCGGGTCTCGTCGTCGAAGCGCTCGTCGTCGGTGAGTCCGGTCGAGGAGACGATCCGCTCCTCCTGAGCGGCGGCGAGGAACGGGGTGGCGGCCGCCGACAGCCCCTGGCGGAGCCGCTCGCGCAGGGCGTCGGGAACCTCGTACGAGCCTGCCAGGCAGAGCGCGTCCCCCTTGGGCTCGAGCACGACGGCCGAGTCGCCGCCCAGGGCCTCGGCGGCGGCCTGCGCGAGCGCGTCAAGCGTCTCGGCTAGCGAGAGGGGCGAGCCGAGCACCTCCGCGATCCGGTAGAAGCCCTGCTGGATCTGAGCCTGGCGCTCGCGTTCCTCGAAGCTCCCTGCGTTCTGCGCAGCCAGGGAGGCGAAGCGTGCGAAGGCATCGAGGAGCTCGAGCTCGGACGTCTGGAAGTGCCCGGCTCTCCGCGAGCAGACACCGAGGACGCCGCGCACCTCGCCGAGCCAGGTCATCGGCGCGACCATGACGTCCTCGAAATCGGCGAAGTTCTTGCTCGGGGGGGGATGCTCCGTCCGGGCGAAGTCGCGCTTGAGCACGGGCTTGCCCGACCGGATGGCCGCAGCGAACGTCCCTTCCGTGGGCAGGCGCCGGCCTAGCTCTTCTGCCTCCGGGAGGCCGACGACGGCGCGGCAGAAGAGCATCTCCTCGCCGGGCTCGAGCATCCAGCAGTCCGCGGCGTCGGCCTCGAAGAGCGTGGCAACCTCCTGCACGAGCCGCTCCAGCACCGATTCGAGCCGCAGGTCGCTCGTAACGACCTGGGCCGCCTTGATGAGCGCGGCCTGCTGGCCGAGGCGCCGCTCGTCCTCCTCGAGGAGCCGCGCCGTGTGGATGGCGAGCCCCACCTCGCCGGCGATCGCCTCGGTCACGGAGATCTCGTTCACAGACCACGTGCACGTTTCGGCCCGGTGGAGGGCGAAGATGCCGATCACCTGGTCGAAGATCTCGATCGGGGTTGCGAGGACTGCCCGGGAGCCGAGCGAGAGGAGCGTCTCCCGCCCGCCGAGCGCGGGATCGTCGAGCTCGGAAGCGTTGACCACGTCGCCGATCGCGACCGTCCGGCGAGTGCGGAGCGCGAGATTCGAGACGGGCAGGCGCTCGGGCGGCACGGCGATCGGCTCGACCCCCTCTGCCGCCCATTCGGCCCGGACCGCCATCAGCTCGCCCTCGCCCCCGAGCCGGATGAAGCAGCGGGCGACCTCGAGCGCACGGCCCGTCTCGCGGACCGCCACCTCGAGCACGTCGTCCAGGTCGAGCTCGGACCGCACCTTCCGAGCGATCTCCGCGGTCAGGCGTTCCCGCTCGAGCGAACGTCGCAGCTCGTCGGTCGAACGCGTCTTGTCGATCACGACCGCGGCGGCGTCCGCGAGCTGTTGGATGAGATCGAGCTCGAGGGCCGAGAAGAACCGCTTCTCTCTCGTGGAAGCGACGACCGCGACTCCGACGAGCCGGTCCTCGGTAGCGAGCGGGACGAATGCGGCGCTCTGCGCTCCGACGAAGTCGGCGAGCCGGCGGCTCACGTTCGGCGCCGACGGGACGTCATAGACCGCGAACGCCGTGCGCTCCCGGGCGGCAGCCGCCATCCCGCTCGTGCCCTGCTCGAGGTCGAGCGCGATCCCCCGCCACCAGCTCTCGTCCGCCCCTCGCGCGGCGAACCCGGTCGCCCACTTGGCGTTCTCGTCGAGCAAGGCAAGCAGCACGGCATCGATCCGGGGGAGGGCGAAGATCTCGTCGAAGAGGAGCGAGGCCGCTTCCTGGGGCGACGTCACGTTTGCGAGCGCCAGGCGGAGCCGGTCGACGGCGCCGGTCTCGTCAGGGCGCGCGTCGGCCGCGCCGTTCGTCTCGCCGTCGCTTCGGCGAAGCCGGTTGCGCTCCCTCCAGCGGTAGAGCGTCGTCCTGCGATCGGGCACTAGGCCCCTTGATGATAGGGAGCCGGGCGCACGCGCGTCGGGCCGGAGCACGCCGAAGACGACCGGCCAGACATGCGCAAATTCAAATGAAAAATAGGCCGATCGGCCTATTGGCACGCAGGGGGCTGCCCTTGTACCGTCTCGGCCACTGGGCGATGCGAGCCGCGGCAGGTGTCCTGGCCGATACGCCGCGGTGAGCGATGTGGAGGGCCCGCTGCTATACCCCCCAGCGGCGGGCCTTCCGCTCGTTTCCTTCGTGCTGCCTGGGCCGGCAAGGCCCTGGGTAGCATGAGTCGATGGTGAAACGGATCCTCCTGGCCTCGCCGCGCGGCTACTGCGCAGGCGTCGAGCGTGCGGTCGACACCGTCGAGCAGGCGCTCGAGCTCTGGGGTCCGCCGGTCTACGTCCGCAAGCAGATCGTCCACAACGCGCACGTCGTGCGCGACCTCGAGGAGCGCGGCGCGATCTTCGTCGACAGCGAGACGGAGGTCCCAGCGGGCGCGACGGTCGTCTTCTCGGCGCACGGCGTCGCCCCCGCAGTCCACGAGAACTCCCGGCGCCTCGGTCTGCAGACGATCGACGCGACCTGCCCGCTCGTCACGAAGGTGCACTCCGAGGCACGCCACTACGCAGCCGCCGGCTACACGATCATCCTCATCGGCCATGCGGGCCACGAGGAAGTCGAGGGAACGATGGGCGAGGCCGCTGAGGCGATCATCCTCGTCCAGTCGCCCGAGGAGGCCGAGCGGCTCGAACTGCCGGATCGCGGCAAGCTCGCCTACATCACGCAGACGACGCTCTCGGTGGACGAGACGAACGAGGTGATCGACGTCCTGCGGCGGCGCTTCCCCTGGATCGAGGCGCCGAGGAAGGAGGACATCTGTTACGCGACGACCAACCGCCAGCGCGCAGTCAAGGCGATGCTCGGGGAGATCGACCTTCTGCTCGTGATCGGGTCACGGAACAGCTCCAACTCGAACCGGCTCGTCGAGGTCGCCCGCGCCCACGGCGTGCCCTCGTATCTGATCGACGACGAGTCCGAGATCGACGAGGCCTGGCTGGACGGCGTCGAGACGCTCGGGGTCACCTCGGGCGCGTCGGCGCCCGAGCGGCTCGTTCGCGGTGTCCTCGACTGGTTCGCGGCCCGGGGGGTGACCGACGTCCGCCCCCACACGGACGAGGTCGAGGACGTGACCTTCAAGCTCCCGGTGCAGATCCGCCGGGGCGCCGGCGCGGCCGCCTAGCCGACCGAGAGAAAGGAGTCGGGCAGGCCGCTCAGGAGGCGGCCCCCGCGGTCGTAGACGCCGCGCAGACCTCCGTCGTGCGAGAAGAGCGCGACGAGCCTGCCGTCGCGGCTGAAGGCGAGGCCGCCGCCGAAGTAGCCCGTCGGCACCTCGAACGCCGAGAGGAGGCGCCTGTCGCGCCAGAACTGAAGAGCGCCGACGGCGGGCCTTCCCAACGGGAAGCGGTAGACGGCCAGGACGAGCGTGCCGTCGGGCGCTACGGCGACCTTCGAGATGTCGAGCGGCCCGGCCACGTCTCCGGGGAACGCCGCCTCCACGGCCTCGGCGGGCAGGTGCTCCTTGCCTGCGCGCAGCACGCGTTTGTTCAGGAAGGGGCCGACTGCCCGGAAGCGATTTGCTTTGCCCAGGACTAGCCTAGGGGGCGCCACCGTCGCGCGCTCCTCGACGGCGGGCCGCTCTAGGGCGGCGACCCGGCCCGGCTCGCCGCGGAAGGCGTCGCCCGCCGCCGCGGCCGCGAGAACGAAGACCGCCACGACCAGGAACCGCGCGGTCACGCCCGGGCGATCTCGAGCTCGGGGCCGCGCTCGACGCGCGCCGCGAGCGTCTCGGCCTTGATCCAGTCCTCATAGGCGCCGAGATCGCCGTCCTCCGGCAGCGTCAGGACGATGCGGTCGGTCAGCTCGAGACCGGCCTCCTTGCGCATCGTGTTCACGCGGTGGATCAGGTCGAGGACGCGGCCTTCCGCCAGTAGCTCGCTGTCCAGAGCGGTGAGGAGGGCGACGGTCAGGCCATCCTCGCTCGCGACGGCCCAGCCTTCGCGGCCGACCCGCTCGACGAGCACCTCGTCTGGGCCGAGGTCGTGGCCGGCCACCCGGATCCGCCCGCCCTCGAGCTCCTCGAAGCGCCCCTCGGCCAGAGCCGAGCGGACCGGGCCAAGCTCCTTCCCGAGCCGCGGCCCGAGCACGGGAAGGTTCGGCTTCACCAGCAGCTCGGTCGCCTCGACCGGCCCGAACTCGAGCTCCTTCACGCGCAGCTCGTCTCGCAGCACGTCGGCATAGGCCTCCGCGCGCGGGGCTCCCTGCACGACAAGCGTGCGGACGGGCTGGCGGAGCTTGAGACCAGCGGCGTCGCGGGCACGTCGGCCGAGCTCGGCGACGAGCCTGGTCTCGGTCATGTCGGCGAGCAGCGCCTCGTCCGGATCCCCCACCTCTGGCCAGCCCGCGAGGAAGACGCTCTCGGGGGCTTCGTCGGACGGGTCGGAGACGAGCGCGCGCCAGAGGTGCTCGGCGAGGAACGGCATCACCGGCGCGATCACGCGAACGGACTGGACGAGCGCGTACCAGAGCGTCCGGAAGGCGGCCGGGTCGTCTCCGTAGAAGCGCCGCCGCGAGCGGCGGATGTACCAGTTCGAGAGGTCGTCGACGAAGAGGTCGAACGCGTCGATCAGGCGATGGGTGAGCTCCTCCTCGAGCGCCTGCGTCGCCTCGCGGACGAGCTTGTCCGTTCGCGAGAGCGCCCAGTGGTCGAGCGGCTGCAACTCGTTCGTGTCCGGCCCGCCGTCGAGATCCCCGTACGACGGGCGGAACCCCTCGATCGCGCCGTAGTCGGCGAGAAATCGCACGGAGTTCCAGAGCGTCAGGAGCTTCCGCTTGATCTCGTGGGCCGGCCCGTAGCCGAAGAGCAGGTCGCGGTCGGGCGGCTGGCGGCAGTACTGCCAGCGCATGACGTCCGCGCCCATCCGCTCGAACGCCTCCTCGGCCGGGATCAGGTTCCCCCAGGAGCCGTGCATCTCGCGGCCGTGCTCGTCGAGCATCTTCTCGTAGCCGAGCACCCGCCTGAACGGAGCGCGACCCTCGAGCGCGACCGACATGAAGAGCTGTGAGTAGAACCACAGGCGGATCTGCTCGCGCATCTCCGAGACCCAGTCGGCGGGGAACCACTTCTCCCAGTAGGCGTGGTCCGGCAGGTCGGCGCCCGAGAGCCCGCCCGACGCGCCCGTCGCGTATCCGCCGGGCACCCGCTCAGGGCTCTGCCAGCCGAGCGTCGAGAAGGGCACGATCCCCGCGTCGAGCCAGACGTCGCCGATCTCCGGGATCCGGCGCACGTCCTCGCGCCCGCACCCGTCGCAGCGGATCGTCACGTCGTCCACCCAGGGGCGGTGAAGCTCCTCGAGACCCTCGAGCCCCGCAGTCGCCCGTTCCTCGAGCTCCGCCCGGGAGCCGACAACCGTCAGGTGCCCGCACTCGCACGGATAGAAGGGAAGGGGCAAGCCGAAGTAGCGCCGGCGCGAGATGTTCCAGTCGCCCATGTTCCGGAGCCAGTCCTCCATGCGCTTGCCGAAGTAGCCGGGCGTCCACTCGACCGTCGCGTTCGCCTCGATCAGCTTCGGCCGGATCTCCTCGACCCCGATGAACCAGTCGTCGGCGATCCGGAAGATGAGCGGCGTGTGGCAGCGCCAGCAGAACGGGAAGCGGTGCTCGATCTCGCCGGCCGAGATGAGGCGGCCGCGCTCGGCCAGGTCCGCGGCGATCTGCTCGGCCGACTCGGCGGTCGAGAGCCCGTGCAGCCAGCCGAACTGCGGGTAGAAGCGCCCGGCTTCGTCCACGGGCATGACGACTGGCAGGTCGTGGACGCGTGAGAGCTCGAAGTCCTCGGCGCCTGACCCGGGCGCGATGTGGACGATCCCGGTGCCCTCGTCCATCGAGACCTCGTCCCACGGGATGACGCGGTGCTCGAGGCCCTCGGCCGCCGGGAGGTGGTCGAACGGCCCCTCGTAGCGCCAGCCGACGAGCTCGGCGCCCCGCAGGCGCTCGACGAAGGTCGAGTCCGGCTCACGCTTGACCGCGAGCCACTCGCCGTCCTCGCGCCGCCCGTACTCCTCCTCGGGGTGGACGGCCGCGGCCACGTTCGCCGGAAGCGTCCAGGGGGTCGTCGTCCAGACGGCCAGCGACTCCCCCGGCCGGTCGCGGAGCGGCAGGCGGACGTAGAGCGAGGGGTCCGTTCTGTCCTCGTAGGAGCCGACCAGCTCGTGGGCCGAGATGGACGTCCCGCAGCGGGGACACCATTCGGTCGAGCGGTGCCCGCGGAAGAGCCAGCCGCGCTCGTGGACGATCTGGAGGAAGCGCCAGATGTACTCGATGTTCGTGTCCGCGAAGGTGTAGTAGTCGTTGCCCCAGTCCATCCACTGGCCGAGGCGCTTGGAGCCGCGGATGAGCTCGGCGGCGGACGACGCGACCTTCTCCCGGCACTTGCGCGAGAACTCGGCGAGCCCGTACTCCTCGATCTCGCGCTTCGAGTTCAGGCCGAGCTCGCGCTCCACCCCCACCTCGATCCAGAGCCCCTGGCAGTCGAAGCCGTTCTGGTAGCGCTGGTCGAAGCCGCGCAACGCCTTGTAGCGCTGGAAGACGTCCTTGAGCGTCCGCCCCCACGCGGTGTGGACGCCGAGGGTCTTGTTGGCCGTGACGGGCCCGTCGACGAAGCTCCAGGTCGGGCCGCCGCGATTCTGCTCGCGGAGACGCTCGAAGACCGCGCGCTCGTCCCACCAGGCGAGGATCTCCTTCTCGATCGCCGGGTGATCGGGAACGCGCGGAAGCGGCTTGAACACTGGCGAGCCAGTGTATCGGCGGGATTTTTCACCACCGGCGATGCGTTCTAGGACTTGTAACCCTTTCGACCAGCGCAGGAGGAACCATGGCGACACAGGCGACCGACGTGACCGAGGCGACCTTCGAGGAGGAGGTGCTCGCGAGCGAGAAGCCCGTGATCGTCGACTTCTGGGCCGACTGGTGCGGCCCATGTCACATGGTGGCGCCGGTGCTCGACGAGATCGTGGCGGAGCGCTCCGACGAGGTGCGACTCGTGAAGGTGAACATCGACGAGGAGCCGGAGCTCGCGAGCCGCTTCGGCGTCATGAGCATCCCGACGATCCTGCTCTTCCGCGAGGGCGAGCCGGCGGCGGCCACGCTCGGGGCGCAGCCGAAGCGCATGCTCGAGCGCGCGCTCGGCCTCGCGGCCTAGGCGCCTGGCGAGCTAGTCGGCGATCGCCTGCTGGTCGCCGTCGAGGAAGGACTCGAAGGCGGCGTGCTTGCCCAGGAGCTCCTCGACCTCGAGGAGTCCTTCGGTCGCCCACGCGCCGATCCAGTCCTCGGCGAGGCAGTCGGAGATCAGATGCAGGCGGTCGTTCATTGCTCCACGCATCGGAATCGGACCGCCCACGGCACTGGGCCGAACGGCCTATCCCGACGCCGAACGGGGTAGGCCGATCGGACTACCCCTTCGGGGTACCGGCGGCCCGTAGGATGCGAGCGATGTCTCAGCAGCCCGATCCAACCCCCGAGGAAGAGGACGCCTCGCCCGAGCGGCGAGAAGAGGAAGAGGCGATGCGCGGCCCGGGCCCGGCGGACCCGGAGCAGGCGATCGAGCCGGACCCCGACACGCCGTGAGGCGCGAGTCGGCGACGGTCACCGAGCTCTCCCGCGTCGAGCTGCTTGCAGGCCTCCCGGGCGAGACGCTCACCCGGCTCGGCGAGCGCATGGAGCGACAGGACATCGCGCCCGGCGAGCGGATCGTGCTCGAAGGCGACGAGGGCGACCGCTTCTACGTCGTCCTTTCGGGCCTCCTCGGCGCGACCCAGGCCGAGCGCGGGCCGCGAGCGATGCTGAGGCCCGGCGCCTACTTCGGCGAGGTCGCGCTCCTCATGAACATGCCCCGCACGGCGAGCGTGCAGGCGATCACTCCCGCCACGGTCGCGAGCTGCGACCGCGAGACCTTCGAGGAGCTCGTCAAGCCGCTCTTCACGGACTGAGCTCGGCCAAGACGGCGTCCGAGAGCGCCGGCCAAGCCTCGAGAGCCCAATCGTCGAACCGGCGGTCGGTCAGGCACGCGCACGCGAGCCCCGCCTCCGGGTCGACCCAAAGGAACGTCCCCGACCCGCCGAAGTGGCCGAAGGTGCGCGGCGAGTTGCGAGTGCCCGTCCAATGCGGCGACTTCCCGTCGCGTAGCTCGAAGCCAAGGCCCCAGTCGAGCGGCGTGAAGCGGCCGATCCCCGGGATCACCCCGACGAGCCCCGGGAATTGGACGCTCGTCGCCTCGTCGAAGGTCTCCCTCGCGACGAACCGGGGCGAGAGCAACTCTCGCCCGAGCGCGAGGACGTCGGCGAGCCGGCCGTGGCATTCGCTCGCGGGCGAGCCCCGAAGCTCGGTCGCGCCCAGCCCGAGCGGCTCGAGCATCGCCGCGGACAGGTACTCCGCAAACGCCATCCCCGAGCGCTCCTCTACCAGCCGGCCGAGCGCCTCGTAGCCCGCGTTCGAATAGATCCGCCGCTCGCCCGGACGCCCGATGGGCTGCCCGCCCTCGAACGGGAGCCCGGAGGCGTGCGCGAGCAGGTGGCGCACCGTGGCCCCGGGCGGGCCGGCCGGCTCGTCGAGCTCGAGGATGCCCTCCTCGGCGGCCACGAGAACGGCGCCCGCCGTGAGGAGCTTCGTCACGGAGGCCCAGTGGAAGACGTGCTCGACATCTCCGTGCGAGGCCTGCGAGCCGTCCTGCGAGACGACCCCGGCCGCGGCATGCTCGGCGCCCCAGCCGTCGATCTGCGTCAACGCCCCCACGCGGCCCGCGATACTACGCGGCCGATGAAGCGCCGCCTGATCTCGACCGGCACCCGCTACGAGCGCGACGTCGGCTACTCGCGTGCCGTGATCGCGGGCGGTCACGTCTTCACCGCCGGTTGCGCCCCCGCGATGCCCGAAGGCGTCGACCCGCCCACCGACACCTACGGCCAGACGAAGCGCTGCCTCGAGATCATCGCGGCCGCGCTCACCGAGGCGGGCTCCTCCGTCTCCGACGTCGTCCGGACCCGCGTCTACCTGACCCCCGCGGCGGACTTCGAGGGCTTCGGCCGTGCCCACGGCGAGGTGTTCTCCGAGATCCGCCCCGCGAACACGACCGTGATCATCCACTCGCTCGTCGATCCGCGCTGGCACCTGGAGATCGAGGCGGAGGCGGTCATTTCCCCGGAAACGGGGTAGATTCGACCCGATGAAGCAGCTCTATCCAGCCTCGATCACGGGCGGCGGCTTCGCAGAGGGCGGGAGCGTGCTCGAGCACCGCTACGGGGAGGGCGACCCCTTCACGCTCGGCGTCGAGGAGGAGTACATGCTCCTCGACCCGGAGAGCTTCGACCTCGTCCAGCACATCGACACCGTGCTCAGCCAGGTGCACGAGGAGGAGTTCGTCGCCCGGATCGCGCCGGAGCTCATGCAGTCGGTGCTCGAGATCTCGACGCCCGTCTGCCGGAACGCGGGGGACGTCGACGGCGAGCTCAGGAAGCTCCGC
This sequence comes from Actinomycetota bacterium, assembly GCA_013697275.1. Lineage (GTDB taxonomy): Bacteria > Actinomycetota > Thermoleophilia > Gaiellales > Gaiellaceae > JACCXC01. Next base: position 3,186 of record JACCXC010000069.1, on the reverse strand, counting down.
GCCTACGTGACCGAGCTCGGGCGCAAGGAGAACTGCCGCGTCGGCTCGGCCGGGACGCATCCCTTCAGCCTCTTCGAGCGCCAGCGGATCACGGCGCGCGACCGCTACCGCGCCCTCGTCGACCAGCTCCAGTACGTGGCGCGGCGCGAGCTCATCTTCGGGATGCACGTCCACGTCGCCGTGGACGGGCCCGAGAAGTGCATCGGGATCCTGAACGCGCTCCTCGTCCACCTGGGCGAGCTCCTCGCGCTCTCCGCCAACTCGCCCTTCTGGCGCGGGGAGCTGACCGGCCTCGAATCGACCCGCCAGATGGTGTTCGCGGCCTTCCCGCGCTCCGGAGTGCCGCCTCGCTTCTCGTCCTACGACGAGTACGCCCAGGTCGTCGGTCAGCTCGAGAAGACGGGCTGCATCGCGGACTACACGCACATCTGGTGGGACATCCGCCCGCACCCGAAGTGGGGCACGATCGAGATCCGCGTGATGGACTCGATCTCGCGCGTCGAGGACGCCGTGGCCGTCTCCGCCTACATCCAGTCGCTCGTGAAGCTCTACTCCGACCGCTTCGACGCTGGCAAGGAGCTGCCGTCGTTCCACCGGATGCTCGTGACCGAGAACAAGTGGCTCGCCGGGCGCTACGGGCTCGAGGCGCCGGTGATGGACCTCCTGACCGGGCGCCGGAACCGCGTGCCGGTCGCGCAGCTCATCCGCAGGACGCTCCGCGAGATCGAGCCGCACGCGCGCGAGCTCGGCTCCGACGGAGAGCTCGAGGGCATCAAGGAGATCCTCTCCAGGGGGAACGGCGCCGACCGCCAGCGCCGCGTCTTCAACGCGAATCGCGACGTGGCCGAGGTGGTGCGCGAGATCGCGGACACGACCGAGCGAGTCCAGGCCGAGACGGTCGCGGCGTGATCGCGGCGGGCGAGCGGGCGCCCGGCCCCGAGGTCTGGCTCGCCCCGAGAGAGCGCGTCCGCCTTCATTCGCTCACGCCTCCGGGCCAGGGGCTCCTCCTCGTCTTCTACCTCTTCGACTGGTCTGCGACCTGAACGGACGAGATGCTCCTCCTGCGTGACAGGAGGGCGGACCTCGAGGCGGCGGGCGTGTCGCCGTTCGGGATCTCGCGCGACAGCCCCTGGTCGCACGTCGCCTGGCAGCAGGCGCTCGACATCGACCTCCCGCTCCTCTCGGACTGGAACGCCGAGGCCGTCCGCGCCTTCGGCGTCGGCCAGGAATATCGGGGCCTGCAGGATGTCGCCGAGCGGTCGGCCTTCCTCGTCGACGGCGAGCGCACGATTCGGTTCGCCAAGGAGTACGGCGACGAGATCCCGGACATGGACGAGCTCGTCGATGCGGCCCGCGCTCTGGGCTAGCCTCGCCGCCCTGCTTCTCGCGGGCGGGTGCGGTGGCACAGAGGATCAGGAAGACGTCGGAGTCCCGCCGACCATGCTCACGATCGCCGTTCGGGCTCAGGGCCCGGAAGGCCCGAGGACGGACGTCATCCTTCACTGCGACCCACCCGGCGGAACGCACCCGCGGCCGGACGCGGCCTGCGCGACCCTCTTCGGCAATCTCTCCGCGCTCGACCCGGTACCGGGCGACGTCGCCTGCACCGAGATCTTCGGCGGGCCCGAGCGCGCGGTCGTGCGCGGGACGATCGTCGAGCCGGGCTCCGGCGACGAGCGGGAGGCCGACGCTCGCCTGAGCCGCTCGAACGGCTGCGAGATCGAGCGCTGGAACCGTCTCGACCCGCTCCTCGACCTGCGATGAACCACATCGTCCGCCACACGCTCGCGGCCGGCGTCGACTGGGCGCCTCGCTTCTACGCCGAGCTCTTCGGCTGGGAGCCGGACATGGAGAAGGGCGATCGCGCGCACTGGCTCGCCTGGGTGCACGTCGAGGACGTCGAGCGCGTAGCCGCCCGCGCCGAGGAGCTCGGCGGCGAAGTTCGGGCCGACGAGCGCGGCGACGTAGTCGTCACCGATACGCAGGGAGCCGAGCTCGGGCTGACGTCGCGCGCCGAGCCCGCCGACCCGGCCCGCCGGTTCAACTGGGACGAGCTGATGACGTCGGACCTCGACGGCGCCCGGGACTTCTACGGGGGCCTCTTCGGCTGGACGAGCGAGCGAAGCGACATCGGGCCCTCCGGGATGTACACGTACTTCGCCGCGGGCGGTGAGGAGGTCGCGGGCGTGATGGAGAAGCTCGACTACCTGGCGACTCCCGCCTGGCTTCCCTACGTGGACGTGCAGGACATCGACGCGGTCGCCCGGAGCGCCCGCGAGCTCGGGGCGAACCTGGCGGTCGAGCCGACGCCGATCATCGACTACGGCTGGTTCGCGGTCATGGCCGACCCGGCCGGCGCGCTGCTCGGAATCTCCCGCCCGGACTAGCCCACCCTCGACAGGCCGCGCTTGCCATGCGAACATACGTTCGGATGTGAGCGCGACGATCCTGCATGCCGACCTGGACGCCTTCTACGCGTCGGTCGAGCAGCGGGACGACCCGCGCCTGCGCGGACGGCCCGTGATCGTCGGGGCGGGGGTCGTCCTCGCGGCGAGCTACGAGGCCAAGGCCTCCGGGATCCGTACCGCGATGGGCGGTGGCCTGGCGCGCGGGCTCTGCCCCGAGGCGATCGTCGTCGGGCCGCGCATGTCGGCCTACGCCGAGGCGAGCAAGGCCGTCTACCGGGTGTTCGAGGACACGACGCCGCTCGTGGAAGGGCTCTCGATCGACGAGGCCTTCCTCGACGTTCGGGGGATGGAGCGGCTCGCGGGCCCGCCCGCCGAGATCGCCGATCGGCTGCGGCGCCGCGTCCTCGACGAGGTCGGCCTGCCGATCACGGTCGGGATCGCGCGGACGAAGTTCCTCGCCAAGGTCGCGAGCGGCGTCGCGAAGCCCGACGGGCTCCTCGTGGTGCCGCCGGGCGGCGAGCTCGGTTTCCTCCACCCGCTCCCGGTCGAGCGACTCTGGGGCGTCGGAGCAGTCACCGCGAGGAAGCTCCACGACGCGGGCATCGCCACCGTCGGCGAGGTCGCCCGGCTCGGCGAGCCCGCACTCGTCTCGCTCCTCGGCCGAGGCGTGGGGCGCCACCTCCACGCGCTCTCGCACAACCGGGATCCAAGGCGGGTTCGCGTCGGCCGCCGCCGGGGCTCGGTCGGGTCGCAGCGCGCCCTCGGGCGAGCGCTGAGG
>JACCXC010000064.1 GCA_013697275.1 Actinomycetota bacterium | reverse complement strand
CGCCTGGAGAGCGTCGACTCCCTAGGGCTCGCCAGGGCCGCGGCGGCCGAGCTCGAGGATGGGACGGTCAGGGTGAGCGGCGAGGGCGCACCCGTGAGCGTCGAGCCCGACGCGACGCGGCGAGCCCTTCGCCAGCTCTCGCGCGCCGCGCGGCGCCACGGCGGGCTCGAATCCGTCGAGCTGCGCGTGCGGGGCGCCGAGCTCGAGCTCGGGCCGATCACCCGCACTGCCGGCGTGGTGGTCACCGGGGAGGAGTTGCGCGAGCTCGGGGCGGCTGCGGCCGCGGACTTGATCCGTGCGGTCGGAGGCACGCTCGAGCTCGAGGGCGACCTGCTCCGGATCGTTCTTCCTGCGGGCTAGCGCGAGCGTCCGGCGCGGATCGCGTCGAGGGCCCGCTCCGGCCGGCCTTCGCGCACCGAGTCGAAGAGGCGCCCCGAGCCCGTCATCCCGTCGCGGCGCTCGAGCAGGTCGTAGACCCCGCGGTCGTCGAGCCCGGCCTGCCGCGCCGCCTGGACGATGCGGGCGATCCCGGGCAGCGGCTCGCCGGTCTCGTCGAACTGCCAGACCGGATACAGGAAGTCGACGCCCTCGTCCGCCGGGATGCCGAGGAGCTCCCCGGCACGACGGCGGGCCTCGATCACGCGTGGCTCGACGCCCGTCTTCATGGCGAGCCACGCGCCGGAGTAGGTGGTGTTCGTCTGGCGCACGGCGTCGATTCTAGGCCCCGGCCAACCGCGCGGGCTGGCCGGGAGCCGTAGGGAGGCTAGGCCTCGGCGATTGCGAGGCCGGCAGGGGCGCTCGCCGGGACGACCGCGTAGGTCTGCTCGTATCCGAACAGGCGACCCGTCGGGGCGCCGAGGGCGAGGCCGAGGCGCTGGAGCGCGACGGGCGGGAAGGGCAGGCGGACGTCGTCGAAGTACGCCTTGGCGATCACGGCGAGGCGAATGGGGTTCGGCATGCCCTTCTTGTTCGTCTTGCCGTCGGCGGCGAGTGCGAACATCGTCTCGACCATCTGCTCGAACTTGAGCGAGGGGCGAACCTCCGTGCGGAAGACCGCCTCGGTCTCGCCCACGTTCCAAAACTTGTGCGCCTGGCCGGGCTCGACGGTGACGACGTCGCCGGCCTCGGCGGTCACGGTCTCGCCTGCGACCTTGAAGGTGACCGTGCCCGAGACGACCTCGAAGGTCTCCGTCTGGTACGGGTGCATGTGGGCCATCGCCACGAAGCCCCGCGGCGCGAGCGTGAGCTCGATCAGCGTGTACTCGCCGCCGGTCACGTCGGAGGCCTCGAGGAAGCGCATTCGCTCGCCAGTGACGGGGTTCTCGATGATGTCGCCGGTGCGGATCATGTCTCTCTCCTTGTCGGTGTCGCGTTTGACACCCGGAGCGTCGGCGATCACCAGTCGCGCGACCATGCGGCCTCCATGAAACCGCAGGTGCGGTTACCCCGACCTCGCTAACGGAGGAGGCGCGAGAGGCGGCGATCCTTCAGGACCCGGCCGCCGGTCTGGCAGCCGGGGCAGTAGAAGACCGTGTGCTCCTCGAAGTCGACTCGCGCGATCGGCGTGCCGCAGGCCGGGCACGGCTCGTCCAGGCGATTGTGGATCCGGTAGACCTTCGCGTCCTTCAGCCCCTGCTCGCGTAGCGCGAGCCCTTCGCCGAGAGCCTCGTCGATCGTCCGGGCGAGCCGCTCGACTTCCTCCGCGTCCAGGTCGGTCGAGAGCGCGTAGGGCGAGAGACGTGCGCGGTGGAGGATCTCGTTCGACCAGGCGCGGCCGATGCCGGCGAGCGCTCGCTGGTCGCGCAGGAGCGGGTGGAGCCGGCGCGAGTCCGCAGCGAGGATCTCGCCCAGCCGCTTCGAGCCGAGACCGAGCGCCTCCGGGCCGAGGTGAGCGAGCTCCTCGTCGATTGCCTCCGGCCGGTAGAGGCCGACCCGCGCGCGCTTCTTCGCTCCGGGCTCGGTGAAGATGAGCGCCGCACCGCCTTCGAACTCGAGCTGGAAGGCGGGCGTCTTCGGGCGCTTCCCTCCCGCGAGCGAGTGGGCGAGGCGCCCGGCGGACATCTGGTGGATGTGGAGCACGAGCTCCCCGTCCTCGGTGGGGAAGAGGAGGTGCTTCCCGCGCCGGCGCGCGCCCGCGAAACGGCGGCCCTCGAGCGCCGCGAGCGGTGGGTCGAAGGTCTTCAGCGTCGCGATGTGCGCCGGCCCCGCCCGCGCAATCGGCGCGGCTCTCATGGGCTCGTCCAGCGAGCGGCGCAAGGCCTCGACCTCGGGTAGCTCTGGCACGTCTACGCTCCCTCCGGATGGCGTCGCCGATCAGCGTAACCGTGGAGCGGGGCGGGGTCGTCGAGGCTCGCCACACCGTGCACGCGGTCGCCGTACGAGAGGACGAGGTCGTAGAGGCGGCCGGGAATTCGGGGCTCGTCACGTTCATGCGCTCGGTCGCCAAGCCGCTGCAGGCCCTTCCGCTCGCCGGGGAAGAGGCCGGCCTGCCCGTGGAGCAGCTTGCGATCGCGTGCGCCTCCCATGACGGCCTGCCCGAGCACCTTGCGGCCGTGCAGGCGCTTCTCGCCCGGTCCGGCTCGTCGGAGGACGAGCTCGAGTGCGGCGCCGAGAGCGGCTCGCGGGCAAGGCACAACTGCTCGGGCAAGCACGCCGCGATGCTGCTGCGCGCAAAGCGCCACGGCTGGCCGCTGCCCGGCTACCGGCTCGCCGGGCATCCCGTCCAGGAGGAGGCTGCGCTCGTCGTTGCGGAGGCGACCGGTCTCGAGGCAGGCGACATCGCGACGGCGGTCGACGGGTGCGGCGTGGTCACCTTCGCCGTCTCGCTGCGGGCTATGGCGACAGCGTTCGCCCGCCTGGCCCGACGGGAGCTTCCCGGGTCGGAACACGTCGCGGCGGCCATGATCGCCCGACCCGAGCTGATAGGTGGGCCGGGCGCGGGAGATACCGCCTTCATGCTCGCGTCGCCGGGCGCGCTGGCCAAGCGGGGCGCCGAGGGCCTCCTCTGCATCAGCCTTGCCGACGGGACCGGTGTGACAATCAAGGTCGAGGACGGGGCCAATCGCGCCGCGCTTCCGGCCGCCGCTGTCTTCCTCGGGATCGACGAGCTTGCCGAGCAGCCGGTTTTCAACAGCCGCGGTGAGCACGTCGGCCACGTTTTCCCCGCTCGATGAAAATTTCGTTACCGGTTTTCCCCAGGCGGATGTAATATCCGCGTCCGCGCAAGTCCTGTGAGCCGGGGGAAGCATCAGGGTCTCGCCGGTTCTTTGTCATCTCGAAGACCAGTGTCCCGACGGTAACGAGAAAGGCGAGGGCCGAATGCTCACAGTCGACATCACGCTCCCGGACATCGAAGAGCTGCACAAGCTCGTCGTCGACGGCCAGGAGAAGGGCTTCCTGACCTATGACGAGATCGTTTCGGGACTCGATGAGGTCGAGCTGACCAAGGAGCAGGTCGAGGACTTCTATACCTACCTCGTCGACCACGGCATCGAGCTGATGGAGGGTGTCGAGCACAAGGCGCCGCCGCACGAGCAGCCCGCCCTTGCCGAGGACGAGAAGACGCCTCCGAAGCTGGACCTGACCGTCGAGCCCTCGCTCGACTCGCTACGCCTCTACCTCCGCGAGATCGGCAAGGTGCCACTTCTGACGGCCGATCAGGAGGTTCACCTCGCGAAGCGGATCGAGCGCGGGGACATGGCCGCGAAGACGCAGATGATCGAGGCCAACCTCCGGCTCGTCGTCTCGATCGCGAAGGCCTATCTCGGCCGCGGCCTCTCGTTCCTCGACCTGATCCAGGAAGGCTCGCTTGGGCTCATCCGTGCAGTCGAGAAGTTCGACTATCGCAAGGGCTTCAAGTTCTCGACGTATGCGACCTGGTGGATCCGTCAGGCGGTGACGCGCGCGATCGCCGACAAGGCGCGGACGATCCGGATTCCCGTGCATATGGTCGAGAAGCTCAACAAGGTCGTGCACATCGAGCGCCAGCTCGTGCAGCGCCTCGGCCGCGAGCCTTCGCCCGAGGAGATCGCCGAGGAGCTCGAGATCACGACGGACGAGGTGCGGGAGATCCTCCGCATGGCCCAGCTTCCTGTCTCGCTCGAAAAGCCGATTGGAGAGGAGGAGGACTCCGAGCTCGGCGACTTCGTCCCGGACGAGCAGGCCGAGTCCCCCTTCGACTCAGCCTCGCTCCACCTCCGCCGCGAGGACATCGACCGGACACTCGACTCGCTCCCGGACCGCGAGCGCAAGGTGATCGAGATGCGCTTCGGCCTCGACGGCGACCAGCCGAGGACGCTCGAAGAGGTCGGCCGCGCGTTCGGCGTCACGCGAGAGCGCATCCGCCAGATCGAGAATCACACGCTGAAGAAGCTCGAAGGCCTCCCCGAGGCGCAGGCGCTCAAAGACTGTATGTAGGTACCGACGCGGGTGGAGGCGGGCCGCGGCTAGCCGGTCGCCTCTGCCTCGGTCGGCTCTTCGATCCGGTCGTAGGCGACGAAAAGCCTGCAATGAGGGCATTTGAAGCCCTGGTAGCGCGGCGCGGCTCCCGTCATCGGCTCTGCCGCGAACGACTTGTTGCAGTGCGGGCAGACGACCTCGTAGGTGGTGTCGCTGTCGGGGGAGCCGGACACCGCGCAAGGATAGCCGGACGCGACTGGTCTACCGTTTTGCCATGACGCCCGAACGCCGCATCGCTTTCGTCTCCGTCCTCGCGGCGATCGCTCTGATCGCGATCAAGCTCGGAACCGGGCTCGCCACGGGCAGCCTGGGACTTCTCTCAGAAGCCGCGCACTCGGGGACCGACCTCGCGGCGGCGCTCCTCACGTTCCTGGCCCTGGGCGTGGCCGTCCGCCCGGCTGACCGGGGTCACCCGTACGGACACGGGAAGGCCGAGCATTTGGCGGCCCTCGCGGAAGCCTTCGTGCTCGGCGTGGTCAGCGTGGTGATCGGGGCGACGGCGATCCGCCGGCTAATAGGAGGTGACGCGCCCGACCTCGAGGTCCCATGGTGGGCGTTCGCCCTCGTTGGCCTAGTGCTCGCGATCGACGCGAGCCGGACTGTCGTCTCCTGGCGGGCTGCTCGCCGCTATGCGAACGCCGCCCTTGCTACGAACGCGCTCCACTTTGCGAGCGATTTCGGAGGGACGCTCGCAGTCCTCGTCGGGCTCGCCGCAGCGCGCGGGGGCTATCCCGCCGCAGACTCCATCGCGGCGCTCTTCGTGGCAGTCCTGGTGATCGGGGCGGCGGGCCGGCTCGGCCGCCAGAACGTCGACGTTCTGATGGACCGCTCGCCTGCGGGCGCGCAGGAAGCGGTGCGGCGTGCAATCGAGGCGCTCGAGCCGAGGGTCGAGCTCCGCCGGCTGCGCATGCGCCACGCGGCCGGGCGCCACTTCGCCGACGTCGTGATCGGCGTGCCGCCGGCGGCGGCCGTCGGTCAGGGCCACGCTACGGCCGACGCGGTCGAGGAGGCGGTCGAGGACGCCGTGCCAGGCACCGACGTCGTCGTCCATGTCGAGCCGCACGCGGCTGACACCGCACTCGGCGAGCGAGCTCATGCGGCCGCCCTCCGCGTGCCGCAAGTCCGCGAGATCCACAACATCGCCGTCCTGCGCGTCGGTGAGCGGACGGAGATCTCCCTCCACCTGAAGCTGCCTGGCTCGCTGCCGCTCGGCGAGGCGCACGAGATCGCTTCGCTGGTCGAGGCGGAGATCCGCAGAGAGCTGCCGCGTGTGGACGGCGTGCAAACGCATCTTGAGCCGCTCGGGGAGGAGACGGCGGGCCGCGCGCTCCCGGTCGACGCCTTCCAGGCCGAGCGCGAGGAGGTGCAGCAGATCGTCGCTTCCGTCACCGGCGCGCCCCCGCGCGACCTGCGGCTCTACCGAACGGAGGCGGGCCTAGTGGCGTTCTTGACCCTCGCCCTGGAGCCCGAGAGGGCGCTCGCCGACGCCCACGCCCGCGCGAGCGAGATCGAGGAGCGGATCAGGCGGGAGCGGCCAGACGTCTCCGAGGTGGTCGTTCACACGGAGCCTTGACCACGATCGTCCCTGCGCCAAGACCGTGCGAGCAGGCGCACCCGCCCCGTTCAGGGTCTGTCCCTCAGTGGGCCGAGACTGAGCCGGGCGTGTGCCGAGTTCGGACGGGCCTCGTCTTTTGCTTGTGCCCTGAGGATCAGCCCGGGAAGGGCTGGGCGTCCGTGGGCTCGTCGACCTCGACGGGCTCATTGGGCCGCTCGAGCTCCAGCAGCAACGCGAACTTCGCGCCGGGAAGGCGTTGCAGGCGGTCGCGGAGCTCTTCCGGCACCTCCGCGCTCAGGTTGGCTCGACGACCAGGCGCCGGAGGGTCCGGTCCTCTTCGCCCGTGAGGACGTCGATCGTCGCCCTCTCGACGGCGCGCTCGAGCTGATCCGCGCTTCGACCCTCGAGGAGCGCGGGCGTATCGCCCCCGGAGCGGCGAGACCAGAGCTAGGAGGTCATTCGCGAGCTCCACCGGGTCGATGGCGGCCGTGATGCGGTCGGTTGGCGCTCCGCCGATCTCGTCTCCCTCGGAAAGCACGGGGTCGACCCTTCCAGCTCGAACCCCACCTCTTTCCCGTCTGAGCTGACGACGAGGCGCAGCGAGAGGTCGCCGCTCTTGCTCTCGCCCATCTTCTCGGCGGTCTCGGCGAGGACGCGCGCTTCCGCCGCTCCCGCCGTCTCCGCCGCAGCCGCCGGCAAGGAGGGCCCGCCGCGGCCAGGGCTGCGAGCGCCCGCGCCCTCACGGAGTGGTGGTCGTCTCCGTAGGCGCGGTCTCGGTCGGGACGGTCTCCGTCTCGCCCGTTTCGACGCCCTGGTTGCGCCGCCCTCGTCGTCGTTCTTGCGGGCGCCGCCTGCCGCGATGTCGGCCTTGATGACCGAGCGCAGCTCATCCACGGCGAATCCACCTGCGCCCGCAGCTCCTGGGCGGTCAGCTTGTTCTGCGCGGAGGCTGGCGGCGCGGCCGCGAGCGCCACCAGTGCTGCGAGGGACGAGCAACGAGTCGGTTCTTCATCGCAAAAGACGCCCTAGGGCGTGGTCGTCGTCGGTGTCTCGGTGGTCGGAGAAGTCGTCTCCGTCGGGGCGGTCGCCGTCTCCGTCGGGCCGGTCGCCGTCTCCGTCGGGCCGCCCGTCTCGGTTGGCTCGGTTCCTGTGGGATCGGGCGCGCCGCCACCCGAAGCCGGGGGCGGCTCCTTCAGCGGATCGACGTCGGAAGCGTCGCCCTTGCTGTAGAAGGGCGCGCCGCCGAGCTGATCTTCGCGGTACGTCGTCAGGCCTGGCCTCCCGCTCGGAAGCTCATCGAACTGGTCGAGAGCGCCCCTCAGCGTGCCTTTCTCGCCCGCCTGTATGGGCCGGTAATCCCCGTTTGGCCACCAGATGAAGGCCATGAGCCCCACCAGACCGGCGGACACGACGGTCACGAGCGCCCGCCGGAGCGGCGAGTCCTCCGACCAGCTCCAGGCGCCGGTCAGCATGTGCTTCCCGCCCCGGCCGAGCGTGACCGTCATCCCGACGGCCGGCAGCGCGAGCGTGGCCATCTGCACGCTTCCGGCCAGCCCGCTCAGGGCCTTTCCGTTCCCGAACGCGGCGGACGCCTTGTCGAAGTGGACGAAGAACGAGTCCCAAGCTGTGGCGAGGACGCGCGGGGCGTTGAAGATCATCGCGCCGAAGATGAAGAGGAGAATCGGGATCAGCGCTACGACCCATGCAGTCACGACGACGCGCACCCAGGGCTTGAGCTCGCCGGCCCGCTCGTCCTCCTGGCCGGGGATCATGCTCCGGAGCGTCGGCTTGAGCCGGGCGAACATGTCCGGGACGCCCGTGAGGTCGCTCAGGATGTAGTAGCCGTCCAGGCGGAGAAACGGCAGGAACTGCTGGAAGATCTGCATGTGCTGGACGATGATCAGGATGAGGAGCGGCTCGAACCCGGTGAAGAAGTAGGCGCCTGCGATCAGCAGGACGAAGAGGACGTTGAAGTAGACGCCGCCCAGGTCAACTCGCAGCCGGCCTTTGCGGTTCAGGCGGTAGGCATCGGTCACGTCCGTGTAGAAGGCGGGCCAGACGATGTAGATCCCCGCGCCCATCACGCCCGGCTTGGCCCCCCCGTAACGCGCGGCCGTCGCGTGCCCGATCTCGTGCAGCGCCGTCGCGATGACGACCAACCCGAGCACCATGAGGAGGAGCACCGGGTTGTAGACCAGCTCCCGCATCGGCCGGCCGACGCCGTGGAGGAAGAAGAACCAGACGTCGACTGCGACAAGGCCGCCTAGCGCGGCAAGAATGACCGGCGGGAAGAAGAACGGATAGAAGATGCTCGTCACGGCCTTCGTCGCGCCCTCAGAGACGAGCGCGGCACGGAACTTCAGCGCGAGCATGGGATCGGACTTCTCGAGCTCCGGGCTCGAGCCGTCGGCCTGGGTCACGACGCCGAGAGGCCGGAGCTTCTCCTCGACCAGCACCTGAACGTTGTCGGGGCTCACCCGCCTGCCGAACTTTTCCGTCACGCGCTCGGCGATCGCGGCGTTGTCGCGATCGCCGTCTACCTCCTCGGCGACGAGGTAGAGGAGGCGGGGCATCTGGATCGTCTGGCCGTCCGCCCGGCGGGCGATGTAGGGCGGCTCCTTGAAGCCGGACTCCTGGTACTCGCCGATCAGCTCGATCCCGGAGGCGAGCTGAGGGGCGACGGCGGCCGGGGCATTCGCCTCGGATTCGATTCGCGCCTCGGCAGCCGCCTCGGCCGCCTCCGCCTTCTCCGGCCGCATCGGCTCAGGCGCGTCCGCCTCGGGTGCGGCCGCTCGCTTCGCCTCGCCCTCTCTCACGCGCTCGTCGTCTGCCAACTGTCCTCCGCAAGAGGGGGCGACCCCCCGGCCGCCCCCTGCGTTCGATTCGGTTCAGCGCGGCCCTACGGCCGCTGCGGGCCGGTCGACTGCTCGTCGTCCACGTCCTGCGCGGCGTCCGCATCCGCAATCGACTCATCCGAGAGGACGTTGGCCGCAATGGCCGCGTCGATTGGGATCGCGACGTTGGCGTTGATGAGGGACATGAGCTCCCGCTCCGGGAGCGTCTCCCCCTGCTGCGCCTCGATCTCTTCCGGGGTGAGCCCGGACTCCTCCGAGCGCTTCTGGTCGGTCACCGCACGGAATGTCTTTCCCGGCGCCGCGCTCGAGGAACCTTTTCGTCAAGGAGAGTTGACGTCCGACTGGACGGAGCTACTCTCGGAGCCCGTGGGTCGCACTTCGCTGAACGCCGCGCTCGGCGCGGTCGAGGGGCTACCGCCGCGCGAGGGGCTCCAGACCGTTGCCGCCCTCCGGGTCAGGGTGGAGACCCTCGAGGCGTCGCTCGTCGAGAAGGCGATACGCGAGGGGTGGTCCTGGCGGCAGATCGCCGAGGTGCTGGGCGTGACCAAGCAGGCGGCGCACAAGAAGCATGCCCGCCGCGTGGCCGAGCGCCTGGCCGACGCGCGGACTCAAGAGCGAAGAAAGCTGGTCGTGACCGGCCGAGCCCGCCTCTCCGTCCGCCTCGCCCGGGAGGAGGCGGCGGGACTCGACGCCGCCGAGCTTCGGCCGGAGCATCTCCTGCTGGGGCTCCTTCGCGACGCGGAGAGCATGGCCGGGCGCGCTCTCGCGGCGGGAGGCGCCACCCTGACCGCTTCCCGCGAGGTCGTGGCGGGCCTGGCGCCCGCCCGTGAAGCTTCCGGGCCGGCCGATGAGCGGCTTCCGGTTTCCGCGGACGCGCGTGCGGTCATGGAGGAGTCGCTGCGCGAAGCCGTTCGGCGAGGAGACGAGCACCTCGGGGTCGAGCACCTACTCCTCTCGCTCGTCCACGACGAGGAAGGACAGGCTGCACGGACGCTCACCGGGCTCGGAGTCGACCTTGGGGCGCTCGAGGAGAGGCTCGGCGGCGCGCTCGCCGGCGCCGTTTAGAGTTCGCGCGCGATGAGACGGCGAAGACCGCCCGAAACACGGTGGGACCGGGACAACGGGCTCGAGCCGAACCCATGGGCATTCCTGACCGTCGCGGTCTTCGTCGGCGCGATTGCCGGGCTCGCGTTCCTGATCTGGCTGCTGTAAGGGCGCTCGCTACGCCTGCGGCGGGTGCTGCTCACGGCGCTCTTCGAGCGGCATGCCCTCTTGCGGCGCGCCCCCGGGGCCGCTCATCACCGTGCCGCCCTCTTCGACCACGTCGCGCGGGTCGGCCTTCCGGTACTCGTCGCTCTGCAGGCCTCCCCGCGGATCGTCGTCGCGGTCGAGCGCATGCGGGTCGCCCTTCTGCTCTGCCGCCTTCGGCTCCTTGCGGCCGAGCAGCCGGTCGAGGAAGCTCACGGCGCGAGGTGAAGCGGCCGCGGCGGCGCGGCCAGCTCGACGACCCGCTCCGCCCTAGCCTCCTGCCAGCCCTCGCCGAGCGACGACTCGAGCTTCTCCCGGAGCTCGCCGGTCTCGGCCAGCTCCTGCACGATGTCCGCGCCGCCAACGAGCTCGCCGCGAACGAAGACCTGGGGAATCGTCGGCCAGTTGGAAAGCGCCGAGAGCTCGGTCCTGATGGCGGGGTCCGGGAGCACGTCGACCACGGTCACCGGAGCGCCGACGGAGCGAAGCGCCTCGAGCGCGCGGGACGAGTTCCCGCACATGATTCGCGCGGGCGTGCCCTTCATGAAGAGGACGACGTCCTCCGTCTCGATCGTCTTCCTGATGCGCTCCTTGAGCTCGCTCATCACTCTCCCCGGGTTCGGATTCGCAGCTCGTGGACCGTCCCGTCCGCAAGCGGCTCTGCCAGGGCATCGTAGACAAGGCGGTGCTGGTCGACGAGCGGGAGGCCGGTGAAGGCGGAGCTAGCCAGCGTGACCTGAAAGTGATCCCCGCTGCCCGTGCGATCCTCGACGGCGAGCTCGGTCGCGTCGGGGAAGGCGCGCCGAAGGAGCTCCTCGAGTCGGGCGGTCATGTCAGCGACGCTAGCAGCGTCGCTAGCGTGCCGCAGGTGAGCGATCTCGTCCTCGACCGGCCGGTTCTCGTACGGGCCGTCGCTTCGGCCTTCTTCGGGGTCGCGCTGCTCACCTTCGCGCTCCCCTTCATGGCCGTGTTCGCGGATGAGCGCGGTGGCGCGGGCACTGGGGTGGAGCTCGCCATGGGCGACCCGGAGTACTCGGGCCGCTACGTTCATGCAGCGTACCGTGGCCAGGTCGAAAACCTCCTCGATGCCGCTCACACGCCGGCGCTCATCGCGCTCATAGCGCTCGGCGCCGGCTTCCTCCTGAGCTGGCTGCCCTGGAGGATCGGCCCTGCGATCGGAACGCTTGCCGGCCTCGCGGGGCTCGTCGGCCTCTTCGGCGTCTTCCAGGCGACGACCTCGCTCTTCGTGCCCGCGGCCACCGACAGGCGCTTCGGGTTCTGGCTTTCGTGCCTGGCCGTCACAGCCGCCGCAGCGTGGTCGGCCGTCGTCTGTCTCAAAGCGCGCTGGTGGCTTCGGCCCCCGCCGGCGAACTCGCTACCGCGCGATTACTTCTCCTCGCGCGAGCAGCGCTAGCGGTCGACGTCCGGGTCGACCTTGTCGGCCCGCTCGAGCCTTGCGTCGGCCTCCTGGCGCTCTGCGCGAGCTCGCTCGGCCTGCTCCTCGGCGAGCGCCTGGCGCTCCTCAGCCCGGCGAGACTGCGTCTGTGCGTCCTGCCGAAGCTCCGACGCCTCCCCGCGCTTCGTGTCGAGGCGCTTCGTCCGCGCCTGACGACCCCCGACGATGATGATCCCGACGAGCAGGAGCGCTCCGACAATGATCAGCAACCAGATCCACCAGTCCATGTGGGCCTTGTTCCCGCTCTCGGATAACGGAAACCCCCGGCGGTCGATCTTGGGGGTCGAGGAGGTTAAGCGGTCGTCGGGCCTCCTCCGTCGGGCGGGATTTTTTCTAGCCGGTCGGCACCGGGGCGGATGGGTCGTCCTGCCAGAGGCCGAACTCGTTCCCCGCGGGGTCAGTGCAAACTGCGAACCAGCCCATGCCCGGCACCGAGCGGGGCTCGCCCGACTCGCCGCCGAGCTCCTTCACGCGCGCAGCGCCGGCGTTGATCTCGTCCACGGCGAAGTAGGCGCGCGCGCCGCGCTTGCCGGGCTCCATGTTGGTGATCGCCGCGCCCGTCTGATCGCTGATCTGGGTCATGTGGTACTCGGACGAGCCCGGGAAGGACTCGAACTGCCACCCGAAGAGCGAGCCCCAGAACTCGAGCTCCTTCGAGGTGTCGTCGGCCGGGATCTCGATATGCACCAACTGACCGGGCATTCGCCCTCCTCTCAATCGTCCTTCGGCGGATGTCGGCTCCACCGCTGTCGTCCAGTAGACCTGTCGGTCAAGAGAAACTCATCGGTGCCGTAGCCGACAACCGTGTTCAGCGGGCATGGCGAGAAGCCCGCCGTGCCCGCTCGGTTCGCGTCCGCGACTGCGAGACGATCGGCGCCGACAGGCCGTTCGCCGAGACGGGGGAGGCGGTCGGCGCTTCGACCTGATCGAGTGCGCCAGCCTCGGGGAAGCCGTCGAGATCGCCGCAACCCATCCGATGGCAGACGGCGGGACGATCGAGGTCGCCCGTTCTGGGGAAATTGAGCGCCGTCGCCGCGTGACGAGCCTCCTGTCCGTGCACCGGCTCACGAGGGCGCAGGCTCGGCGCATCGCACTGTGCGCGCAGCTGACACACGCCGGCCGACCGAGTTGCTCACGGTCGTCAGCAGAGGGCCCTGCTGCAGATCGACCCGACCGCCCCTCTGCTCAGCCGCCATGGCCGGAGGAGCGTTTCGCCTGCAAGATGCCTGAGTGCTTCTGCCCCGAGGAACTGGGCGGAGCCTGCTACTTCGAACCGGTAACGGCCGAGTCATCGGACTGGATGCCGACCCATGAGCACTTCCCACGCTCAAAGAGAGAGGGTGGGCATCGAGACCTCGACAACACGGTGTTGGCTCACCGGCTCTGCAACCGGATCGACTATTCGATCAGCAGCGGACCGCCCTACGCGAAGGATCTGGCCCGGGTCAAGGCAGCCCGGGAGCGGGCGATCCAGGACAACATCTAATCGAGCCGCTCGACTCCGGGAGCGCGCAACGCGAGCGCAATTTGCTCCCCGGATAGCCAACTGCTCCCGTCGGGCCAGCGCGAAGCTCTAGGCGTGAATTGGATATTTTTCGCCAACGCGGTGATCGCACTCGGTGGGTCGCTCTTCGTCGCCTTCGTCGTCTGCGCGAAGGCGCGGAACGGGCAAGCTCGGACGCGAGCGGCGCGAGCGTCGCGACGAGCACCGGTGGGTACAGGGGTTAGATGACGTGCGCTCACGCATGTGCGGTCAGCCGCGCCAATCGCGCTCGGCGGCTAAACCGTGGGGTCGCCGCATCGTGGTGTTCCCTCAGAGTTCCCTTGCGCCCGGCGACGCCAGCCGCAGCAGATCCCTGCCCGGACCACCATCCAGCTCAACCCTCGGTCAGGCCCGAGCGCACGCGGTCGTTGCC
>JACCXC010000051.1 GCA_013697275.1 Actinomycetota bacterium | reverse complement strand
GCGTGGAGGCGAGCCCGTACGGGCTCATGGCCGTAGGGCGCAGCGGCTACTGCGGTGTCGCAGCCGTCGGCGGCGGCGAGACGAGCGTGGGGATGGCAGTGGCCGAGCGGACACGGTTCGCCGGCGAGTCTGCGGCGGCCCTCTTCGCACGCATGGTCGCGTCGCTCCCGGCCGTGCGCGAGGCGACGGCCGGCTCTGCCCGCACGACGGCGATCCGCGGGCTCGCGCCCCTGGCGCGCCGTGTTCGTCGTGTCTCCGGGCCCGGCTACCTGCTCGTCGGCGACGCCGCCGGGTCCACCGATCCCTTCACGGGCGAGGGCGTCTTCCGCGCGCTGCGTGGCGCGGAACTGGCCGCGGCCGCGGTCACGCGAGCGCTGGCCCACCCAGGCCTTCTGCCCGATGGGTACGCGGCTGCGCGTCGGGAGGCCTTCGCCGCCAAGGAACTCGCGTGCCTCGGTCTGCAGGTCGCGCTTGCCGCACCGAACCTCTTCGACCATTGCCTCCGCCGGGCCGGGAGCCGCGAGCGGGCCGCGCGAACGCTCGCCGGCGTCTTCGGCGACTACCTGCCTGCCCAGGCTGCTCTCAGGCCGTCCGTCCTCGCAGACCTCGTCCGCCCCTGATGGCCGGGACGATCACAGCCGTTGCGAGCGCGCTTCCGGAGCAGTCGGGCTCGCAGGAGGAGCTCTGGGACGAGCGGTTTCGCCATCACTACGGCGACGACGCGGCCGCTCGGCGCGTCTGGATGCGCTGCGGCGTCGGGCGCCGCCACGGGGTCGTCGACCCGATCGCCGAGGGCGTCGCGGAGTGGGGGACCGCCCGGCGGATGGAACGCTTCGTCGAGGAGGCGTTGCCGCTGGGGCGCCGGGCAGTCGAGCGCGCGCTGGCCGGGGCGGCCGTAGCCCCGGAGGAGGTCGACCTGCTCGCGGTCGTCTCGTGCACCGGGTACGCGACCCCGGGGCTCGACATTTTGCTCGCGCGCGAGCTGGGGATGCGCGCCGACGTCGAACGGCTCCATATCGGCCACATGGGCTGTTACGCGGCCATCCCGGGACTCGTGACCGTGGGCGACGCCGCCGCCGCTCGCGATCGCCTGGCCGTGCTCCTGTGCGTCGAGCTGACGACGCTGCACGTCCAGCCTGCCATCCGGAGCCTGGAGCAGATCGTCGCGCACGCGCTCTTCGGCGACGCCGCCGCGGCAACCGTCGTCCGCCCAGGCGGCGTGGGCCTCGACCTTGTCGACGCGACTGCCCACACTGACACCGCGACGGCCGCGCTCATGACGTGGGACGTCACGGATCGCGGCTTTCGCATGGGCCTCTCGCCGAAGGTCCCTGCCGCCCTTCGCGGCCACGTGGCACCCGTGGTGGACACGCTCCTCGAGCGGAATGGGCTGGCGCGGCAGGACGTGAGCGCCTGGATCGTCCACCCAGGCGGACCGGCGATCGTCGACGTGGTCGGCGAGTCGCTCGGGCTAGAAGACGAGGTTCTCGAGGTCTCACGGGAGGTCCTGCGGGAGGTCGGGAACTGCTCGTCGCCGACGGTGCTCCTCATCCTCGAGCGCATGCTGGCCCGGGGGCAGATCGAGGTCGGCGAGTCGGCAGTCGTGCTCGCGTTCGGCCCGGGATTGACGCTGTACGGCTGCCTGCTCCGCGCCGGCGGCGGCTAGGGAGCGTCGGGCACCGGCTCGGATGCTGCGCCCTGCGTCCGTCGTCTCAGGCGCCAGGCCAGAAGGGCGAGCGCGAGGAGCGCTGCCTCGACAACCGTGATCGCGAGCCGGTTCAGCACCGTCGCTCCGAGTGCCACTCCGCCGGTCGCCACCGCGAGCAGGAGCCCGTACATGGATCCTTCGCGGACGCCGAGGCCTGACGGAGCGAAGAAGGAGAGGACGGCTGCAATCGCGCCGACCGCCGCCGTCCCGCCGAGGTAGGGGATGGAGGAGAGCGACGGATCGCCACCGACGGCGCGAAGCAGGAAGAAGAGCGCAGCGCCCCCGACAACCCAGGTCAGGGCGTAGTAGGCAACGAGCCCGAGCATCGTCGGGTACGGAAGCGCGGGCGCCTCGGTGCCGCCGAAGCGTTGAAAGACGCGGCGTGAGAGCGGCCGGAAGATGCGCGGGTGTATCAGCACGCCGACGACGAGCGAGAAGGCTGCGAGCGGAATGACGGGCGCGTCGGCGCCTTCGACCCAGAGGAGGCCGACGGCGAAGACGAGGACGCCGGAGAGCGCGGAGAGGGCGGCCTCGAGCAGGATGGAGCCGACGACGACGCTGGTCGAGTAGACGCCGGTCCTCCGCAGCCAAACGACGCGCGCGAGCGGCGTCCAGACCGTCCCCGGCACGTACTTGGCGAGCATCGAGGCCATCTCAGCCTGGAGCGCGATCCCGTACCCGACGCGGATCCCGAGCACGGCCAGGATCCACTGCCACCCGACGACGAAGAGGAGGTAGTACGCGGCGATCAGCGCGACGCCGAGGGTCATGTTCAAGGCGTCGGCCCGCCGCAGGAGGGGCCAGGCCTCGGCCCAGGCGTCGCGCAGGAAGTAGCCGAGGAACCCGAGCACGGCGACGGCGACGAGGAGCTGGAGCGCGACGAGGACGCGCCGGTCCCGAAGGAGCGGGGGCAGCCGTTCGACCATGGAAGGAATCTACTGACGTCGCGAGCGCGGTAGCGTCTCCGCATGGGAGAGATGGAGGTACGCCGCGGGCGCCGCGTCGTCAAGCTGTCCAGCCCCGACCGAGTGCTCTTCCCGGGCGATCGGGTCACGAAGGGCGACCTCTTCGCGTATTACTGCGACATCGCCCCGGTGCTGGTGCCGCACCTGCGCGACCGTCCCTTCACGATGAAGCGCTTCCGCGAAGGGATCCTCGCCCCGAGCTTCTTCCAGAAGGACGCGCCCAAAGGGATGCCCGAGTGGATTCCGACCCGGCCGTTTCGTACCTACCCCCGTGAGGGCGGGTCGCGGATCGTGAACTTCCCGCTCGTGAACGACGACCTCGCGCTCCTCTGGATGGTGCAGATGCACTGCATCGACATGAACGCGTGGTACTCGCGGGTGGACAAGCCCGAGCGCCCGGACTTCGTGCTCTTCGATCTCGACCCACCGGACGGCGGCTTCGCGCTCGCGGCCCGCGTGGCCCACTACGTGCGGGAGGCACTCGAGCGCCTCGGGCTTCGCTCGTACGTGAAGACGAGCGGGGCGGACGGGATCCACGTGCTCGTCCCGGTCACGCGGCGCTCGACGTACGAGGACACGCGCACGGTCGCGGAACGGATCTCCGAGCGGCTCGTGGAGGAGCACCCGGGTGAGGTGACGACGCAGTGGTTGAAGCGCAAGCGCGAAGGCGTCTATCTGGATGCCAGGCAGAACGGGCCCGGCAGGACGATTGCCTCGGTCTACTCGGTGCGGCCGAAGCCCGGTGCTCCCGTCTCGACGCCGCTTCGCTGGGAGGAGCTCCACGAGGGCCTCGACCCGCGCTCCTTCACCATGCGCGCCGTGCTCGAGCGCGTCGAGCGCGAGGG
>JACCXC010000039.1 GCA_013697275.1 Actinomycetota bacterium | reverse complement strand
GAGACGACCTTCGACCTCGAAGGCGGTCGTTACCGGTACTACGTCCTCTGGATCACCGACCTCGACGAGGTCGCGCACGTGAACGAGCTGCGAGCGTCCTAGAGTGCTCCACGTCACGAACGGCGACGTCGTCGCCGGGACCTCTCGGCACGGAGAGGCAGGTACCGGGGAGCAACGCGCCCGTGCCCAGCATGCCTGGACGCCTTCCGTTCGTCTGACCCAACGGAGCTGATCCGCCTCGCCCGGGCGCTGCATGGTCTCCGCCAGCTAGGCGCGACGCGGGGCCGAGTACGGCTTGTGTTGCAACAGATCCGCGTTGAGCGCAGGTCGTCTTCGCCGGGGCGGCCATGAGCGATGCATCACAAAGTTCTTCAGCGGTCGGTGCACGGCGCCGCGGCGGCGTCGCTAGAACCGCAGGGAGGCGCGGCGGTCTCGCCGCTCGAGGGCCAGCTCGACCAGGCGGTCGAGGAGCTCGCCGTAGGGGATTCCCGACGCTTCGAAGAGCTTCGCGTACACGCTCGTCGCGGTGAAGCCGGGGATCGTGTTCAGCTCGTTGACGACGACCTCCCCGTCCGGCCGGACGAAGAAATCGACGCGTGCCATGCCCTCGCAATCGGCCGCGACGAAAGCGGCGACGGCGAGCTCCTGCACCCGCGAGACTGCCTCGGGCGCCAGGCGCGCAGGGATGACCAGATCCATCCCGCCCTCGGCGTACTTCGCCTCGTAGTCGTACCAGTCGCTCGCGAGCGGGACGATCTCGCCCGGAAGGGAGGCGATCGGCTCCTCGTTGCCGAGCACGCTGCACTCGACCTCGACCCCCTCCACGAACTCCTCGACCAGGATCTTTTCGTCGTGGTCGAAGGCCAGATCGACGGCGTCGGCCAGATCCTCCGCGGCGCGGACGACCGAGATGCCCACGCTCGAGCCCAGCCTCGCCGGCTTGACGACCACCGGGAACCCGAAGGGGCTCTCGACCCGCCCGCGATCCCACCGGCGCGCGGTCAGGCTGCGCGCGACAGAGATCCCCTTGTCGCGCATCACCGACTTGAAGAGATCCTTGTCCATGCAGAGCGCCGAGGCGGTCACCCCCGAGCCGACGTACGCGACCCCCGCCAGCTCGAGGAACCCCTGCACCGTGCCGTCCTCGCCGAACGGCCCGTGGAGGACGGGGAAAACGACGTCGATCCCCCTGAGCGGCTCGACCGAGCCGCTGACCGGCACTGGGAGCAGGCTCTCGGGGGCGGGGCCGAGCTCCTGCTGCCCGGAGGGGAGCTCCCAACGCCCGTCGCGCCCGATCTCGACCTGGCGCACCTCGTAGCGCTCGGGATCGAGGCCTTCGACGACGGAGCGGGCCGAAGCCAATGAGATCTCGTGCTCGCTCGAGCGGCCGCCCATGAGCACGGCAACGCGAACACGCCCGCCGTCAGCTCTTCTTGCCTTTGCCCCTTCGCCGATCGTTGCCCTCGCCGTCGCCGTTCTCCTCCCGCGGAAGGACGAACCTGCCGACCACGATCGTCACGGTACTGCCGGGCTCGGTCCTCACGCCTCCGGCCGGGTTCTGGTCGATCACCTTGCCGCCCTGGACCGGGTCGGTCACGTCCTGCGAGCGCTCCACCACCTCGAACCCGGCTTCTTGCAGGTCGGCGACAGCGATGTCCCGATCCTGACCCGTCACGTTCGGGACGGTCGTCGACTCCGGCCCCTCCGAGAGGACGATCGTGACGGTCGAACCCTTTTGCGCCTCGACGCTCGGGTCCGGATCCTGGCTGGCGACGAGGCCAGTCTCGACGTCGTCGCTCGGTGCGCGCGAGACCTCAACCTTGAAGCCGTTCGCGCGCAACTCAGCCGTTGCGCTCGCCTCGTTCTGGAGCAGCACGTCGGGCACGACCGCGAGCTCCTGCCCCTTGGAGACGCTGACCTTGACCGTCGAGCCTTCGCGGACGGTCTCTCCGGGCTTCGGATTCTGGGCCACGACCTCGCCCGGTGGGGCCTCCGAGAAGATCTCGACCCGTTTCGCGTTCAGTCCCGCCCGGTCGAGCGCATCGAGGGCTTCGTTGTATTGCCGGCCGACTACGTTCGGCACGTCCGTGAGCGGTGGCCCGGTCGAGACCTTGATCGTGACGGTCTCGCCCCTGGCGACGTCGGTTCCCCCGCTTGGATCCTGCGCAAAGACGCGCCCCGCGCTCTCCTCCGCGCTCGATTCCTGGACGATCTCGGCCTTCAGGCCGACCTTCGTGATCTGCTCGATGGCCTGAGCCTCTCGCAGACCGATGACGGCCGGGACGCCGACGGGCTTCGCCTCGTTCAGATTCTCCTCGACCTGGGAGTAGACGTAGTACCCGGCAGCCCCCGCGGCGGCGAGGAAGAGGAGGGCGATGAGCCACGGTACCCAGCGGCGCTTGCGGCGCTCGGGCGGCTGGCTGTAGCCGTACTCGGGCGGATAGGCGGGTGGCCGGCGCGTGGGGGCCGTGGGCCTGGGCGGCAGGACGCGCGTGCCGGCGTTCGTCGGCAGGACCTGCGTGGCCTCCGTCAGCGGGAGGCCCGTGAGCACGGCCGTGGCGGCGGCGGTGGTCTCGGGCGAGACCGGCAGCCCCGCCTCGACGCGGTCGAGATCCGCGCTGAACTCCTCAGCCGCCTCGTAGCGGTCGTGCGGCTCCTTGGCGAGCGAGCGTAGGACGATCTGGTCGAGCTCGGGCGGGATGTCCGGGCGGAGGTCGGAGGGCGGCCGCGGCGCTTCGTTCAGATGCTTCATGGCGATCTCGATCGGCGTGTCGCCGTTGAAGGGCGTCTTGCCGGTCAGCATCTCGTAGAGCACGATCCCAACCGAGTAGAGGTCGGACGCGGCCGCGACCGGAGCGCCCCGGGCCTGCTCCGGGGAGAGGTACTGGGCCGTGCCCATGATCGAGCCCACCTCCGTCATCTGCGACGCGCCCGCGCGCGCGATCCCGAAGTCCGCCACCTTGAGTCGGTCCTCGGCCCCGAGCAGGATGTTGTGGGGTTTGATGTCGCGGTGGATGATCCCGTTCCGGTGCGCGAAGCGAAGCGCATGAAGGATCTGCTTCGCGTACTCGAGCGCCTGGGAGATCGGAAGCGAGTCGCTCGCGATGATGAGCTCTTTGAGGCTTCGGCCCTCGATCACCTCCATGGCGATGTAGGGCCGCCCGTCCGCGTCCCCGCGGTCGTAGACCGAGACGATGTTCGGGTGGGAGAGGGCCGCGGCCGACTTCGCCTCGCGCCGGAAGCGCTCGGTGAACGACTCGTCGGCGGCGTAGCGCTCGTTCAGGATCTTGATCGCGACGCGCCGGCCGAGATCCTCGTCCTCGGCGAGGTAGACGTTCGCCATTCCGCCGGAACCGAGCTTGCGCAGGATGCGATAGCGCCCGTCGAAGAGCGTGTTGATCAGGGTGTCCGAGACGGCCATCCCGCTCCTTACCCTAGGTGGTCCGCCTGAGCAGCGTTTCCAGCACGGTCTTGGCGATCGGCCCGGCCGTGGAGCCTCCCGTCCCGTCCTGGTTTTGCAGGAAGACGGCGATCGCGATCGCCGGCTCGTCGGCCGGCGCGAACGCGATGAAGCCAGTGTCGTTCTCGTTCGCGCGGCCTGTTTCGGCGGTTCCGGTCTTGCCGGCGACGTCGACGCCGGAGATCTGCGCGGCGGTCCCGGTTCCGCCCTCGACCACCCGCACCATCATGGGTGTCAGAGCGGCTGCCGTCTCGGCTCGCATGACGCGACGGATTTCGTCCGGTCTCGTCCGCGTGACGACATCGCCGTCGGGCGAGACGATGCGGTCCACCACGTGCGGCTCCATGAGGACGCCCCCATTTGCCACCGCCGCCGCGACCATCGCCATCTGGAGGGGCGTCACGAGCAGCCGCTCCTGGCCGAAGGCGAAGCGCCCCGGGTCGACC
This sequence comes from Actinomycetota bacterium, assembly GCA_013697275.1. GTDB lineage: Bacteria > Actinomycetota > Thermoleophilia > Gaiellales > Gaiellaceae > JACCXC01. The sequence continues at coordinate 13,922 of JACCXC010000039.1, read as the reverse complement.
TGGTTCGGATCCTTCGGGTCGAAGAGCTTCCCCTTCGAGTAGAGGCCGCTCGGGCTGCGCTCCTCGCCGGGCGTCTCGAGCGGCGGGTCCTCGTAGAAGCCGAAGCGCTTCGTGAAGTCGAGCAGGCGCCGGACGCCGATCGCCTTGCCGAGATCGCAGAAGACCGAGTTGATCGAATTCTCGACCGCCTCGCTGAAATCGACGGTCCCGTACACGTGCGGGCCGGCCTGGTCGGCGTAGTTGAAGACTTTCTTCCCGTACTCGATGCAGTAGCCCGGATCCTCGAACGTGCTCGACGGGCTCCAGCGGCGCGAGTCCAGCGCGGCCGCGGCCGTCACGATTTTGAAGGTCGAGCCGGGGATGAAGACGGGGCCCTGGGTCGCGCGGTTGAGCAGGGGCGAGGCCGGGCTGCAGGGAGCAGCGACCTGGGTGGCGCGACGGAAGCTCCGCTCGATCAGGTTGGGGTCGTAGGTCGGGGTCGAGGCCAGCACGAGCACGCGACCGCTCTCGGGGTCGAGCGCGACCACCGACCCGCACCGGCCGGCCAGGGCCTGCATGGCGACGCGCTGCGCACCCGCGTCAAGAGTGGTCACGACGTCGTTCCCCTCCTGCGTCAGGCCGCGGAGCTTGTTCTCGACGCGGTCGACGAGGGTCGAAAGGTTCGCGTTCGAGCCGGTCAGGTAGTCGTTCAGCGACTCCTCGAGGCCCGTCCGTGAGCGCTCGATCGTCGAGTACCCGACCGCCTGGGCCGCGAGGCCGCGGTTCGGGTAGCGCCGCAGGAACCAGGTGCGGCCCTGCACCTTCCGCTTGCGGTTCTGGGCGAGGATCGTCCTTCCGTCGGAGGCGAGGACGAGCCCGCGCTTGATCGTGAGCTGGCGGACGACGAGGTTCGGATTCCCCTGGCGCGCCTCGAGGTCTGGCGCGCGCCAGAGCCAGTACGTGCCGATCCCGATCACCCCGACGAAGAGGGCGGCGAAGACGAAGAAGAGTCGCCGGATCTGTGCGTTCATCGGTCTGCGCTCCGATTCACGTGGTCGGAGACGATCAGGAGGAGCCCGACGAGGAGGAAGTTGGCGATCACGCTCGAGCCGCCGTACGAGACGAAGGGCAGCGTGATCCCGGTCAGGGGGATGAGGCCCGTGACGCCGCCGACGATGATGAACGCCTGGATGGCGAGGGTCGCGGTCAGCCCGGCTGCCAGGAGCTTCGAGAACCCGTCGTCGGCGAGCATCGCGATCCGGAAGCCGCGGTAGGCGAACACGAGGTAGAGGAGAACGACGGCCGCCCCGCCGGCGAGCCCGAGCTCGTTCGTGATCGCCGAGTAGATGAAGTCCGTCTCGAGGAAGGGGATGTACGGCTCCCCGCTGTCGCTCAGGAGAACGCCGCGGCCGAGGCCCTGGCCGAAGAGCCCCCCGCCAGCGATCGCGTAGATCGACTGGACGAGCTGAAAGCCCGCGTCGTAGGGGTCCTGCCAGGGGTCGAGCCAGATCGCGATCCGGTTCGCGATGTGGTCTCGCAGGTGGTAGAGCACGTACGACCCGGCGGCGAAGAGCACGAGGCCGACTGCGATGTACGGCCAGCGCCCGGTGGCGATGTAGAGCATCGCGAGGAAGATCGAGAAGAGGAGGAGGCCGCCCCCCAGGTCGTTCGACTGGAAGAGGACGAGCATCGCCACACCCCAGATGAGGAGGAGCGGGCCGAAGTGCTTGGGGGACGGGATGCCCACGCGACCGAAGCCCATCGAGAGGAGCTCCCGGTTGTCCCTCAGGTAGCCCGCGAGAAAGACGACGAGCAGCACCTTCGCGAACTCACCCGGCTGCAGGTTCACGGGGCCGACCTGGATCCAGAGGCGCGCCCCGTTGACCGTGTGGCCGATGATCGGGAGCGCAGGCAGCGCGAGCAGCGCGATCGCCGCCACGCCACACGTGTACTTGAGCGGGTCGAGCCGCCGGTGGTCGCGCAGGAGGAGGATCACGGCCGCGAAGAGCGCGACCCCGCCGACGACCCAGACGCCCTGGCGGAACGCCTGTCCGGGCTCGATCCGGTAGATCATCGTCAGGCCCGTCGCCGTCAGGAGGCCGGCGATCGGCAGGAGGTACGGGTCGGCCAGCGGGAGGGCGTAGCGGACGACCAGGTGCGCGGCGAGGAAGAGCGCGAGGAAGAAGCCCGCGTAGGAGAGCGACGTGGTCGAGAACTCCGGGATGTCCTGGCTCGCCAGGTAAACCGAGGCGAATCCGCAGGCGGTCAGGAGCCCGACGACGAAGAGGTTCAGGAGCTCGCGATTTCGCGCAGTCATCTAGGGAAGGCCCTCCGCCTCGAACCTCTCGAGGCGCACGCGGGCTGCGTCGTAGGCCATGAGATCGTGGTCGAAGAGCGCGGCCCGCTCCTCCGGGGCGAGTTGAACCGCGCGGAGCTCGCTCACGTATCGAGCGCGGTAGAGCGAGACGCCGCCGCCGACGTCGTACGGAAGCCCCTGGTAGACCGCCAGCCGCCCGTCCGACTGCGCTCCGACGAAGTGTGCGTTTGCGAGGCCCCAGAAGGCGACGAGGAGCAGAACGGCCACGAGGGCGAGCGCGAGGACGAAGACGATGATGCGCCTGCCTCGACGAGCCCCGCCAGCTCGCGCGCGCGAGCGGGTCTCCGGCTCGCCGACTGGCTCCCAGGCCGCCGTCGTATGGTCCGGCGATGCGGGCACGACGGGCGCTTCGAGGCCCGTCAGCGTGTCCTCCAGCTCCTCGGGGTCGCCCTGTCCGTCCGCCGAGAGCGCGACCGTCTCCTCAAGCCCGGGCGACTCGCCGTCCTCGAGCTGGAAGAGGATGACCGTGACGTTGTCCTCGCCGCCCCTGCGGTTGGCCGCCTTGACGAGCGCCCGCGCAGCAGTGTCCAGGTCGGCTGCCTCAGAGACGATCCGCGAGATCTCCTCGTCCCCGAGCATCGTCGTCAGCCCGTCGGAGCAGATCAGGTAGAGGTCGCCGGCCGCGGCCTCGACGGCGAACGTGTCCACGTCGACCGACGGGTCGGTGCCGAGCGCGCGAGTGATCACCGAGCGCTGCGGGTGCGTGCCGGCCTCCTCCGGGGTCAGGCGGCCGCTGCGCATCAGGTCGGCGACCAGGGAGTGATCCTGCGTCAACTGCTCCAGTGTCCCGCCGCGCACGCGGTAGGCGCGTGAATCGCCGACGTGGCCGAGCGCGATCCGGTCGCCCTCCACGAGGGCCGCCGTCACCGTCGTTCCCATCCCCGAGGCGTGCGCGTCGTGCTGGGCCCGCTCGTAGATCCGCCGGTTGGCTTCCTGGATGATCGCCTCGACGCGCTTCTCGCCTGCGAGGGCGTCCGCTTCGTGGTATTCGCGGAAAACAGCGGCGGCCAGGCGCGACGCGACCTCGCCCGCCTGCGCGCCGCCCATCCCGTCGGCTACGGCGAAGAGCGGGGGGTCGATGACGAGGGAATCCTCATTTCGGCGGCGCCGGCGCCCCGGGTCGGTCACCCCTGCGTTCGCGCCGATTCTCATCCCCGCTCGAACCGCAATTCCGTCTCGCCCACTCGCACGAGGTCTCCGTCGCGGAGCCTGTGCCGCCCGTCCATCCGAGCCCCGTTGAGCCAGGTGCCGTTCGTCGAGCCGAGATCGAGGAGCCAGACGCCGTCGCGCTGCGACTCGACGCGTGCGTGGTGGGAGGATGCGTACTCGTCGCCGTCGAGGACGGCCGAGTTGTCGCTTGCGCGCCCGAAGCTGACGGCGATCGGGCCCGTCTCGAAGACCCGCCCATGCACGAGGGACGGGCTCTCGATCACCACGAGGCGGCCCGCCGGGGCGGGCGCCTCTGCGGTTCCTGCTGCCCGGGCGTGCGCGGGGGCGAGGACGAAGCTCTCCTGCGGGACGCGCAGGTCTCGTGCGGCAGCGCGGATGACGCGCCAGATGAAGAGGTAGAGCAGGACGAGGAAGGCGGCCTTGAGTCCGAGGAGGATCGGCTCGACCAGGACGCCTCCCTATGCCTGGAACACGACGTCGGTGCGGCCGAGGAGGATGCGGTCGTCGTTCGAAAGCCTCGCCCGCTCGACCCGGCGGCCGTTCACCTCGATCCCGTTCGTCGAGCCGAGGTCGACCACCCAGTACGCGCCGTCCTCCTGCCTGATCGCCGCGTGTCGCCGGGAGATGTTCGCGTCCTCGATGCGGATGTCCGCCTCGCGCGACCGACCGAGGACGATCTCGCGCTTCGTCAGCTCATGACGCTCGCCGTTCACCATGATCGCGGCGGGCGCGTGGGCGAGCCCGAGACGGTCGGCCTCGGCCGCGGAGACCGCAGCCGTGTCCGGCGCAGGTGGCCTGTAGATGCGGGTCTGGCTCACCTCCGGCTCCGGCGGGAAGGCGGGCTCGGCGCCGCCCGGCTCGACGGGCCCCGGCTTGCGCGGCTGCACCATGCGATGTGCGATTCCGAAGGCCCCGAGCGTCAGATCCTCGTCCTGCTCGAAGAGAACCCGCGGCGTCGAAAGAAGCGCATATCCCTCTCGCCGGGCGTGCTCCGAGAGGTAGTCCGAGAGCTCGGTCACGAGCGCGTCCTCGGGCGGGAGCCGCTCGCGGTCGTCCGGCGAGAGGTAGACGACGTACTCGTTCGGCACGTAGACGCGCGAGACCGAGATCGTCTTGTTGTCGTCCATGTGCTTGGCCAGGCCGCGGGCGAGCTCGACCGGCTGCACGTGTGAGCGAAAGGCACGGCCGAACGCACCCTCGACGAGGGACTCGATTCGATGCTCGATGCCGCGAAGGACGCCCATGCGCTCCCGGTGTTCCCGGGCGAGCGCCAGTTTAGAGCGAGTTCCTGGTGCTGCTCCGCAGCTCCCCGGCAGCCAGCCAGGCTGCGGCGGCCCACACGCCTAAGACGAGAGGAAGTGCCCCGGACGCGGGGGGCGCGAGGACTGCCGCTGCGAGGAAGAGCGAGGCCCAGCCGGCGATCCCCCAGAGGCCGTGGTTGCGTGCAAGGGCGGCCGTTGCGGCCGCGAGTGCGAAGACGCCCGCCTCGACGAGCAGGGCAGAGTGCGTCCAGACTGTTGCGAGCAGGGTGTGGGCGACCGCGCCGGTGGGCTCGGTCCCGCCGAGGGCGAGCCGGGCCTCTCCGATCCCTTCGAGCGGAAGCGGAGCGCCGGCGAGCGCTGTAACGGCCCCCGCGGCGAGGACGCCTGTCCCCGCCAGGGCCCCCCGCCGAACCGTGCCGCGGGCCCGGAGCGCGACGATCGGGAGGAGGCCGAGCGCGAGCGGCGCGAGTGCCGGCCCGGCGACGAAGAGGAGCCCGCTTCGGGGGTCGCGGGCGAAGAGAACCAGCCAGGCGAAGGCGACGGCTGCGTACAGGAGCGCGAGCCCGAGAGCCTCGTTCCCGAGCGGCAGGATCGGTGCGGAGAGAGCGAGCGCGAGCCCGGCCCGCGGGGCGCGTAGGGCGACTCCGGCTGCGAGGAGGCCGAGGAGGAACGGCCAACCGCGTGGAAAGAAGGGCAGGAGGAGCGTCGTGCCGGTCGTGAAGACCGCTGCGGCGGCTGCGTGGAGCGCACGCTCTCGCAGGCCCGAAAGCGAGGCGGCCGGTCGCGGGCGCCGAGCGCGTAGCTCGAACGCGCTGTGCAGGAGCGGAGGCAGCCGCTTCGCGGCCGGACGTCGCGCGGGATCGACGGCGAGCATCCGGTCCACGGCTGTGCAGAGCTCGCGCGGAAGGTCGGGCCGAAGCGACGCGAGTGGTTTCGCACCCTCGCGGATTCTCCGCGCAGTCTCGACGGGAGAGGCAGCGGCGAAGGGGTGCCACCCGGCCAGGGCCTCCCACAGGAGTACCCCGGCCGACCAGACGTCTGCGGCGCCGCTCGCGGGCTCGCCGTCGAGTCGCTCGGGGGAGACGTAGGCGAGCGTGCCGGGGACGTCGCCGACCGCGGTCAGCGTGTCGGCCTCGTGGATCTGCGCAAGCCCGAAGTCGAGAAGGCGGATCGAGAGCTCCTCCTCGTCCGAGACCATCACGTTCGCGGGCTTCACATCCCGGTGCACGATCCCCCGTGCGTGCGCGTGCGCGAGCCCTTCGAGCACCTGTGCGGTCGCCTCGACGGCGGACCGGTCGTCGAGGTCTCCCGCGCGCATGGTCTCCCGCAGCGTGCGGCCGCGCACGTACTCGTAGGCGACATACATGTGCTCGTCGTCGCGGTCGAGCGCGAGCGAGCGTAGACAGCGCGGGTGGCGCAGGCGTGCCGCCGCCTCGACCTCGCGCTCGACTCGGGAGGCAGCCTTGCCCTCACGGCGGACGATCTTGAGCGCGATCTCCTCGCCGGATGCCTCGTCGCGGGCGAGCCAGACCGAGCCCGAGCCGCCCGACCCGAGGGGGCGGAGCGGCCGGTAGCGGCCGAGCACGAGCGCGGGGTCCGGAGGTGCGACAACGGATGCCGGAGGCGCGGCCACTCCGGGGCCTTTTCCCACGCTGGCGCAAAGTCCTGCTAATCGGCGGAATGTCCAGGGCACGGTGTTAGACTCGAACGGGTTTTTCCGACCACCCGCCCCCTTGTTCGACCGCGACCGAACCGACATCGGCGACATCGACTTCGACTTCTTCGACGAGTCGCCGACGACCGAGACGACCCGGGAGCCCGGGTCGCCGCGGCGCCGCCCGCGCCTGCCCACGCGTCCGCCCTCCGGAGGCACCCCTCTCCTTCGCCTCGCAGGACTGATCGCCGGAGGCATCCTGCTCGCGGTCGTGCTCGTCCTCTGGGTCTCGAGCTGCCGCGAGGATCAGAAGGCGGCGGAGTACGAGGACTACATGCGCGCCGTCGGTCGCGTCGGCGGGCAGTCGGCCGACATCGGCTCGCGCCTGAACCAGCTCATCTTCTCGGCAGGAGTCCAGATCGAGGATCTGCAGGATCAACTCGACGGCCTGCGCTCCGAGCAGAGCCAGACGGTGCGGGCTGCCGAGGAGCTCGATCCCCCCGGACCGCTCCGCAGGCAGCACCAGCACCTGATCGAGGCGCTCGAGCTCCGCGTGTCGGGCCTGAACGGGCTGGCGCGCGCTCTCTCGCAGATCTCCGGCCTCGACACGGGGGCTGACGCGGCGCCCGGGACCGGAACCGGGGAGACGACCACCACGGGGACCGGGACGCAGGGGTCGGGCCAGGGATCGGGCGGAACCGCGGGTGCGGCCGACCCGACCTCCGAGGCCGGAACGCTGCTCGCCGAGCAGGCGGCGCGCCTCGTGGCGAGCGACGTCGTCTACGAGGATCTCTTCCAGGCGCCCTCGGCCGAGGTGATGAGTGAGCAGGGCGTCTCGGGTGCGGTGCCGACCTCGGACTTTGTGACCAACGCCGAGTTCGCGAGCCCGAACTCCTGGAAGCTGATTCTCGACCGCCTGACGAAGCCCCCTGCGGCCGGCGGCCTGCACGGGAATCGGATCGCCGCCGTCCGCTGGCTGCCCGGCGGCGAGGAGCTCTCCCGCACGGAGGAGAACACCGTCCAGGCCTCCGACCGGCTCGCGTTCGAGGTCGACGTCGAGAACTCGGGCGACAACCAGGAGACGCAGGTCAACGTGAGCCTGACGATCCAGCAGAGCCCCCAGCCGCTCCGGAAAGAAGTGACGATCGACGCGATCAACCCGGGTGAGGCGGAGACGGTGCTGTTCGAGGACCTCGGCACCCCGTCCTTCGGTCCCCGGACGATCCTCAAGGTGACCGTGGAGCCGGTGGCGGGCGAGGAGAACACGAACAACAACACCGCCGAGTACGTCGTCATCTTCACCTTCGGCTAAGTGCCTCTTTAGCCGCCCTTGTCCGACACGACCATTGCCGTGATCGCCGTCGCCGCGGCCTCGGCTTCGAGCCTGGCCCTGCTGCTCGCGCTGGCCTTCTACCTGAAGCTCCGCCGTGTGCGGCAGGCTCAGACCGTCCTGCTCGGATCGGGGAAGGACGACCTGGTTGACTTCGCCGTCTCGCTCCAGGCGCGGATCGACGACCTCCACCGCGCGGTCGACGAGGTCGGCGTCGGGCTCTCGCGCCTCGACCGGCGGATCGACGGCTGTCTCTCGCACACCTCGATCGTTCGCTACGACGCTTACGAGGACGCAGGCGGCCATCAGTCGGCCTCAACCGCCTTTCTCGACGCTGCCCGCTCGGGGATTGTCGTCAGCGCGATCCAGGGCCGCGATTACGCACGCATCTACGTGAAGGAGCTCGACCGTGGCCGCGCGACCGTGGCCCTCTCGCCCGAGGAGCAGGAGGCGGTCGAGCGGGCGATGGCCGTTTGACCCTGGCCGCAGCCGACGGGTACCTGGGTACGATTTCGGCCGGATGGGTCACGTCCTCGTCCTGAACGCGAGCTACGAGCCACTGAACGTCTGCTCCGTCAGGCGCGCACACGTGCTCGTCTGGAAGGGAAAGGCGGAGGTGATCGAGGACGCGGGGAAGCCGCTTCGCTCAGCGGCGGCGAACTTCGTCTGGCCCCACGTGATCCGCCTCCTGAACTACGTCCGCGTGCCGAAGTCGGTGCAGCGGAAGATCTCGCGCCGGGCGCTCTTCGCGCGGGACAACTGGCGCTGCCAGTACTGCGGGACGGAGAGCGGGAAGCTGACTCTCGACCACGTCGTGCCCCGCTCACGCGGGGGCGACTCGATCTGGGAGAACGTCGTCACCTCCTGCGCGCCGTGCAACCTGCGCAAGGGGAACCGCATGCTCGAGGAGGTGGGCATGCGGCTACGCACACCCCCGCGCCCGCCAGCGCCGGCGCTCTTCGTCACGCTGAGCGCGCCGCGCATCCCCGATGGCTGGGAGCCCTACCTGACCGCGTTCGCTTAGAGCGTCGAGCGAGGCATCCGCGGGCTCGGCCGCACTCGGGCCCCGGCCGTATCGGCGGACCCTTCCGAGTGACGGGCACCTGGACGGCCATCCGCCCGCGCCCCTATACTCAGAACTGCTGTGAGGCGACGAAGCCTCGGGCCGAGAAGCCCGGGGCTCTTTGCGTTTAAAGGAGGCGTATATGGCGATGGTCGAGCACGAACGTGACACCGGCAGGGCGACGAGTGATCCAGCGGCGCGCAAGGAAGTCCTCAAGCGGGTCGAGCAGGAGAACGTCCGCTTCGTCCACCTCTGGTTCACGGATCTCGAAGGGCATCTGAAGAGCTTCTCCATCACACCGGCCGAGCTCGAGGACGCGCTCGACGACGGGATGGGCTTCGACGGATCCTCGATCACGGGGTTCAACTCGATCGAGGAATCGGACATGGTCGCGATCCCGGATCCGGCGACGTTCCAGCTCATGCCGAACGGCGCCACCAAGGTCGGCCGGATGATCTGCGACGTCGTCACGCCCGACGGCGAGCCCTACGACGGCGACCCGCGCTACGTCCTGAAGCAGGCGCTCGCGCGCATGAAGTCGATGGGCTTCGACACCTTCAACGTCGGCCCCGAGCTCGAGTACTTCCTCTTCGAGGACGACAAGGGCACCGAGACGCTTGACGAGGGTGGCTACTTCGCCATGACCGCGCTCGACGCCGCCTGGGAGCTTCGGAACGAGACGATCACGGCGCTCGAGTCGATGGGGATCCCCGTCGAGTACGTCCATCACGAGGTCGGCCCCTCGCAGCACGAGATCGACATGCGCTTCTCGAACGCCCTCGACATGGCCGACCACACGATCACCTATCGGCTGGTAGTCAAGGAGATCGCGAAGAAGGCCGGCTACCACGCCAGCTTCATGCCGAAGCCGCTCTTCGGTGAGAACGGCTCGGGCATGCACACGCACCAGTCGCTCTTCACCGGCGGGCGAAACGCCTTCTACGACGCGGACGACGAGTGGAGCCTCTCGGACGTCGGCAAGGCGTTCATCGCGGGCCAGCTCCAGCACGCGCGGGAGATCTCGGCCGTCTTCGCGCAGTGGGTGAACTCCTACAAGCGGCTCGTGCCTGGCTACGAGGCCCCGGTCTACGTCGCCTGGTCGCGGCGAAACCGCTCGGCGCTCATCCGGATCCCGCTCTACAAGCCGGGCAAGGAACAGGCGACGCGGGCGGAGATCCGCTGCCCGGACCCGGCCTGCAACCCCTACCTCACCTTCGCGGCGCTCCTGCATGCGGGCCTCGAGGGGATCGAGAAGGGCTACGAGCTCCCGGCGCCGATGGAGCAGAACCTCTACCACCTGACCGCGGAGCAGCGGCGCGAGCGGGGGATCGTCGCCCTCCCCGAGACCTTGGGCGAGGCGATCGACGAGCTCTCCACCTCGGAGCTCGCGCGCCGGGCGCTCGGGCAGCACATCTTCGACCGCTACGTCGAGATCAAGCGGAAGGAGTGGGACGACTACCGCGTCCAGCTGACCGACTGGGAGATGAAGCGCTACCTGAGCGTGCTCTAGCGGAGTCCAGGGACGGGGCGGCGGTCTCGCCGTCCCGTCCCTAAGCTTCGGAACGTGGAGCCGACGGCTCGCCATGTGCGCCTCCTGACGGAGACGATTGCGGCCGTCAACTCGACGCTCGACCTCGGGGAGCTATTCGAGCTCGTCGCGTCGAAGGTGGCGGAGGCACTCGAGGCGGATGCCTGCTTCGTCTACCTCTACGACGAGGCCGCGAACGAGCTCGTGCTGCGCGCCTCGCACGGGACACGGGTCGAGGACATGACTCGCGTGCCGAAGATGCGGCCTGGCGAGGGGATCACGGGCACGGCGGCCGCCTCGCGCGCGCCCGTCATGATCGCGAGGGACGCACACCTCGACCCGCGCTTCAAGCGCTTCCCGAACCTCCGCGAGGAGCAGTACCAGTCGATCCTTGCCGTGCCGATCCTGGCGAAGGAGCGCCTGGAGGGCGCCCTCAACCTCCGCACGCAGGAGCCGCGCGAGTTCTCCGAGGTCGAGATCGAGCTCCTGATGGCGATCGCAGGCCAGGTCGCCCAGGCGATCGAGAACGCCAAGCTCTACGAGAGCGCGCAGCGGCGGGTCGCCGAGCTCGAGGCGCTCGCTCGCATCTCCGAGGCCGTCTCCGAGTCCCTCTACCTGGAAGAGTCCCTCTCGGCGATCGTGCAGACCACGATCGACGCCGTCGATGCGAGCGGGGCGGCGCTCGTCCTCGAGGACGGCCGGATCGCTTGGCCCGAGGGCCGGCCCGGCAAGTTCGCGATGCGCTTCCCGCTTCGTTCGAAGGGCCGGCAGGTCGGCGAGCTCGTCTGCGACCGGGACACGCCGTTCTCGGAGGACGACGCGAAGCTCCTAACGTCGATCGCCAACCAGGCGGCCGTCGCCCTGGAGCACGGGCGCGCGGTCATGCGCGGCGTCCTCGCCCAGGAGATCCACCACCGGGTCAAGAACAATCTGCAAACCGTCGCCTCACTCCTGCGCCTCCAGGCCCGCGCGCCTGGCACCGACGCGCGCAAGGCGCTCGACGACTCGGTCAACCGCATCCTCGCGATCGCCGCCGTGCACGAGGTGCTGACGGAGCGTCGCGACGACGACGTCGACCTCGGCGAGCTCGTCGAGCGTCTGCGGGCGACAATCGTTCAGGGAGTCGGTGCCGGCAAGTCCGTCAGCGCGCGGGTCGAGAGCGTCTCGCTCGACGGCGATCACGCGACCGCTCTCGCGCTCGTCTTCTCCGAGCTCCTCCAGAACGCCCTCGAGCACGGCGGCGACTCCGTCGAGGTCGAGCTGACGCGGCGGAATGGCAACGTCTGCCTGACCGTCGCGGACAACGGCGAGTGGCGTGGTGACGCGGCCGACGGGACCGGGCTCTCGATCGTGCGCGCGCTCGTCCGCGACGAGCTGAACGGGCGGCTCTCGCTTGCGGGCGAACACGGCCTGCGCGCCCAAGTCACGTTCCCCGCCTCGCGCGACGGACGCCCGGCAGCGTGAGTCCCTTCGTCTACGTCGTTCGGCCGGCGTTCGACGGCGCGTTCATGGCTCGGGCGACGGAGGCCGAGCGCGGAGTCGTGGACGCGCACGGTGACTACCTCGAGAGACTCGCGGGAGCGGGGAAGGTCAGCTTCGCCGGGCGCTGCATGGACGGCCCCTTCGGGCTCGTCGTCCTCGACGTCGAGAGCGAGCCGGAGGCCCGAGATATCGTCGCGCAGGATCCTTCTGTCCGAGCGGGCGTCCAGACCGCTGAGCTTCACCCCTTCAGCGTGTTGCTGCCGCGATGAGGATCCTCGTGGCCGAAGACGAGACGATCATTCGTCTCGACCTGAAGACGACGCTCGAGGAAGCGGGCTTCGACGTGTGCGCCGAGGCGCGAAACGGCGAGGAGGCGATCGAGCTAGCCCGCACCGAGCGGCCGGACCTGGCGATCCTCGACGTCAAGATGCCGAAGCTGGACGGGATCGAGGCTGCGCGGCGCATCCTCGCCGAGCGGCCGATCCCGATCGTCATGCTCACGGCCTTCGACCAGGAGGAGCTCGTTTCGCGCGCTGTCGAGGCGGGCATCTTCGGCTACCTCGTGAAGCCGTTCCGCCAGGCCGACCTCCTGCCGGCCATCCACGCGGCCCGGGCCCGGCACGCAGAGCTCGAGGCTCTGCGCGAGGAGGCCGAGTCGCTAGCCGAGGCGCTCGAGACGCGCAAGGTCGTCGAGCGGGCCAAGGGGCTCCTGATGGAGCGTGAGGGACTGAGCGAGCAGGAGGCCTTCGCGCGCCTGCGCCGCGTGAGCCAGTCGTCGAACCGGTCACTCAGGGTGGTCGCGGAGGCGGTGCTCGCGACCTTCCCGGAGGGATGAGCCGGGCGCCGCAGATCGTCGCGATCGGCGGGGCGGGGTTCGCGCCGGAGTCGGAGCTGCTCCTTCGCTTCATCCTCGGCCTGACGGGCGAGGCCCGGCCGCGCGTCTGCTTCCTCCCCACCGCGACCGGAGACTCCCGCGAGCACATCGTCCGGTTCTACGACGCCTTCGCGAAGCTCGAGTGCGCGCCCTCGCACCTCGAGCTCTTCGGCGCACCGGGTCGGGAGCCGGCGCACGAGCACCTCCTGGCCCAGGACGCGATCCATGTAGGCGGCGGGAACACGGCGAACATGCTCGCGGTCTGGCGGTTCACGGGATCGATGAGGTCCTCCGTGCCGCGTGGCGACGGGGGATCGTCCTCAGCGGGACGAGCGCGGGCGCGAACTGCTGGTTCGAGGCGGCGACGACCGACTCGTTTGGCCCGATCGCGCCGCTGCGCGACGGCGTCGGCCTCATCCCGGGGAGCTTCTCGCCCCATTACGACGCCGAGCCGGAACGGAGGCCGGCCTACCTGCGGCTCGTCGCCGACGGGTTCCCGCCCGGCTACGCGGCCGACGACGCCGTCGCGCTCCACTTCCGCGATCGCGTCCTCGTCGAGGTCGTCGCAGCGGGCGACGGGCACGCGTACCGGGTCGAGCGAGGCGCCGACGGCGCTGCCGAGGAGACGCCCCTCGGGGTTCGACGCTTGGGATAGCGTCTCCCCGTGTCCGTGCTCGATCGGCCAGACGCTCCTCCGCACCGCGTCATCCAGCTCAACGACCCGAGCGTCGGGCTCGAGGCGGTGGTCGTGATCGACCACGACCTCTTCCCGATCGCCGCCGGCGGGACGCGGATGGTGCCCGACGTGACGGCCGACGAGGTCGCGCGCCTGGCCCGCGCCATGACCTGGAAGTTCGGCGTCGCGCGCGTGCCCTACGCCGGGGCGAAGGCCGGCCTCCGCTTCGCGGGCGGCGACCGGTCGGCCTTACTCTCCGCGTATCTCGAGCGGGTCGCCGAGCTGCGCGACTTCTTCCTCACCGGGCCCGACATGGGCACCAACCCCGAAGACTTCCTCACGCTCGAGCCCGCAGGCGGGTTGATGCCGATGTGGGCTCGCTCTTTCGAGGGGATGGGGATGGACGACCTGGCCGTCGGCCACGGGATCAAGGGCGCGGCCGAGGTCGTGCTGGAACGCCTCGGAAGGCCGCTTGCGGGCGCGTCCGTCGCGATCGAGGGCTTCGGGAAGGTCGGCGCGGGCACCGC
>JACCXC010000035.1 GCA_013697275.1 Actinomycetota bacterium | reverse complement strand
TCCTGGAAGGCCCGCATGCGCTGGAGCGGGATCGCGCGGCCGACGTGGATGTCGGGCGAGGTCACGTCGATCCCGAGCTTCACCCGGAGCGGCCTCCCCCGCTCGAGCTTCCGCTCGAGCTCGCCCTCCGGTAGAAGGTGGACGGCGTTTCTGGAGAGATCGGGGGCAGCCATGACCGTCACCCGATCATAGGGCGAGGCCGGATCAGAACGGGTACGGGGCGAGCTCCCACGCGGCGCCCGCGTACCAGAGCCCGAAGGCGAGGCTCGCGACACCGAGCGCCGGCGCGACCGCGCCGAATACCGCCTGTACGGGCCGGCTCTCCAGCGTCCGCCCGAAGCCCGTCGAGAGCATCCCCATCGAGACCGCCGTGAAGACCGCGAGAAGGACGAGCGAGACCACGGCCCAGGCGGTGGACTCGACGGAGGCGACGATCAGGACGCCCACGCCCGCGCTCCCACCCATTCCGTGCATGAGCCCGATCCCGAAGGCCCCCAGGCGCGTCCGTGAGCCGTGCGCGTGCGGGTGGGGATGCATCCGGAACTCGCCACGGCGCCAGCGTACGAGCAGCCGCACCGCTAGGTAGACGATCACGAGCGCGATCGCCGTTTCCGCGCCCTGCTGCACGCGCTCGGGGAGGTACTGGTCGAGAAAGAGGATCGGAAGGCCGAACGCGAAGAGCGTCAGCGCGTGGCCGAGCCCCCAGGCGAATCCGAGCTCGCCGGCACGCCGCGCTGCCCGCTCCCGCCCGCCGGCGACGAGGGTCGTGACCGCAGCGATGTGATCCGGATCCGTCGCGTGGCGAAGGCCCAGCAGCACGGCTACTGCAAGCACGATCAGCACGGAGCCCCCGTCCGAGAAGGCGGCGATTCTGTCGTCGAGTCCGAACATCAGAGGACCTCCGGAAGGGAGTTGACGGTGATCGCGATCCCGACCGCGAGGATCACGAGGGCGCTCAGGGCCGGCAGGGCACGAAAGACCGGGCCGTCGAGTCGAAGGCGGCCGAAGGCTTTGCGCGCCAGGACGGCGACGAGGCCGATCGACGAGACGGTCAAGGCGAGGCCCGCGCTGAAGGCGACGATCAACGCCAGCCCGAATCCGACCCGGTGCAGGGCGATAGCGCTCAGGAGCACGACGAGCGCCGACGGGCACGGGAGGAGCCCGGCCGCGATGCCGACCCCGAGCAGGCCGCGAACGCCCTGCTCCTCGTCCTTGCCGCCGTGGTCGTGATGGTGGTCGTGGTCGTGGCCGTGGCCGTGGCCGTGAGCTCCGCGGTGCCGCAGGCGCTGCACGAGGACGGAGGCCCCGACCGCGATCACGAGAACCCCGGAGGCAACTGTCAGCCACGGGTAGAGCCGCTCCGGAACGATGAAGCGTGAGAGGAGGAGCGTCACCAGCCCGAGCGCGAACACACCGGCCGTGTGGGTGACGGTGACGATCCCGCCTAGGAGGAAGGCGTGGCGCGCCTTTCCCCGCGTGCCCACGAGGTAGCCGGCCACGATCGCCTTCCCGTGGCCCGGGGTGAGCGCGTGTGCGGCGCCCCAGAACATGGCTACTGCGAGGGAGACGAGGACGACGCCCAAGCTGAGATCGCCCTGGGCGATCAACGCCTCGAACCCGCCGCGCCCGCGCCCCTCCTCGGTCGCGCGCGCCGTATCGAGCGCAGGCGGCGTGCCGGGCCCGGCACCTGGAACGAACGAGATGCGCGCCGAGCCGACGTCCAGCGGGCTTTGCAGGAGCTCCTTCGGATAGGCCCGGAGGGCGTCGCTTCGGCTCTCGGGCGGGACTGAGGCCGACCGGATGCGGGCCCCTTCGTCCGCGCGGGCGACGACCTCGCGCCAGCCGATCCTCCCGGCGAAGTTGGTGTCTCGCACGACGAGCGTTCGCTGTCCTCCGTCGCCGCTCGCGAGAGGTCGCGCCAACGTCAGGACCGCCTCGAACCGAAGTGTCGGCAGGCCGCCTGCGCCCGGACGCTCCACGATCTCGTGGCGTACCACTCGGAGCGTGGCCGGGGCCCCGTCCACGCGCAGGACGAGCCCGCGCGCGATCGTCTCGGCGAAGTCCGCTCGCCGAAGCCGGTCGCCTTCCTGGAACGTCGGGATCTCGGCGACGTCTAGTACATAATGGACGTAGACGCCCCCGCCGGAGAGCTGGACCGCGGCGTAGCGATTGACCGTGAAGTTCCCGAGCGGATGCGCTTCGGCCGCAGCCGGGGCGGCGAGAGAGAGCAGCGTGGCGACGAGGGCGAGGCGCCTCACGACAGGAGCTCCCGCGCAACCGGAGCATGGATCGGTGAGAACCACGGGTTGATCGCGAGCGCCGCGGCGAGCTCTCGCCGCGCGGCGACGTCGTTTCCGAGGCACCGCTCGATCATTCCGCGGTGGAAGCGCATGAGCGCGTCACGCGTGCCGAGGCGAAGGGCGCGGGCCGAGTGGGCCCTCGCCTCCCGGCAGCGGCCATTCTTGAAGAGCGCCCAGCCGAGGGCGTCTTCGGCCTTGACGCTCGGCGCTCGACGGAACGCCTCGCGTGCCCGGTCGAGAGCCTCTTCGACCTGGACGTCTCGGTTGAGGTCGAAGAGCGCCGTCTCGAGCTCGGTCCGAACGCCGTTCGCCTCGAAGAGGCGCTGCAAGACCGCGACGAGCTTCTCCGCCTCGCGAGCCTCGGCCGTCCGGCCGGCGCCCCGAAGCGTGTCGCTCAGTCCGACGGCGAACTCTGGCAACGGCACGCGGTCGAGGACGTCGCGATAGCGGCGCGCGGCCGCGTCGACCCGCCCGCGCCCGGCGGCGACGCGCGCGAGCCCCGCTTCGGCGTAAACGTAGCCCGGAAGCCGGGCGAGCGCCTGGCGATACCGAGACGCCGAAGCTCCCAGCCGGCCTGCGTCGAACTGGAGGTTGCCGAGCTGGACGAGCGTCCAGGCGGCGTGCTCGGGAACGCTCGAGCCGGCCTCGGCGGCGAGCCGCATCGCCTCGAGGGCTCCTGCGCGGTCACCGAGCAGCTCCCGCGCATACGAGACGCGGGCGTACGACGCGAGGCTCGGCTTGAGCCTGGCCATCCGGTCGAATGCCGCGAAGGCGGCCTCGTAGCGGCCGAGCTCGACGAGAGCGTCCCCGAGGATTCCGTACGGTGCCGCCGAGGATGGGCTCTCGCTCACCGCGCGCTCGGCGATTCGAACCGCGTCGTGAAACCGGTGGCGCGCCGCCGCCAGCGAGGCGAGGCCCGTCAGCGCGACGTGGTTCTCCGGCTCGATCCGCAGGGCGCGACCCAGGGCGGCTTCGGACCGGACCAGAAAGGCCGGGTCACCCGTCTCCCGTGCGCGTTGCGCCTGCGCGAGCCCGAGGAGCGTGAGGGCGCCGGCGTTTCGAGGCTCGTTCGCGACTTGCCGCTCGAGCGCGGCGGCGTAGTCCTTGGTGCTCTGGCCCGGAGCGAAGCCGAGCAGGAGGTTCCCGGCGGCGACCGCGGCCGGCGGGCGCGCCGCGGGATCGGAGGTCTGGGCGTCCAGAAGACCCCCGAACGCAAGGCCGGCGAGGCCCGCTGCGACGAGAGCTCCGAGAGCGAGTGACTTGCGAGTCATGCCATCCCTTCGCGAGGAACGAAGGGGGCCCCGCGCGGCAACGCGAGGCCCCCTTCCTGCTCCTACGGACAGGTCGCGATCTGGCCGCTGACCTCTTCGGTGCCCGCGGCGCAGTTGCCCTTCGAGTTCACGAAGCCGCTTCGCGGGTGGTTCTCGTACGGGAAGACGGAGAGATTCGCGATGTCGTTCGCGTCCACCCCGTCCCCGAGC
>JACCXC010000026.1 GCA_013697275.1 Actinomycetota bacterium | reverse complement strand
CGCCTGGCGTCCCCGCCCCGCCTTCGAAGTCAGGCGGTACGATCCCGGCGGCGGCGGCCGTGACGCGTGACATCCTCGTCCTTTGCCCGCAGCAGCGGGACCGTGAGGCCGTCACCGCGGCAGGCCTCCACGACCGGTATCGGATCCACTATGTCGGCGAGGATCTCGACCGGCTGCCCGCGTTCGACCCGGCCGCCTTTCTCGCGGAATGCGAGGGCGTCCCCGCCGACGCGGTCGTCGCGACGAAGGATCAATCCGCTCTCCTCGCCGCGCTCCTCGCCGAGCGGCGCGGCCTGCCTGGCCCGGCCGCGACGGCGCTCCTCGCTTGCCAGCACAAGCCGACGTCCCGCCGGATCCAGCGGGCGGTCGCCCCACGCTCGACGCCACGCTTCGCGCTCCTCGAAGGCAGCCTGCCGTTCCCGCCGCCCTTCTTCGTCAAGCCGGTGGTCGGACGCCTCTCGGAGCATGTGGCGCGGATCGACGGCCCCGAAGACCTCGAGGCGCTCTCCGGCCCGGACGGCTATGTCGAGCGCTACGCGGCGATTGCCGCTCTCGCCGGCGCCCGTCCGAGCGGGCCTACGGGTTTCTCGCCGAGGAGCTTCTCTCCGGCCTCGAGGTCACGCTCGAGGGGTTCGTGCACCGAGGCCGCGTGACGACGATCGGCGTAACCGACTCCGTCATGTACACCGGGACGATCAGCTTCGAGCGCTTCGAGTACCCGACGCGCCTGGGCGAGTCGCGCCGGGCCGAGCTCGCCGAGCTCGCCGACCTGCTCGTCCGCGCGCACGGCCTCGACAACGCGTTCTTCAACATCGAGTTCTTCGTGCCGGAGGAGGGGCCGCCCGAGATCATCGAGCTGAACGGCCGTCTCGCCTCGCAGTTCGCGCCGCTCGTCCAGCGCGTGCACGGTCGCTCGACCTACGACGCGCTCTTTCAGGTCGCGTGCGGCGACGATCCGGGCTGGCGACCCGGCGCGCCCGACGGCGTCGGGGTGAGCTACGTCGTGCGGGTGTTCGACGACGCGTTCGTCGAGGCCGCCCCCGAGCCCCAGCCCGATCTGGAGGTGCTCGTCCGTCCGGGCGCGCGGCTCTCCGAGCAGGGGACGAACGACGCGCAGAGCTACCGGCTGGCGATCCTGTACGGATTCGGCGAGACGCGCGAGGAGGCGGTCGAGCGCTGCCGCGAGCGCGCCCGGGGCCTCAGCTTTCGGCTGGTGTAGGGACCGCCGCTCCCTCGGCGCGGGCTTCCGAGTCCGAGATTGCGAGGGCCACCGCGGCGCCGGCGAACGCGAGCGCAGCGGCGAGGATCATCCCTGCGCGAAACGCGTCGAGTGAGGCGGCTCGCAACGCCTCACCCTGCTGATCCTTCGCGAGCGGCACCGCGCTCTCGGCAGCGACCTGGCTGTCGAAGACGAGGGTGATCACAACACCTATCACCGCGACGGCAAGCAGGTTCCCGAGCCGGGAGACCATCGAGTTCACGCCCGACGCGATTCCGGCGTATTCGGCAGGGGCCGACTTGAGCGCGGTTGAGGTGATCGGCGCGACGAGCATTGCCAGGCCCAGGGCGAAGAGGATCAACGACGCTGTCCCGGCGACCCAGAAATCGTCCCGCTCCGAGATCAAGAGCATGAGGAGGATGGCCACTCCGACTACGAACGGCCCTGCGGTCAGGTAGAGGCGGGGGCCATGGCGGTCGGCCAGGGCTCCGAAGCGCGCGGCGAGCAAGATCATGATCGCGCTGGGAGGAACCGAGAGGAGCGAAGCTTCGAACGGAGAGAAGCCGAGGAACTGCAGGAAGAGCTGGAAGAACACGAGCTGGCCGTAGAGGGCTCCGTACACGAGGAACGTCTCGGCGTTCGCGACCGCGAAGTTGCGTTCCCGAAACAGGCGGAGCGGCAGCATCGGCTCGGCGAGCCGCTGCTCGACCACGATGAAGCCGACCAGGGCCGGCACCGCAATCGCGAACGCCCACCACAGGTCGCTGAAGCCGCGCTCGGCGCCTTCGACGAGCCCGTACGTGAGGGTGCCGAATCCGACCGCGGCGAGTGCTGCGCCCGGCAGGTCGAGGCGCCCGACACGGATCGCTGCCCGTTCCTCGCAGCGTCCGAGTTGAGCCAGGACGACCGTCACCGCAGCGAGCGGGAGGTTGATGAAGAAGATCCAGCGCCAGGAGACGAATTCGACGAGCGCCCCGCCTGCAGGTGGGCCCGCGATCGTCGCGACGCTCGTGAAGGAGGTCCACAGGCCGATCGCCCGCCCCGAGTCCGCGCCGTAGACGCCGCGGATGAGTGCGAGCGAGTTCGTTGTCAGGAAGGCACCTGCAACCCCCTGCAGGGCGCGGGCCGCGATCAGGTACGCCCCATCGGGTGCTGCTCCGGCCACCGCCGAGGCGACTGCGAAGCCGACGGCGCCCGCGATGAATGCCCCACGCCGCCCGTAGCGATCGCCGACCGCGCCTGCGGGGAGATAGAGCGCGGCAAGCGCGAGCGAGTACGAGAGGACGATCCATTGCTGCCCGGTGAGCCCGAGGTCGAGGTCGCTCTCGATCGTCGGGAGGGCGACGAAGACGACGGTTGCGTCGATGAACGCGACCGACGACCCGACGATGCAGGCCGCCAGTGTCAGCTGGCGGCGGGCCTCGGCGCTTAGCGTGGCCACGGCGCGAGCATAAGGATCAAATCGTGGGTCGTGGAGCCGTCGCCGGGGTAATAGCCGCCGCCGCGTGGGTGGCCGCTGAGCCGATCCTGCAGCGTGCCTTCCGGACGCGCTACTCCGACGTGCGCCTGCTCGGCGCGACCGTCACGCGGGGGCACCTGTGGGCGCCGGCGGGAGTCGCGATCCACCTGGCGAACGGTGCGGCCTTCGGCACGGCGTTCGAGAGTTTCGGTCACCGCGGCTGGAAGCAGGGCCTGGTCGTCGCCCAGCTCGAGAACTTGGCGCTCTGGCCGGCCATGGCCGTCGTCGACCGCTTCCATCCAGATCGCAAGAGCGGCGCCTGGCCGCAGCTCCTTCGGAACCCCAGGGTCTTTGCGTACGAGGTGACGACGCACGCCGTCTTCGGGCTGGTCTTGGGCTCGCTGCTCCGGCGGCGCTAGCGCCCGACCGAGCCGGGCAAGCCGGGAGCCGGCTGGGCCTGCCAGGCAGGCTCTTTGAGCGCGGCGCGCGCCCGCGCGATCACGTCGTCCCCGCTCTCGCCCGACCGCCAGACGGCCGTCACGACCCGCACGATCGGCCCGTCGGCCAGCTCGGAGGCGAGCTCGGCGGCGCAGTCGTCCGCCGCCTGGTCGTCTCCGCCCGCCAGGAGAGCAATCCGCCGCCCGCTGTAGCGGCAGGCCGTCCCGCCGCAGCGCAGGCCGGCCCGCTGGACGGCGCTCGCGACGCGCTGAATGGCCTGGTCGCCCGCCGCGTACCCGTCCGAGCCGTTCACCCTCGCGATGTCCGTCAGCTCGATCAGCAGGACGCTGAACGGTCGGTCTTGCACCGCCGCCCGGTGGGCCTCGGCGTCGGCCGCCTCGTGCAGGTAGCGGCGCGAGTAGAGAAGTGTCAGGTTGTCGGTCAGCGCGAAAGAGCTCGCCCCGAGCACGGGGTCGTCCTCGTCCTTGCGCAGGTCCAGCTCGGGGTCCGAGAGGGCCTGGTGGAGCGCGTCCGTGTCGTCCATCCGCGGCGGGCGCTTCCGAAGCTCCTCGACGAAGAGGCGAACGACGACCGGGTCGAACTGGGTGTCGGCGCACTGCTCGAGCTCCGCGCAGGCTTCCTCGAGCGCCATGCGCCGGCGATATGGACGGTCGGCGGTCATGGCGCTGAAGGCGTCGGCGACGGCGATGATCCGCGCCTCGAGCGGGATCTCCTCGCCGCGGAGGCCGGCGGGGTACCCGTCCCCGTCCCAGCGCTCGTGGTGGTGGAGGATCGCGAGCTCGGTCTCGCGAAGGGCCGGGACCTGCTGAACCAGCCGGTAGCCGATCCGTGGGTGGAGCTGGACGATGCTCCGTTCCTCGGGTGTCAGCTCGGCGGGCTTCATCAGGATCCGCTCGCTGATCCCGATCTTTCCCACGTCGTGCAGGATCGAGCTGTAGACGAGCTGCTCGCGCTGCTTCGGCTCGAGGCCCATCCGGTCGGCCACGGCCGCGACGTAGCCCGAGACCTGCTCTGAATGGCCGCGCAGGAAGCGGTCCTTCGCCTCGATCGCGTCGGCGAGGACGCGCACGGTGGCCACGTAGGACGAGCGCAGCTGACCCTGGAGCGCGGAGTTGTGGAGGACGGCCCCCGCGTGGTCGCCCAAGGCGAGAAGCACGTCGTCGTCGTAGCGCTGGAAGCCGCCTTCCTTGTTCGCCAGTACGACCACCCCGGAGAACTCGTCGGCGATGTAGATGGGAATGGCGAGGAGGTTCTCGATCTCCTCGTCGGCGGGGGTGCGCCGCTTGGGCGCGATGTCGGGCTCGTCGTCCTCGCGAATGGTCACGTCCTTTGCGATCACCTCGCGCGCAAAGCGCTGCGCGACGGCGCTGTCGGCCGGGTCGTGCTCGAACCCCTCGGAGCAGACCAGGTCGAGCAGCGCGTCCCCGTCCTTGTCCTCGCGGGAGAGGAGGAGCCCCTTACGGGCGCCCACGAGCGTGATCGCGGTCCGGAGGACGAGCCGGCGGACGTCGCGCGTGTCGCCGAGGATCCCGCGCTCCTGCTGGAGGCGCGTCACCTCGCGGCGCAGATGGAGCGCCCACTCCTTCTCCTCGCGCCGCGACTGCTCCGAGCGCGTTCGATGACGACGCTCTTCGTGGAGGTCGCGCGTCTGCTGGTCGAGGCGCGCGTCGTACTCCGAGCGGAGCTCCGTGAGTGCCCGCTCCTGTCCCTCGAGCTTGGCGCGGAGATTCCCTTCGACCTCGTTCCGCTCGGCCGCCTCGGCGTTCGCATCGAGCCGGGCGGTCTCGAGCTCTTCCGCAAGACGCCCTTGCTCGGAACGGAGCTCCTCCTCGCGCTGCGCCGCGTCTGCCCGCAGCCGCCCGAGCTCTTCGGCGGTCTGCGTCTCGACTTCGTCGCGCCGGATCCGCTCGGCCGACCAGCCGAGCAGGGCGGCGGCTCCCGAGGCGAGCAGGATCAGCACGAGGGGGATAGCGATGCGCCGCTCCGAGAGCAGGCCCGAGCCAGCGAACGCGAGGCCGCCGGCGACCGCAGTCGCCACGAGGAAGACAATCGTCGCGACAGCGAGGGATCGGGTCCTAAGGAGAGGCGTCATGAGACCGCAGTTTGCTTGGCCTTCGTACAGAAGTAAACGACGAAATCCTGCTGAAGGGTGCGAGTCCGGGCCTTTACTCGACCACGCGCGTCTGAGATTCTCGCCCGGCCGTCCGATCGGCCGGCAGCGCTGCGGCGCAGGAAACCACCCTCAAGGAGGGGCATGTTCGGCTCTGCCGCGCTGGAAGTCGTCTTCGGTCTCATCTTCGTCTACCTCGTCCTGAGCCTGATCTGTTCGGCGCTGAACGAGACGATCTCCAGCATCTTCGCCTGGCGCGCAGACTTCCTCCACGAGGGCATCTCCAACCTCCTGGACGACCCGAAGGTCACCGGGCTCGCCAAGGACCTCTACGACCACTCCCTGATCCAGAGCGTCACCCGCACCAGGCGGCGACGCTTCTTCGACAAGGAAGGGACACGCTACCCCTCCTACCTGCCGAAGGACATGTTCTCCCTCGCCCTGCTCGATCAGGTCGGGGCGATGGGAAAGAGCGCAGGAGAGCTGAAGCAGGTGCTCGAGGCAATCCCCAACGAGCAGGTGAAGACGGTGCTCCTCACGTATTACGAGGAGGCGGAGGGCGACGCGAAGCGGTTCCGGGCCGGCGTCGAAAGCTGGTTCGACCAGGGTATGGAGCGGGTGTCAGGTTGGTACCGCCGCCGCGTCCAGGTCGTCCTCTGGGCGCTCGCGCTCCTCGTCTCGGTCGTGCTGAATGCCGACAGCGTCCGCCTTGCCTCGACCCTCTGGACCGATGACGCCGTGCGCGAGGCGGTCGTCGCGCAGGCCGACCGAGCGGCCGGCGAGTCGCCTGATCAGCTCGCCGACCGGGTCGGCTCGATCGACGAGCTCGAGATTCCGCTCGGGTGGGCGCTCGACAAGGGCGACCCTCGCGACGTGCCGAGAGACGTAGGCGACGTCTTCTCGAAGATCCTGGGGCTGATGGTCACCTCGGTCGCCTTGACGTTCGGAGCGCCGTTTTGGTTCGACATCCTGAGAAAGGTCGCCGGGGTCCGCTCGGCGGGCGTCCGCCCGAGACGGGACGCCCCGGATCAGGAGCCCGAGTCCCCGCGCTAGGGGCGGGGTAGCGGCTCGGCGCGGCGGGCCGACGGCCTCGGCTCGGCCACCCGCTCGACCTCCCAGGCGAGTCCGAGCTGCACGATCCGGTTTCGCCTGCCCTTCGCGTCGCCCTCGAGGCGGAGGCGGAGAGCCTCCTCCTCGTAGATCAGCGTGTCGTAAGCCGAACCAACCCAGAAGCCGACCACGTAGTCGCCGACGACGAGCACCGGCGGCACGCTGATACGGGCCACGTACTCGCCCGGCGCCCCACGCTCGAGCACGGCGGTCTCGGACCAGGCTTCGTCGAGCACGCGGACGCCGCGCAGGTTCTCCATGAAGACGGCGAAGTCGAGATCGGCAACGCGCTCGCGCACGACGAAGCGCAGCTCGAGGGTGAAGGGCTCGTCCCGGGCGAGGGACGCGACAGCGTTCCCCGCCGCGCTTCGCACGGCCGCGGAGCGTGCGGCAACGGGCGCGTCGGGGCGGTCGGAGAACTCGCGCTCGGCCGTAGGCGTGATCCCGGCGGCGACGTAGTCGTCCACGACCTCGCGGCTCGGGCCGTATCCACGGATCCGGCCCGCATCCAGCCACACCGCCGTAGGACAGAGCTTGGCCACAGCGCTCAAGTCGTGGCTCACGAAGACGATCGTGCGGCCTTCGCGCTCGAAGCTGCTCATCTTCCCGAGACACTTCCGCTGGAACTCCGCATCGCCCACGGCGAGCACCTCGTCCACGGCCATGATGTCCGCGTCGAGATGCGCAGCGACGGCGAAGGCGAGTCGCAGGTACATCCCGGAGGAGTAGCGCTTGACCGGCGTCTCGAGGAACCGGCGCACCTGGGGCCCCGCGAACTCGGCGATCTCGTCGAAGCGCTGCGCGACCTCGCTCCGCCGCATGCCGAGGATGGCGCCGTTCAAGTAGACGTTCTCGCGTCCGGTCAGCTCGGGGTGGAACCCGGTTCCGACCTCGAGGAGTGAGCCCACTCGACCACGCGTCCGAACGACGCCGCTCGTCGGCTCGGTGATGTGCGTCACGAGCTTCAGGAGGGTGCTCTTGCCGGCTCCGTTCCGTCCGATCACGCCGAGCGCCTGGCCGGTCTCGACCTCGAAGCTGACGTCGCGGAGCGACCAGATCTCGGGGAGGTGCGCCGGTTCTCTCCCAAGCAGCCGGCGGACGGAGCCGCCGAACGCGTCACTCAGCGTGCCGTGCGCGCCGTGGTGCTCGCCGAGCAGGTACCGCTTCGAGACGTCTTCGATCTGAATGGCGGCCTCGGCCATCAGATGACGTCCGCGAACTCCCGCTCGGTGCGCTGGAAGTAGAGGAGCCCGAGCCCGAGGAGGGCGAGTGTGACGCCCAGCGAGACGAGGATCTCCGGACCGGGTCGCGGAGTTCCGAGCACAGCCCAGCGTGCCGTGTCGAGCACGCCGACCATCGGGTTCGCCGCGTAGGCCCAGCGCCAGGCGTCCGGCACGAGGCTGCTCGGATAGGCGACCGGGCTCGCGAGAAACCAGAGCTGGGTGAGGAAGCCGGCGACGGCTCCTACGTCGCGGTACTTCACGTTCATGGTCGCGAAGAGGAGCCCGGGGCCGAGCGCGACCGCCATCGTCCAGAGGACGCAGACGGCGAGCAGCGGCGCGGCGAGGCTCGGGACGAAGCCGACGAGCGCCATCAGCCCGCTGAGGAGGGCGAGGCCGATCGTGAGGTGCACGAGGCCGGGGAGGAGAGACGCGATCGGAGCCGCTAGCCGCGGGAAGTAGATCTTCGTGACGAGCGAGGCGTTGGCGACCAGACTCCCGCTGGCGTTGCCGAAGCTGCCTGCGAAGTAGGACCAGATGACGAAGCCGAGGAGCGCGAAGACGGAGTACGGGACACCCTCGCTCGGGACCTCGGCGAGGCGGCGGAAGACGACGGTGAAGATTGCGACCCCGACGATCGGCTGGAACACCGTCCATCCGATCCCGAAGAAGGCCTGCTTGTAGCGCGACTTGACGTCGCGAAGCGCGAGGAAGTACACGAGCTCTCGGTACGACCAGAGCTCACCGAGCCGAAGGACGCGTGCGCCCGCTGTCGGCCGATTCTCCCTCCACTGCTCCGCGACCGCCGCCATGAGAGATCCACACGCTAGCCGGGGGCGCGGCCACCGGCCCGGCGCGGCATTGTTCGCGTATGCGGTACGCCCTCCGGGACGTCGAGGTGACGCGCGCGCTTCCCCGCGTCGTGCTCGATCCTGACCAGTCGGGCCTTGGTGTCCTCGTCCGGCGAGACGGCCGGCCGGTCGATTTCTTTCTCGCCGGGCTCTCCGCGGGCGCGGTGCTCGAGCCGGACGAGCTCGCGCTCCTCGTCAGCCGGTCGAGCGCGCGGCTGGTGCTCGAAGAGGCCGTGCGGCGGAGCCTGCCCGAGCCGCCGCTGCAACCGGCTGCGACGGAATCCAGCGTCACCGTGGCTATCTGCACACGAGACCGGCCCCGCGAGCTCCGGAGTTGTCTCGAAAGCGTCCTGGCCCTCCGGGAGGCGGGTGACGAGCGAACCTTCGAGGTGCTCGTCGTGGACAACGCGCCCAGGGACACGCGCACCGAGGAGCTCGTGCGGGCCCTTCCCTCGGTTGCCTATGCCCGCGAGCCGAAGCCGGGCCTTGACTTCGCCCGAAACCGCGCCCTCACGGAGGCGACGGGCGAGCTCGTCGCCTTCCTCGACGACGACACGGTTGCGGACCCGGGCTGGCTCGACGGCTTGTCGGAGGCAGTACGGGAGAACCCTGATGCGGCCGTCGTGACAGGCGCGGTGCTCCCGTATGAGCTGGAGACGCAGGCGCAGATCATCTTCGAGCGGCGAGGCGGCTTTCGCCGGGGGTTCGAGAAGCTCCGCTACCACGGCCCGACGTTTCCCGGAAATCCGCTCTACCCCGTCGGAGCCGGGCTCTTCGGGGCCGGCGCGAACATGGTCGTGCGTCGCGATGTCGTCCTGGCGCTCGGCGGCTTCGACGAGGCGCTCGACACCGGGCCGCCGCTGCCGGGAGGCGGCGACCTCGATATCTTCTACCGGGTCGTGCGGGCCGGCCACCCGCTCGTCTACGAGCCGAGGATGCTCGTCTTCCACAAGCACCGCCGTGATCTCGCGGACCTGCGCCGGCAGTACTGGACCTGGGGGACGGGCTTCATGGCCTTCGTCTCGAAGACGTACGCCGCCGACCCGGCCCAGCGCGGCAAGCTCCGCCACCTCATCCGCTGGTGGTTCCTCGAGCAGCTGCGGGAGCTGCGCCGGAGCCTTCGGGGCGGTGGCCCGCTCACGCCCGACCTCGTGCTCGCGGAGCTCGCCGGGGGCGTGATCGGGCTCGCCGGCACGTACGGCCGCTCGGTACGGCGCACGCGCGCCATCTCGAGTCGAGCCGCATGAGCCCCGTGCAGCCGCTCGACATCGTGCACGTCGATCTCGCCCAGGGGCTCGAAGCGCTCCGGCCGAGCGCGTCAGGCCGCGACATCTTCGCCGTCTTCTGGTGGCGGGACGTCCCACTCGGCCATCTCCACCTATCTCGCAGGCAGCTCGCGGCGGGTGGAGCGGCGCTCGTGCAGCTGATCGCGAACCGCATCACGCCGGCCGTGGGCGACCGCCTGCTGCCGGGATTCGCCGGCGAGGCGCCCGGCCGCGAGAACGACCAGCCGCCGCCCGACCTCGCTCATCTGGCAGGGGTATCTGCGCCTTTCCGGGAGCTCGAGGAGCGGGTCGCGGACGCGTTGGCGAACCGCGACGCGCCCAGCGTCTCGGTCGTGGTCTGCACGCGCGACCGTCCGGCCGTCCTGCGCGAGTGCCTCCACTCGCTCGCGGACTGCTCCGCGTCCGCGGACGAGGTGGTGATCGTCGACAACTCGACGGCCGGCTCCATGCGCGACGTCGTCGAGGAGTTCCCGCGGATGACCTACGTCCGAGAGAACCGGCCCGGGCTCAGCAGGGCGCGGAACACGGGAATCCGAGCGACGAGCGGCGAGATCGTGGCCTTCACGGACGACGACACGACGCTGCACGGGGACTGGCTCGCCCGGCTACGCGACGGCTTCGCCGAGCCGGACGTGATGGTCGTCACGGGCCTCGTCCTCCCAGCGGCGCTCGAGACCGAGAGCCAGGTCGTCTTCGAGCTCGTCTACGGCGGCTTCTTCCGCGGTTACCAGCGGATCGTCTACGACAAGGCGTTCTTCGAGCAGACCCGTGCGCACGCGACACCGGTCTGGAAGATCGGCGCCGGCGCCAACATGGCCGTGCGGCGTCGCGCCTTCGAGCTCGTAGGCGGCTTCGACGAGCGGCTCGGAGCCGGGGCAGCCGGGTGCAGCGAGGACTCGGAGCTCTGGTACCGCGTCCTCGCCGAGGGCTGGCGCTGCGTGTACGAGCCGGGCGCGGTCGTATTCCATCGCCACCGGGCCGACGACGAGGAGCTCCGCCGACAGATGCACGAGTATCTGCGCGGCCACGTCGCCGCGCTCTTCGTGCAGTACGCGCGCTATGGCCACAGGGGCAACCTGGTGCGCGCGTTTCTCGCCCTTCCGCGGGACTTCGCTGCGCGCGCCATTCGCGAGTACGTCATCCGCTCGCGGCCGAGCTCGGGCACGTTCGCCGCCGGCCTGACCGGGTACCTGCGCGGGTTGCGCCTCCTGCCCCTCGCGCGCCGCTCGCGGCCGAGGCGCCTGCGCGAATGACGAGCAAGGCGCCCCTCCGGAGCTTCCTGCGCCGGAACCCGTTCCCGAACCCGCTGACCGAGGGATTTTTCTACCGGGAGAAGATGCGCGCGATCCATCGCATTGCGCCCGACCACCCCCTGCGCAAGATCCTCGAGGTCGGCGGCGGCCAAAGCGGCCTGACGAGCCTCCTCTATCCCGACGCCGAGGTCGTCAACGTCGATCTGAACCCGGAGTACGCGGGCTCGCCCCAGAACCAACGCCCGCGCCTTCGTTTCGTCGTCGGCGACGCGACGGCGCTGCCGTTCCCCGACGAGACGTTCGACGCAGTCACGATGTTCGACCTGTTGGAGCACGTCCCGGACGACGCTTCGGCGGCGCGCGAAGCCCTGCGCGTCCTGCGGCCGGGCGGTCACCTCCTCGTCAGCAGCCCGAACGAGCGGTGGCGACTCCCGTACTACCGCCCCCTCGGGCTCATCGCACGCACCGAGGAGGAGCTGTTCGCGGAGTGGGGACACGTGCGGCGCGGCTACTCGCTCGCAGAGCTCGAGGCACTCGTGGGGCTACCCGTGCAGGCGACCGCCTCGTTCATCAACCCCCTGACCGCCCTTTGCCACGACGTAGCGTTCTCGCGCTTGCCGAGCCGGGCGCGTCGGGCCGTCTGTACGGGGCTCGCGCCGCTCACCTGGCTTGGCTACGCCCTGCACCTCCCGCGCACGCCGGGGACAGAGATCGCAGCGCACTGGCGCAAGCCCGCGCGCGCATGACGGCCCCGTCGGCGCGAATCGCTCTTCTCCCGTGGGGAAACGTGATCGAGGACTTCCTGGACACGATCGGGCTCTCGTTCGAGGACTTCCGCGACGAGATGACCGGGGGCTGGCTGTTCGGCTACGTCCAGGCGCTTCGCCTCGCGGGCGTCGAGACGGCGATCTTCTGCGTCTCGAGTCGCATTCGGCGGCTCGAGCGACACCGCCACCGTGAGACCGGTGTTCCGATCCTGGTCTTGCCGGCGGCCCGCGCGTACCTCGCGCTGCGGCGCCGGCTACGCGATCCGTACGGGTG
>JACCXC010000020.1 GCA_013697275.1 Actinomycetota bacterium | reverse complement strand
ATCCGCTCGTGCACGATGAGCGTCGCCGGCGGCAAGCGCCCCTCGACGCTTAGATCGAGGCGAACGGGAACGTCGTCGCCGGCGAGGTGCTCCCCCGCGCCGAGCGTCCGGTGCAGCCCCATCGGGCGGCGGAGGACGCGGACCCAGATAGCAGCTGCCGCGACCGCGAGCACGAGGCCGAGCGCCACGGGATAGAGCGGTCGGGCGCCGAAGGCCCAGGCGCCGAGGTAGGTCAGGCCGCCGAGGGCGAGGAGGGCGCGGCCGCGGTCGGTCAGCACGGGCGCGGCGGCCTCGACCTAGACCGGAACCGGGGTGTGCTCGACGGCGTCGCGGACGATGTCCGCGTCCGAGAGTCCTGCCGAGCGCGCCTCGGGTGCCAGAATCAAACGGTGCGCGAGGACCGAGGGCGCGATCGTCTTCACGTCCTCGGGAACGACGTAGTCGCGCCCGGCGACGAGTGCGCGCGCCTTGGCGACGCGCAGCAGGTTGATCCCGGCTCGCGGGCTCGCGCCCAGGTGGAGCCGGTTGTCGCCGCGCGTCTGCCGGAGGAGCCCGACGACGTAGCGCTGGATGCTCTCCTCCACGAAGACCCTGCGGGCATCCTCGATCGCGCCCTGCACCTCCTGCGCGCTCGCAACCGGCGTGAGCGCCTCGAGAGGGGCCGTCGTGGTCTGCTCGGTCAGCATCTGCGCCTCGGCGGCGAGCGGAGGGTACCCGATCGCGATCCGCATGGAGAACCGGTCGAGCTGCGCCTCGGGGAGAGGGTACGTCCCCTCGTACTCGATCGGATTCTGCGTGGCCATGACCATGAACGGAGGCGCGAGGTGGTAGGTCACACCGTCGATCGTGACCTGGCGCTCCTGCATGGCCTCGAGGAGCGCAGCCTGGGTCTTGGGTGAGGTGCGGTTCACCTCGTCGACCAGAAGGACGTTCGCGAAAACGGGCCCCGGGCGAAACTCGAACTCCTGGGTTCGCTGGTTGAAGACGTTCACGCCGGTCACGTCCGACGGGAGCAGGTCGGGCGTGAACTGGAGCCGCGAGAAGGAGAGGTCGACCGACCGCGCAAGCGCCTTGGCGAGGGTCGTCTTCCCCACGCCCGGGAGGTCTTCGATGATCAGATGGCCCTCGGAGAAGAGGCAGAGGGCGCAGAGCTCGAGCGTCTCGTCAGGGGCGTGCATGACCCGGCGCAGGTTGGCGACGATCCGCCGCGCGAGGTCCGCCGAGTAGCGCGTCTCGACCGCTTCCTGGACGCCGGCGAGCGGCTCTTCCATCGATCAGCCTCCTCCGAGCAGGGACGCGACTTCATCGAGGATAGCCACGGCCACCTCGCGCTTGTCGCGCTTCGAGATTGTCCGTTCTCCGTCCCTTGAGACGAGCGTCACCTCGTTCTGGTCAGCGTCGAACCCGATGTCACTTCGAGATACGTCGTTGAAGACGAAGAAGGTTCCGTTCTTCGCTGCGAGCTTCTCGCGCGCACGGTCAACGCCTCGTTCGCCCTCGTCTGCCGCGAACCCAACGAGAATTTGCCCGTTCCGCCTTCGGCGGCCGAGCTCGGCCAGGACGTCGTCGGTCGGCTCGAAGGTCACGCTCCACATCTCGGAGTCCTTCGTTCGCTTCCCGTCCCTCGGTTCGGCCGGCCGGTAGTCCGCGACGGCTGCGGCCATGAGGATGACGTCCACGTCCGCACGGGCGAGAGTCTCGCGGCCGACGTCAGCAGCCGTCGGCGCCTCCACGACCTCGACACCGCTCGGTAGCGCAACGGAGATGTTCGACGCGACCAGCGTGACCTCCGCGCCGCGTCGGTGAGCCTCCTCCGCGAGCGCGACGCCCATTCGGCCGCTCGATCGGTTCCCCACGAAGCGAACGCCGTCGAGGGGCTCGCGTGTCCCTCCCGCGGTGACGAGGACGCGCTTGCCCGCGAGAGAGCCGGGTGCCTGCCCGAGGAGCTCCCGGCAGAGCGTCGCGATCGCCTGGGGCTCCGCCATCCGGCCGAGGCCCGTCTCGCCCTCGGCGAGCTCCCCCGCCTCGGGGCCGATGACCCGGACGCCGTGGGCGAGGAGCGTCTCCAGATTCGCCCGGGTCGCGGGGTGCTCCCACATGCGAACGTTCATCGCCGGCGCCACGAGCACCGGGCCGGCGAAGGCGAGCGCGGCCTCCGTCAGGACGTTGTCAGCGAGCCCGTGCGCAAGCTTCGCCAGCGTGTTTGCCGAGGCCGGGGCGACGACGAGGAGGTGGGCCGACGTCAGGTGCGGGTAGATGTCCCGCGGCGCCTCGTTTCGCGCCAACGCCTCGAAGGTCTCGCGCGTGACGAAACGCTCCGCGCCCGGAGTCAGGACGGGAACGACCCGGCGGCCGTCCTGCACGAGCAGCCGAACGAGCTCGCATGCCTTGTAGGCGGCGATCGACCCCGTCACGCCGACGAGGACGGTCCTGCGCGGCTCCGCGCTCACGTGTCCCTAGCGGGACGGGTACTCGTACGTGATCTTGCCCTCGGCGATCTCCTCGAGGGCGAGCGTCAGATAGTTCTTGGAGCGCGACTCCACGAGCGGCGGGGCGACGTCCTCGAACGTGCCTTCGCCGAGTTGGTGGTGGTAGTTGTTGATCTGCCGAGCACGCTTGGCCGCCATGATGACCAGGTTGTACCGGGAGTCCGTGCGCTCGAGCAGGTCGTCGATGCGTGGATGAATCACGCAACCCAGTGTAGCGGCAGCTATCCCGACGCGGCGTTCGCGGCGGGTGAGGGCGGCGAAGCGAGGGCCTCGCCGACGACCTCCTCGAGCTCGGCGACCGCACGCTCAACGTCGTCGTTCACGATCACGTGGTCGAAGTCGCCGGCCTCGGCCGTCTGCCGGCGCGCGAGCTCGAGCCGCTCTCCGATCTCCCCCGTGCTCTCGGTTGCGCGCGCGCGGAGGCGCCGTTCGAGCTCGTCGAAGGAGGGAGCGGCCACGAAGATCGTCACGGTGTCGGGCAGGAGCTCCTTGACGCGTCGCGCCCCGACCGTCTCGAGCTCGAGCACGCACCCTTGCCCGTTCCCGAGGATGCGGTCGACCTCGGAGCGGAGCGTTCCGTAGCGGTGGCCCGACACGTAGGCGACGTGCTCGAGGAACTCGTCCGCCTCGACCCTCTGGCGAAACTCCTCGTCCGACAGGAAGTGGTAGTGGCGCCCGTCCCCCTCTCCGGCTCGACGGCCGCGCGTCGTCGCCGAAACAGCGACCTCCAGATCGGGGCGCCGCTCGACGAGCCGGCGGATGAGCGTCCCCTTCCCCGCGCCGGAGGGCCCTGTGACCACGAAGAGCCGGCCCCGCGAGCCCCCCGTCTGCGCGAGACCCGTCAGCGGCGAAGCAGGCTCACGAGCTCGGCGCGCTGGCGCTCCGATAGGCCGCCGACGGTCTTCGACTGGCTGATCCGGCACTGGTTGAGGAAGCGGGCTGCCTTCACGCGCCCGAACTTCGGGACGGCCATCAGGATGTCGACGACCTTCGCGGTCTCGACGTACTCGGGCGGGTCGCTCAAAATCTGCTCGATCCGCATGCTTCCAGCCTTGAGGTCTTTCTTCAGCTGGGCCCGCCTGACGCGGATCTCGTTCGCCCGCCGCAGGGCGTCCATCCGCTGGTCGAGCGACCGAAGCGGAGCCTGCACCTGGGTTCTTGACGCCTGCATGGCGCGCGATTCTAACACCAGGCGCGCCGACCGCAAGTGGCAGGTTTAGTCCACTTTTGCAGGTATTTTTGTCTCGCTTGGCAACGGCATCTCCGCTTCGCGATGCGCAAGCCCTCGCGCGGCAAGGGGGTCCTCGAGCCCCAGGCGGAAGGCGGTTCGGGCCAGCTCCGCCCGTACGCGAGCGGGCGCATCGGGGTCGCGGAAGAGAATCGTGCCGAGCGCGCAGGCCGAAGCTCCGGCCGCGATCAGGTCGAGCGCGTGGCGACCAGTTTCGACGCCTCCCATCCCGACGATCGGCAGACCCGTGGCCGCGTAGCAGGCATGGACGGCCGCCAGCGCGACGGGCCGGAGCACGGGGCCCGAGACCCCGCCCGTCGCCGTCGAGAGGACAGGCGCGAGGGTGCGAGGATCAAGGGCAAGCCCGCGCAGGGTGTTGACGAGCGAGAGGCCATCCGTCCCGGCACGCGCCGCCGCGAGCGCCACGGCGGCGACATCGGGCAGCTGGGGAGAGAGCTTCGTGAAGAGCGGCTTCGCGGTCGCCGCGCGGGCGGCAGCCACGATCTCCTCTGTCGCCTCGACCGGGGACTCGACGTTCGGGCAGGACACGTTGAGCTCGATCGCCTCGACACCCTCGTCGTCGAGACGCGCGCACGACTCGGCGTAGTCGCCCGCGCGAAACCCTCCCACCGAGACCCAAACGGGCACGCCGAGCTCGAGCAGGCGAGGCAGCGTGTCGCAGACGAAGTCGTCGAGCCCGGGGTTGGCGAGGCCGATCGTATTCAGCATCCCGCAGTCGATCTCCGCGATCCGCACGGGCGCATTGCCGTCGCGAGGAAGCGGGGTCACGGTTTTTGTCACGAAGGCGTCGAGCGAGCGCGCAACGTCGGGGGCCGCGAGAGCGTCGAGGCAGCCCGAGGCGTTCAGAAGCGGGGGCACTAGGCCGCCTCGAGCTCCGCGGGAACGACGTCCGCTGCCGTGAGAACCGGCCCCTCCACGCACAGGCGGCGAAGCCGGCCGCGGATCTCGACCGCGCAGCCGAAGCACGCGCCGTAGCCGCAGGCCATCGGCGCCTCCCACGCGAGCTGCGCCGACGGGGCGAGGCACGCAACCGCATGGAGCATCGGTTCGGGTCCACACGCGAGGACGTCCCGGCCGGGCGAGAGCCGCTCGGTCACGTAGGTCGGCTCGATGACCACCTCGGCGCCCTGCAGGAGGGAGGCCGCCTTCGCATGTTCAGGTGTGCGGAAGCCGAGGATGGCCGGCGCGCGCCCGAGACGCTCCGCGGCGTAGACGAGCGGCGCGATCCCGATCCCGCCTCCGACGAGGAGCGGTCGTGGTACGTCAAGGCGAAAACCGCGGCCGAGGGGACCGAGCACCGGGAGGCGATCGCCGGGTTGGAGCTCCACCAGGGCGCGTGTTCCGAGCCCAACCGGGTCGACCAGGAAGGCAAGCTCACCGGGCGGCGCAAGGCAGAGGCTGAAGGCGCGCGGGAGCGTGCGGCCGGGCGGGGTCAGCATGAAGAACTGCCCCGGGTCGCCGCACTCGAGCGTGGCCCGCTCGACGCGTAGGAGCGAGTACGCCCCGAGGGGCTCTACCGCGACGACACTAGGCGCTTCGCGCCGCAACATGCTCCTGGAGGGAAACGGCCCGCTCGCGCCGCGCACCGGCGATTGCCTGGACTGCCGCCGCCGCGCCGGCCATCGTCGTGACGCAGGGGACGCGGGCGACCAATGCGGCCTCGCGGATCCGGTAGCCGTCCGAGCGCGCGTCTCGCCCGTCCGGCGTGTTGATCACGAGGTCGCAGCGGCCGCGCCGGATGAGATCGACGGCAGTCGCCCCCTCCCCCTCCTCAG
The DNA here is from genome assembly GCA_013697275.1 of Actinomycetota bacterium. Classification (GTDB taxonomy): domain Bacteria; phylum Actinomycetota; class Thermoleophilia; order Gaiellales; family Gaiellaceae; genus JACCXC01. The sequence continues at coordinate 53,781 of JACCXC010000020.1, read as the reverse complement.
AGACCTTGCGAATGCAACTGACCGTGATCCCGGCCGCGGTGAGGGACGCCGCCGTCCCGGGCGTCGCAGAGAGCCGAAACCCGAGGCCCGCGAGGCGGGCGGCGAGCACCGCAACCGCCTCCTTGTCCACGTCGCGCACCGAGAGGAAGGCGTTCCCCGTGAGCGGGAGCGGGCGCCCGGCCGCGCGCTCGGCCTTGGCGAACGCGGTCGCGAAGTCGCCCGCGCTCGACATCACTTCACCGGTGGAGCGCATCTCCGGCCCGAGGACGGGGTCGGCTCCGGGGAAGCGTGCGAACGGGAAGACGGCCGCCTTGACGCTCACACGGCCCTCGGCCCGCACAGGCGGGAGCGTGAGCGACGCAAGGGGCTCCCCGGCCATGAGGCGGCAGGCGGCGTGAACGAGATTCACCCCGGTTGCCTTGCTCGCGAACGGAACAGTGCGCGAGGCACGCGGGTTGGCCTCGAGGACGAAGATGCGGCCGTCGACGAGAGCGAGCTGGACGTTCACGAGCCCGACGACGCCGAGCGCAGGCGCGAGGCGCCGGACGACGGCCTCCACATCCTCGATCGTCGCCCGGTCGACGGAGACAGCTGGAAGCGCGCAGGAGGAATCGCCCGAGTGAACGCCCGCCTCCTCCACGTGCTGCATGACCGCGGCGACATGTGTGTCCGTACCGTCACAGAGGGCATCGACATCAAGCTCGACGGCGCCTTCGAGGAAGCGGTCGACGAGCACGCGGTCATCGGGGTCGACGGCCGCCTCAACGTCCGCCCGGGAGTAGCAGATGCGCATCCGCCGGCCGCCCAACACGTAGGAGGGGCGAACGAGGACGGGAAAGCCGATCCCGGCCGCGACGTCGCCGGCCTCGACCGGGCCGCTCGCCATCCCCCACGGCGGCACGGCGACCTCGAGCCGCCCGCAGAGCGCGGCGAAGCGCTCCCGGTCCTCGGCCAGGTCGACGGCGTCGAAGGGCGTCCCGAGAATCCGGTATCCCGCAGCCTCGAGGGCGCGAGCAAGTCGAAGCGGCGTCTGGCCACCGAACTGGATCGCCACCCCGGCCGGCCGCTCCCGCGCGCAGAGCTCGAGCACGGACTCGGCATCGAGCGGCTCGAAATAGAGGCGGTCCGAGGTGTCGTAGTCCGTCGAGACGGTCTCGGGGTTCGAGTTGACCATGACCGCCTCGTACCCGAGCGCCCGGAAGCTCCTGGCCGCGTGCACGCAGCAGTAGTCGAACTCGATCCCCTGCCCGATCCGGTTCGGGCCGGAGCCGAGGATGACGACCGAGCCCTCCGCCGGGAACGGCGCATCGCCGGCCTCCCCCCACGTCGAGTAGAGGTAGTTCGACGAGGCCTCCACCTCGGCGGCGCACGAGTCGACCCGCCGGTAGGCGGGCCGCACCCCCCAGGAACGTCGTGCCGCCCGCACCCGCTCCTCGCTCGTGTTGCATCGCCCGGCGACGGACTCGTCGCTCCAACCCGCGCGCTTGAGCCGGATCCAGTCGTCCCGGGTCGCGTCCTCCAGCGAGGTGATGGAACACAAGGTCTCGCGAGCCTCCTCTAGCCGCCGCCGAAACCAGGGGTGGACGCCCTCGGGGAGCGCCTCGAGCGTGGCCCAGGGAGCGTGCCCCCCCGCCTCGAGCTCGCGTGAACGGAACGCCTTCAGGAACGCCTCTGTGAACGTGCGGCCGATTCCCATCGCCTCGCCTACGGACTTCATCTGCGTGCCGAGGGTCGGATCGGCGCCCGGGAACTTGTCGAACGCGAAGCGCGGGAGCTTCACGACGACGTAATCGAGCGCCGGCTCGAAGCTCGCCGGCGTCGTGCCCGTCAGGTCGTTGGGGATCTCGTCCAGCGTGTAGCCGACCGCGAGCTTTGCTGCGACCTTTGCGATCGGGTAGCCCGTGGCCTTCGAGGCGAGCGCGGACGAGCGGGAGACCCGAGGGTTCATCTCGATCACGCGGAGCTCCCCGGTCCCGCGCTCCCGCGCGAACTGGATGTTCGAGCCGCCCGTCTCGACGCCGACCGCGCGGATGACTGCCGCCGCGGCGTTCCGGAGCTCCTGGTAGGCCTCGTCCGGGAGCGTCATCTGCGGCGCGACCGTGACCGAGTCGCCCGTGTGCACCCCCATCGGGTCGAGGTTCTCGATCGAGCAAACGACGACGACGTTGTCCTTCGCGTCGCGCATCACCTCGAGCTCGAACTCGTCCCAGCCTGCGAGGCACTCCTCGACGAGCACTTGGTGGACGGGGCTCTCGCGCAGGCCGACCTCGAGCTTGCGCGCCAGCTCATCGGGCGTCCCCGCGATCCCCCCGCCGTGGCCGCCCAGCGTGAAGGCTGGCCGAAGGACGACCGGGAAGGCCAGGTCGCAGGGCACGTCGTCGAGCGCCCGCACGATCCGCGACTCCGGCACCTTCAGGCCGATCGACTGGACTGTCTCCCGGAAGAGCTCCCGATCCTCCGCGCGGCGAATCACGTCGACCCCGGCTCCGATCAGCTCCACCCCGAGCTCGTCGAGCGTCCCGGCGTCTGCGAGCTCGGCGGCGAGGTTCAGGGCGGTCTGCCCGCCGAGCGTCGGGAGGAGCGCGTCTGGACGCTCCTGCGCGAGGACGCCCGCGACCGCCTCGGCGTCGAGCGGCTCGAGGTAGGTGCGGTCGGCAAAGCCGGGGTCCGTCATGATCGTGGCGGGGTTCGAGTTGACGACGATCGTCCGCAGCCCTTCTGCGCGAAGCACCTTGAGTGCCTGGCTCCCGGCGTAGTCGAACTCGCAGGCCTGCCCGATCACGATCGGCCCCGAGCCGATCAAGCAGACAGATTGGAGGTCAGGCCGCCGCGGCATACCGCAGCCCTGCGAGCCAAGTCTCAACCAAAGGTCGAGCGTCGTGCGGCCCCGGGGTTGCCTCCGGATGGAACTGCACCGAGCGCGCGTCCGCGCCCTGAAGCAAGAGCCCCTCGACCGTGCCGTCGTAAAGGGACACGTGCGTGACGGCCGGGCCGCTCCCCTCGACGGCGAACCCGTGGTTCTGCGCCGTCACGAGGACCTGCCCCGTGGCGAGCTCGAGCACCGGGTGATTCGAGCCGCGGTGCCCGAAACGGAGCTTGAACGTGCGCAGGCCGCCCGCGCGCGCGAGGAGCTGGTGCCCCAGGCAGATCCCGAGGAGCGGAACGTTCCCGAGAAGCTTCGAGACGGTCGCGACCTCGCAGTCGAGCGCCCCGGGGTCGCCCGGGCCATTCGAGAGCACGACCCCGTCGGGAGCGGCGGCCAGGATCTCGGAGGCCGGCGTCGAGTGGGGGTAGACCCTCACAGCCGCGCCGCCGGCCAGGAGCCGCTCGACGATCGAGCGCTTGCAGCCGAAGTCCAGGACAGCGACCCGCACGGTGCCCCTGCCGAGCGAGTAGGGCTCCGGGGTCGAGACGGAGGCAACGAGGTTTCGGCCCTCCATGGTGGGTTCCGCGCGAATCTGCTCGAGCACGTGGCCGACCGACGCTTCGCCCGCGACAAGAGCAGCGCGCATCGCGCCTCGCTCTCGCAGATGCAACACGACCGAGCGAGTGTCCACGTCGGCGAGCGCGACAGTCCCGCGGGCAGCGAGCCAGCGCGGCCACTCCGGATCCCCGACGCTTCGCATGACGACGCCGCGGGCGTGCGGGCGCTCGGACTGCGAGCGGGCCGGTGCCACGCCGTAGTTCCCCACCATCGGCGCGGTGAAGGTGACGAGCTGCTCGGCGTAGCTCGGGTCGGTTACCACCTCCTGGTAGCCGGACATGGCGGTCGTGAACACCGCCTCGCCGAACGCGATCGCCTCGGCGCCGACCGAGCGACCGGCGAAGCGGGTCCCGTCTTCCAGCAGGAGGTAGCTCATGCGGCGAAGACCAGGCGCCCGGCGGCGACTGTCGCGACCGGCCGGCCGCGCAGCGTCGCGCCGAGGAGCCACGAGTTGACCGAGCGGGAGCGAAAACCGGTCTCTTCCACTCGCCAGGTCGCGCTCAGGTCAAGCAGGACGAGGTTTGCCTCGGCGCCGACGGCGACGCGCGGCCGCTCGAGACCGTAGACACCCGCCGGGCCCGCGCTCATCCGCTCGAGCAGCGTCTCGAGCGGGAGAACGCCCGGCTCGACGAGGCGCGTGTGGAGGACTGAGAAGGCGGTCTCGAGCCCTGTCACCCCGAAGGGCGCCGACTCGAAGGGAACCTCCTTTTCGTGGCGCGCGTGGGGCGCGTGGTCGGTGGCGACCGCGGCGATCGTCCCGTCCCGGAGCGCCTCGATCAGCGCGAGGCGGTCGCCCTCTGCGCGAAGCGGCGGGTTCATCTTCAGGTTCGGGTCGAGACTCCGGACGGCCTCGTCCGTCTCGGTCAGGTGGTGCGGGGTGACCTCCCCCGTCGCGGCGACGCCGGCCGTGCGCGCCTGGCGAAGCGCCTCGACGGACTCGCGCGCCGACAGGTGGAGCAGGTGAAGCGGCCGGCCCTCGTACTCGGCGAGCGCGAGGTCGCGCACGACCATCAGGCTCTCGGCCACGGAGGGATAGCCACCGAACCCGAGCTCGGCCGATGTGACTCCCTCGTGCATCTGGCCGCCGCGCGAGAGCGTCGGCTCCTCGCAGTGGAGCGCAACGGGCGGCCGGGCGACGGCGCTGTACTGGAGCGCGCGCCGAAGGAGCCCCGGCTCCCGGACCGGCTTTCCGTCGTCGGTGAACCCGGCCGCCCCGGCCTCGGCGAGCTCGCCCATCTCGGTCAGCTCCTCGCCCGACTGTCCCTTCGTGATCGCGGCGAGGAAGCCGACCGGGATCTCCGCCTCGCGCCGGGCCCGCTCGACGAGCGAGCCGAGCACGGCGGCCGAATCGACGACCGGATCGGTGTTGGGCATCGCGAGGATGGCGCAGTAGCCGCCGGCCGCTGCGGCCCGAGTCCCGGAGACCAGATCCTCCTCGTCCTCGCGGCCCGGCGTGCGGAGGTGGACGTGCGGGTCGACGAACGCCGGCGCGAGGACGAGCCCGTCCCCGTCGAGCACGCGATGGCCGTTGGCGTCGGCCGCCGCCCCGAGCTGCGTGATCACCCCGCCGTCGACGCGGACGTCGAGCCGCTCGTCGACGCCCTCGACGGGGTCGAGGACCCGCGCGCCGCGGATGACGAGGTCATCCAGAGGCCTGTTCGGCGCGACGAGCATCACGCCACCTCGAGCGTCTCGGGCGCGGCGACCGCGACCGGGCCGTGGGTCAGCAGGTCGTAGAGGACGGCCATCCGGACGGCGAGGCCGCTTCGCACCTGGCGCTCGATCAGAGCATTGGCCGCGTCCGCAACCTCCCCGTCGATCTCGACGCCGCGGTTCATCGGGCCCGGGTGCATCACCCGCTGTCCCGGGCGGATCCGCTCGGGAGTGACCCCCCAACGCGCCGTGTACTCACGAAGGCTCGGGACGTAGTTGGCCCCCGCCTGCATGCGCTCTTTCTGCATGCGCAGGACGTAGACGACGTCGGCCTCGCGGACGGCGTCGATCTCGTGGGAGACCTCGCAGCCCATCGCCTCGATTCCGCGGGGGATGAGCGGCGGCGGCCCGACCAGCGTCACGCTCGCGCCCATGAGACGAAGCCCCTGGATCAGCGAGCGCGCCACGCGCGAGTGGAGGACGTCGCCGACGATCGCGACGTGGAGGTTCTCGACGCCGCCGAGCTCCTCGTCGATCGTGTAGAGGTCGAGGAGGGCCTGTGTCGGGTGCTGATGCTTCCCGTCGCCCGCGTTCACGACGTGCGCGCCGGTGTGGCGCGCGACGAGATGCGGCGCCCCGATCTCCGGATGGCGGATTACGACGACGTCCGGGTCGTAGCAGCCGATCGTCAGAGCCGTGTCCTTCAGGGACTCGCCCTTGTCGACCGCGGAGCCGGCCGCCTTGATCGACATCACGTCGGCAGAGAGCCGCTTCGCGGCCAGCTCGAAGCTCGACGACGTGCGCGTGGAGGACTCGTAGAAGAGATTCACGACCGTGCGCCCGCGCAGCGTGGGGAGCTTCTTCACGTCACGGTCGAGCGAGCGCGCAAAGGCTCGAGCAAGCCCGAGGAGGCGCTCGACCTCCTCGCGGCTCAGGTCGGCGATCGAGATCAGGTGCCGCCGCGGGGGGCGCTCGGGTGGGAGGAGCTCGTCGCGGATCAGCGGGTGGACGTCGGCCATTCGGTTACCTCTCTGGGGCGGATGCGAGGAGGACGGCATCGACCTCGTCCACCTCGACGAGCTGCACCTGGATGCGCTCGCCGCGGGCAGTTGGGAGGTTCTTGCCGATGTAGTCGGGACGGACCGGGAGCTCACGGTGGCCCCGGTCGACGAGGCAGGCGAGCTGGACGCGAGCCGGCCGGCCGTAGGCGAAGAGCGCCTCGACGGCGGCGCGGATCGTCCGGCCGGTGTGCAGGACGTCGTCGACGAGCACGCACGTCTTCCCCTCGAGCGGAAACTCGAGGCGGGTCGCCTTCACGACCGGTTGCGGGTGGAGCGGCGCGTCGCCGTCCCGGACGTACACGTCGTCCCGGTAGAAGGTGATGTCGATGGTGCCGAGGGCGACGTTCGCCCCCTTGATCGACGCGATCAGGCGGCGAAGGCGATGGGCGAGCGGGACGCCGCGTGTGTGGATTCCGACGAGGGCGAGCGAGGTGAGGTCACTGTTTCGCTCGATGATCTCGTGGGCGATCCGGACGAGCTTCCGCTCGATCGCGTCCGCGTCGAGGACGACCTTCGCTGTCTGGACGGACGCAGCGACCTGCACGCTCCTTCCCGGCCTCGCTGGACCGGCTTAAAGGGGACGACTGGGAAGCTACGAGACTCGTCGGACGGAGTGCCAGGGACGGCCGCTAGGGCCCGATGACGTTCTCGGGGTCGGTCAGCGCTTCGATCGCGTCCTGCGCGGCCTCGAGCGTGCTCTCCGGGACGAACACCTTCGTGGGCCCGTCCGCGAGCTCGCTCGGGTGATGGTCAACCGCCGGCTGAAGCTCCGACTGGATCCCGGCCGACTGGAGGATCGTCTGCATCTCCTCCGCTTCCGCGAGGTCCCGCGTCACCGCCAGCTGCACCATGGTCACCGAGGCCCTCCTCGCGTCCGAGTGCGCCGCCCTTCACGAGACGCGGCGCGCCCCTCTCCGGAAACGGAACGTCCACCATATCGAAGTCTTTCGGGACGATCGTCTCGGGAAAGACAGTCCGAGCCTCGCGAGCGATCTCGGGCCCGAAATAGCGGTTCGAGAGGTGCGTGAGTACGAGCATGCGCACTCCCGCGGCGCGCGCGAGCTCCGCCGCCGCGAGGGCCGTCGTGTGCCCGGTCTCGTCCGCGCGCTCGCGCTCCTCGTCGAGGAACGTTCCGTCGTGAACGAGCACGTCGGCACTGCGCGCGACCTCCCCGACCTCGCCCGACGGGCGCGTGTCGCCGGTGAGGACGAGCTTTCGGCCCGGGCGGGAAGGCCCGAGCACTTGCCCGGGCGCGACCGAGCGCCCGTCCGCGAGCAGCACGGTCTCGCCACGCTGGAGCGCGCCGAAGAGAGGGCCCTTGGGCACGCCGAGACCGGTGGCAGCCTCCAGGTCGAACCGCCCGGGGCGCTCGGCCTCGACGAGCGCGTAGCCCGCGGCTCCGATGCCATGCTGGACGCGGAAGACCTCGATCCGGTACTCGCCGCGATCGAGGACGTCTCCGGGGTGAAGCTCGACGAGCTGCAGCCGGTACGTGAGCTTGCCGAACACGCGCGCCAGCGCTCCGAAGAGGTCGGAGAGGCCCGGGGGCCCGTAGACGGTGAGCGGCAGCGTCCGGCCCCGCAGCGAGAACGTCTTCATCATCCCCGGGAGCCCGAGGTAGTGATCCGCGTGGTAGTGCGTCAGGAAGACCTCGGGCAGCTCGACGAGACCGATCCCTGAACGCAGCAGCTGCCGCTGGGTGCCCTCCCCGCAGTCGACGAGCAGCCGCTCGCCCCCGCGCCGCACGAGCGTCGCCGCGGGCGCACGCCGGCCGGTCGGCACGGACCCGGACGTGCCGAGGAACACAAGGTCGAGGTCCACGAGGCAAGTGTACGACGGCCGAACCGCGCATCCCGCCTCGCGCTTAGCCCGCTGGCAGGGTGAGGACGAGCCCCGGCGTCAGCGCGGACGTGGCGAGCCCGTTCCGCTCCTTCACGCGCCAGATCCCTTCGCGGGGATCGCCGGCATAGCGCTCGGCGACGATCTGCCAGAGCGTGTCCCCGGGCTGCACGACGTGGCGCGTTTCCGGCGCAGCGCCGTTGGTCGGCCGGGCGACGAGGAGGGCGAACCCTGTCAGGAGGATGAGCGCAAGGAGCAGCACCGATGACTTCTTCACGAACATATGTTCGTAGAGTAGCCGACCGCGTCGGACGGAGGGAGCGAGCTAGAGCCGGACGAGCTCCGGCCGGCCGTCGCGGATGACGGCCAGGGTGTGCGCCGGGGCCCGCCGCCTCTCGGTCGGGCTCCCCGGGTTCACGATCCAGACCCGATCTTCGAGCGTGACCTCTGGGATGTGGGTATGGCCGTACGCGACGAGGTCGCACCGCGAAAACCACCCGAGAAGCCGCTCAGGGCGACCGGTCGACGGGCCGGGGTCGTGGACGAGGCCGATCCGCAGGCCTCCGAGGTCGGCGGTCGTGCGCTCCGGAAGCGCCTCGCGAAGCGGCCACTCGTCCATGTTCCCGCGCACCGCGGTCACGGGCGCGAACGCACGGAGGTCATCGAGCACCGAGGCGGAGGTGAAGTCGCCGACGTGCAGGATGTGATCGGCGGCAGCGAGGAGGTCGAGCGCTCCCGCCGGCAGCCGGCGCTCTCCGCGCGGCATGTGCGTGTCGCCGAGGATGACGATCAGGGGAGGTCGAGGAAGCGGCCGTCGCGGTAGACGACCTCGCCGTCCGCGTAGACCTCGCTGCCCACGCGGAGATCGGTGACGAGGTCCCAGTGGAGCGCGGACGTGTTCTGGCCGCCCGTCTCCGGATACGACTTGCCGAGCGCCAGGTGCACCGTGCCGCCGATCTTCTCGTCGAAGAGCGTGTTCAGCGTGAACTCGGTGATCGCATCGTTCAGTCCGAACGCGAACTCGCCGACGCGGCGAGCTCCGTCATCGAGGGCGAGCATCTCCTGGAGGAAGTCGCCGCCGCGGCGCGCACTCGCCTCCACGACCTCCCCGGCCTCGAAGCGAAGGCGCACGCCCTCGATCACGCGCCCGCCGAAGGCGGCCGGGAAGCTGAAGGCGATCTCTCCGTTGACGCTGGTCTCCACCGGCCCTGTGAAGATCTCGCCGTCCGGAAAGTTCTCGTGGCCGCTGCTCGCGACCCAGGTGCGGCCCCCGACTCCGAGCCGGAGGTCCGTTCCGTCCGCGACGACCCGCAGCTCGCGCGCCCGCCCGAGCCACTCGGCGAGGCCGTCGAGCCGCTCGCCGAACTCCCGCCAGGCGGCGGCAGGGTCGTCGCGGTCGAGGAAGCCCGCTCTGAAGACGAAGTCCTCGTACTCCCCGAGGGACATGCCGGCCTCCTGGGCGGCGGCCTGGGTCGGCCAGAGGGTCACGAGCCAGCGGAGCTCGCCGGCCGCTGCGCGCTCGAAGAGCCGGTCTCCGAGCCGCTTGCGCGCGCGCCGGACGAGCGCCTGTCTCGCAGGGTCGGCGTCCGAGAGCGAGCGCGTGTTGTACTCCGACTCGAAAACGATCCGGACGTCCGCGTGCTCGATCTGCTCGATCCGAGCCGGGCTCACCCAGCCGAGCTGTGCGTCGTTCCCGTCGTCGAGGAGGGCCTCGGCGACGCCGTCGACGGCAATGCGCACCTCGGGATGTCCACCCGCGGCCAGAACGCGGCGGTACGTCTCGCGGACGAGCGGCGCGGCGAGCGGCGTCGCCTCGAGGACGACCAGGTCGCCGGGCTGAACGGCCGCCGAGTAGTTCACGACGACATCGGCGAGCCGCTCGAGGCGGGGGTCAGCCACGCGCCGCCGCGACCGCGACGGGCGCGGCCTCCAGGAACTGGCCCGCCTTCCACACGAGCTCACCGTCGGCGTAGACCTCGCCCTCCTCGCGCAGGTCGCAGATCATGTCCCAGTGCAAGGCGGACGAGTTCTTCCCGCCCGCCTGCTGGAAGGCGGCCCCGAGCGCGAGGTGCATCGTCCCGCCGATCTTCTCGTCCAGGAGGATGTTCCGGGTGAAGCGATCGATCTCGTAGTTCAGGCCGAAGGCGACCTCACCCAAGATCCGGGCCCCGGCATCGAGATCGAGGAGCTGGCGCAGGTAGGCCTGGCCGCGCGAAGACTCGGCCGCCACGACTGAGCCGCCGGCGAAGCGCAGCCGGACGTCCTCGACCTCGCGTCCCTGGAAGATGGCCGGGAACGTGTAGCGGATCTCACCCTCGGTCTCCGTCTCGACCGGGCTCGTGAAGACCTCGCCGTCGGGCATGTTGTAGCGGCCGTCCGCGGGGATCCAGGTGCGTCCGCCCACACCGACGCGCAGATCCGTCCCGGGGCCGACGATGCGAAGCTCCTGAACGGACGCGAGGTCGTCCGCCCTCGCCTGGAGGGTGTGCGAGACCTCCTGCCAGTGGGAGGCGGGATCGTCCTTGTCCGTGTGGCAGGCGCCGAAGAAGAAGGCCTCGTAGTCGGCGAGCGACATGGCGGCGTCCTGGGCGTGCGCGTGTGTCGGATGGAGCGTCCCGCACCAGCGCAGCTCGCCCTTCGCAATCCGCTCCCAGCGGCGGTTCGACAGTTTCCGCTGGGCGGCGATCAGGGCACCGTGCTTCGTCTCGTCCGAGCGCGTGAACGACTTCGTGTTCGTCTCCGACCAGATCGTGACGAGCGCGTCCAGCTCCTCGATCTCGGCCCACTGCACGGGAGACAAGTAGGTGATCTGGTCGTCCGAGCCCTCGGCGACGAGTATCTCTGCGAGCCCGTCGAGCGAGAGGTTCGTGTACGGCCGGGCTCCGGCCCGCAGCGCGGCGCGGTAGATCGCGAGGGCGAGTGGCTCCGCGATCGCAAACCCGTCGATTCGGAAGACCTGATCCTCGGTGAGCTCGAGCGAGTAGTTGACCACGAGGTCTGCGAGCCGCTCGATTCGAGGGTCGGTCACTTGGCGTTTATACCAGGAGGCACCAGCGTTGCTCGTTCGCCGAGGTGGGCGAGAACCGCGTCCACCAGGCGGCCCGCACCGAAGCGGACCGGGTCGTCGCCGAGGAGGCCCGTTTCCTCCTCGGCGGCCTCGATCGCCTGCCGTGCCTGGTCGTCACTCTCCAGCAGGCTGGTGTTCAGGGCGAGCGCCGCGACCCGGGCCGGACGGGCCGGGAGCGACAGCCGCTCGTGCAGTTCGACGAGCTCGGTGAGCGGGAGCAGCGGGTGGCCCGGGCACCCTTCGATCTCGGTCGCTCCCGCGAGGTGGCAGAGGACGAGCGCGTGCGGCGCGCTTCCGTGCATGAGCCCGAGGGTGACGCCCGAGAACTGCGGATGGATGAGTGAGCCCTGTCCCTCGACCCAGAGGAGATCGCCGCGCCGTGCTCCCTCGACGACCAGGCGCTCGGACGCGCCCGCAAGGAAGTCGGCGACCACTGCGTCGACGGCGATCCCCCAGCCCGCGATCATGATCCCGGTCTGGCCCGTCGGCACGAAGACGGACGCCTCCCCGCGGCGCTCGGCTTCGATGTGGAGCTCGAGCGCCATCGTCTTCTTCCCGATCGCGCAGTCGGAGCCAACGGTCAGCACGACGCGCGCGTCGTGGGTGAGGTTCTCGCCCGTCGGGACGCTCAGGTCGGGCGGCGGGCGGCGGACGTCGTGCAGCTCCACCCCCCGCTCCCGGGCCAGCTCCGAGAGCTCCGCGTCGTCGGCGAGGAACTCGTGCATGCCGGCCTCGACATCCAGGCCCGCCTGAACCGAGTCGACCAGGAGCGTGCGCCACTCGGGGCCGAGCCGCCCGCCGGCCACGGCGACGCCGACCAGGGCTGTCGTGGGCGCGTACGGCGCGGCCTCGGCGACGGAGCCGACGATCGGGACGTCCTCGTATCGAGCGCCGGCGCGCTCCGAGTCGACGATCGCGACGACCTCGGAGCGTCGGAAGCGGACGATGCCGCGCATCGTCTTCCCGTAGTGAGGGTCGGCCGACCGACCCTCAGCGAGGATCAGGTACCGCTTCTCGGACACCGAGGCCCGGCTCCACCGACGGAAGCTGGACGCCGCCGTCGAACGCGACCCCCGGCCAAGGATCGTCGGCGAGGAGCAGGTTGCCGTCCAGGTCGACGTGGTCGCAGAGGCTCGCAACCTGGGCACCCGCGGCGATCCCCAGGCCCGATTCGAGCATGCAGCCGAGCATGACGCCGAGACCAAGTGACCTGGCCGCCGCGGCCATCTTGACAGCCTCCCGAATGCCTCCGCTCTTGGCGAGCTTGATGTTGATCCCGTGGGCGCGCTCCGCACACGCCTTCAGGTCCCCGAGCGTGTGGCAGTCCTCGTCCAGGTAGATCGGGAGCGCGGCCTCGCGCCTCAATCGAGCACCGCCCGGGTCGCCGGCCGGAAGCGGCTGCTCGACGTACTCGACGCCGAGGTCTTCGAGCGCCTGGACGTTCTCGATCGCCTCCTCGAGCTCCCAGTACTCGTTTACGTCCACCATCAGCGGGAGGTCAGTGACGGAGCGCACGGCGCGCACGCGCTCCACGTCGAGCCCGTCACGCCCGCCCAGCTTCAGCTTCAGGCGGCGGAAGCTCGAATCGACCCCCTGGGCGCGCCGGGCCATGTCATCGGGATCGCCGAGCCAGACGGTGTACGAGGTCGGTGGGCCGCCCCGCCGGAGACCGAGGAGCCGCCAAACCGCCAGGTTCGCGAGCTTGCCGCAGAGGTCGTGAAGGGCGGCGTCGAGCGCGGCCTTGGCCGCCATCTCACCCGGCCGGTCGGCCAGCCGAATCGAGATCTCCTCCAGGGCGAAGGGGTCGTCGCCGAGCAGATCTCCCGCCTCGTCGAGGAACGCGGACGCTGAGGCCGCCGTCTGGTCGTAGCGCTCGTCGGGCGCGGCCTCGCCGTAGCCAACGTGGCCGGACGACCGAAGCTCGACCCAGACGACGTCGACGTCCCGGGTCGTCTCGCGGGAGATGGTGAACGGCTCGGCCAGATGCAGCGTGGCCGTGCGATGGGAGAGGTCCATGGCCGCGGCTAGACTAGCCCTCCACGAGCGCCTGTAGCTCAGGGGATAGAGCGCGCGCCTCCGGAGCGCGAGGTCGCAGGTTCGAATCCTGCCAGGCGCACTCCCGACACGAATCCGGCCCACGCTTCGCGCGGGCCATGACGATTCGTGTCGGATCGCTTCCTTCCGAGGAATGTCCGTGAGCCGCGCCGGGCAAGCCCACCGAGGCGGCGTCGGTTAGGTTCCCGCCGCCAGGTTTCACGGATGGAGGGAGCGGCATGGCTGAGGAAGTCCAGCTCGGAGACGGCAAGACGGCGAAGATGAGGAACCCCTGGCTCGTGGCCATCTTCGGGATCATCACCCTCGGGATCTACCTGATCTTCTGGTGGTACTTCGTCAACCGCGAGATGGCCGACTACGGCCGGGCCAAGGGGACTGACGAGCTCGGCACGAGCCCCGGACTCTCGGTGCTCGCCGCGACGCTCGGATGGTTGGTGATCGTCCCTGGCGTCATGACCACGATCAATACCTTCAAGCGCGCGCAGAAGACGCAGTCGCTCGCAGGCGAAGCCCCCCGTGATCAACGGCTGGCTCGGGCTGATCCTCTTCATCGTCATCTCCCCGGCCTACCACGCCTACGTTCAGAGCGGCCTCAACTCCGCCTGGAAGCGAGAGGCCGGCGCCTCGACGGCAATTTCCGCCTAGCCAAGGGCGGAATTCGCGAGGGGAGGAGCCAGATTCCCGTCGGAGAAAGCTAGACTCGAGAATTCGGAGACGCTGGTTGGACGACCCCCTAAGTAGCCATGGCAAGGCCCACGCTTCCTCGCCCACGGATTCGGCGCGGACGCCGCAGTGCGGGCGGCGAGGCCGTCGCGCGGGTCGAGCCGCAGATCTCCGAGCTTTCCGCTAGCGGCCTCACCTGGATCCACGTCGACGAGCCGAGCTCGCTCGAGGCGGCGATGCTCGCCGAGCGCTTCGGCTTCCATGAGCTGGACGTCGAGGACGTCCTCTCGAAGCGCCAGCGTCCAAAGATCGACGAGTACCCCGACTACCTGTTCGTCGTCCTCCACTTTCCGTTCTACGACAAAGCCGTACAGCGCCTGAACGCGGCCGAGCTCGATGTCTTCCTCGGGCCGGACTTCCTGATCACGCTACCGAACGTCGAGCTCCACCCGGTCACGTACCTCTTCCGCCGCTGCGAGGAGGACGAGGAGCGGCGGCTGGACCTCTTCTCGCAGGGATCGGGCTACCTGCTCTACCACGTGCTCGACGATCTCTTCGACTACTGCTTTCCGATCCTCGACAAGATCGCGCACAAGCTCGAGCGGATCGAGGACGAGATGTACGAGGGCGCGTCCTCGGAGGTCGTCCGCGACATCTCGAATGCGAAGCAGGAGATCATCGCGTACCGGAAGATCATCAAGCCCGAGCGCGCCACCCTTCGCGCTCTCGAGCGCTACACGCAGCGCTTCCTCCCCGAGGATCTCGAGCTCTACTTCGACGACTTGGGCGACGCGGCCGAGCGGATCTGGGACCTCCTGGACAACTACAAGGACGTGGTCGAGGGACTCGAGTCGACCAACGAGTCGGTCATCTCTCACCGTCAGAACGACGTCCTCCGGCTGCTGACCGTGATCAGCGTGACCCTCCTCCCCCTCACGCTGATCGGGACGATCTTCGGGATGAACGTCGACTTCCCCGGTGAAGGGACGCGGGAGGCCTTCTGGCTCATCCTCGGCCTACTCGTGGGCGTCCTCGCCGGGATGCTCGCCTTCTTCCGCCTCAAGCGGTGGCTCTAGCCCGCCTCGTCGAGGGGAGCGGCACCTCCGAGCTTCCCCTCGAGGCAGCCGGCCTGCGGGAGCGGCTCGAGCGGGAGGAGTTCTTCTGGCTGGACCTCCACGAACCGTCGGAGGAGAATCTGCGCGAGCTCGAGACCGCCTTCGGCTTCCACCCTCTTGCGATCGAAGACTCGCTCCATTTCGGGCAGCGGGCGAAGCTCGAGGAGTACGACGATTTCGTCTTCCTCGTCGTCTACGGCTGGGCGCCCGACGAGGACGGTCTCGTCGAGGTGCACCTCTACTACTCGCCGCAGTTCCTGATCTCGATTCACCGCGACGAGGCGCCCGCGCTCGCGAGGATCTGCGGGCGCTGCGAGGAGACCCTGGCCCGTGACCCCGAGCCGATCCTCGTCCTGCACCAGGTGGTCGACTCGCTCGTGGACAGCTTCACTGCGCCACTCGCCAGAGTCGACGAGCGCATCGAGATGATCGAGGAGGAGATGCTCGCGAGTCCCCGCGACGGCCTCCTCCAGGACATCATGACCATGCGCCGTCGCATCACGACCCTGCGCCGCGCGATCGGCCCGCAGCGCGACCTGTTCGGCCATTTCGCCGCGGGAGTTGGGGCCCTGCCCGGGATGACCCAGGAAGCGGAGCGGTACTTCCGCGACGTCTACGACCACCTCTTCCGCCTCGCAGAGGTGATCGACGCGCAACGCGAACTGATGAACGGGACGATCGACGTCTACCTTTCCGCGTCCTCGAACCGGCTTGGCAACGTGACAAAACAGCTGACTCTGATCGCGTCGGTCTTCCTGCCGCTCACCTTCATCACCGGCTTCTTCGGTCAGAACTTCGGCTGGATGGTCGACCACGTCGACACCGCTCTCGCCTTCTTCGCGCTCGGAATCGGCTTCCAGGCTGCCGCCGTCGTTCTCCTCCTCGTGTACTTCAAGCGGCAGGGCTGGTTCTAGTTGACGGGACGGCAGCTCTGGGCGCCCTGGCGGCTCGAGTACATCCAGTCGGCCGACGAGCAGGAGGGCTGCGTCTTCTGCCGGGCAGTCGCCGGGTCGGACGAGGAGGGCCTGGTCGTCCACCGGGGCGAGGCGGCGGTCGTCCTGCTGAACAAGTACCCGTACGCGTCCGGCCATCTGCTGGTCGCGCCGCTTCGGCACGAGGGCGAGTTCGGGTCGCTCTCGGGCGAGGAGGCTCTAGAGGCGCACCGGCTCGCCGCACTCGCTCTCGGGGTGCTCACGGACACCATGCGTCCACAGGGCTTCAACGTCGGCTGGAATCTCGGGCGGATTGCGGGAGCCGGAGTGCTCGACCACGTACACCTGCACGTCGTCCCGCGCTGGGCAGGCGACACGAATTTCATGCCGGTTCTCGCAGGGCTCAAGGTGATCCCGGAGTCGCTCGAGGCCACCCGTGCGACCCTCGTGAGCGCCTGGCCGGTCGCCTGACGAGCCTCTAGCGCACGCGCCAGCTGCGGGCCCCGCTGCGGGCAAATCGGCCTGGGGCTCACCGTAGAGTAGGGCGCCATGGCGCTCGACCCGAAGGTGTTCAAGGCGTACGACATCCGCGGCATCTACCCGGAGGAGCTCGACGAAGACGGCGCCCACCGGATCGGCCGCGCCTACGTCGAGATCTTCGAGCCGCGGCGCATCGCGGTGGGCCACGACATGCGGGTCTCCTCGCCTGCGATGGCCGAAGCCGTCATCCGCGGCGCCTTCGAGGCCGGTGCCGAGGTGCTCGACGTCGGAATGGTCGGGACCGAGATGCTCTACTTCGCAGTCGGTGAGCACGCGCTCGACGGCGGCATCGCCGTCACCGCCTCCCACAATCCCAAGCAGTACACCGGCATGAAGATCGTCCGCCGGGGCGCGCTCCCGGTGGGCGGCGACTCGGGCCTTCTGGAGATCCGCGACCGCGCCCTCGGCGGGCCCGAGCAAGGCCCGGCTCAGACCTTCGGCCAGCTCGAGAAGGTCGACATCTACCCGGCCTTCGTCGAGAAGGTGCTGTCGTTCATCGCGGTCGAGGCGGTCCGCCCGCTTCGCGTCGTGATCGACGCGGCGAACGGGATGGCCGGCGCGATGCTCCCGCCGGTGCTCGACCGGCTGCCCGTGGACGCGGTCTGCTGCTTCTTCGAGCCCGACGGAACGTTCCCGAATCACGAGCCGAACCCGCTCCTGCCGGAGAATCGCGAGTTCATCGTCTCGAAGGTTCGCGAAGAGAGGGCCGACCTCGGGATTGCCTTCGACGGCGACGCCGACCGCTGCTTCTTCGTCGACGACACGGGCGAGTTCGTCCCGGGCGACTTCGTCACGGCCTTGCTCGCGGAGCTCATGCTCGGGAAGGAACCGGGCGCGAAAGTGATCTACGACGTGCGCGCAAGCTGGGCCGTCCCGCACACGATCGAACGCGCGGGCGGGGTGCCGCTCGTGAACCGCGTGGGCCACGCCTTCATCAAGCACCGCATGCGCGAGGAAGGCGCGCTCTTCGCCGGCGAGGTCTCGGGCCACTACTACTTCCGGGACTTCAGCCAGGCCGACTCGGGCACCGTTCCCGCCCTCCTCATGCTGGAGCACCTCTCGAAGCGCAGCCAGCCGCTCTCGGAGCTCCTGCGGCCGTTCCGAGAGCGCTACTTCATCACGGGGGAGATCAACACACCCGTCTCGGACGTGGCGCTCAAGCTCCAGGAGGTGAAGGAGCGGTTCGGCCCCGAGGGGCGTGTCTCGCACGTGGACGGGCTCGAGGTGACGGCGGACGACTGGCACCTGAACCTACGGCCCTCGAACACGGAACCCCTGCTCCGGCTGAACCTGGAGGCGCTCGAGCCCACACTGATGGAGCGAAAGCGCGACGAGGTGCTTGCAGTCATCCGGACCTAGGTCCTTTGTCGTAGGGCACGCAGCGTGCGGCCCGAAATTCGCGCTCGAAATCAGACGTTCTTCTCATTCCGCGATCGACTGGGGAGAGCAGGCGATCCGGCGCCGCTCCGGCGCTGCTCGTACGAAGGCCCACCAGCCAACGACCAAAAGAACGGTGACCATTGCGAACATACCCCCCTGGGGTATATGCTCCCCGGCGCATGAACGAGCGCCCCGTCCATGGATACGTCGTCGAGAAGCAAGCCCTCCTGCCGAGGTTGAGCCGGATCGAAGGCCAGGTCCGAGGAATCGCTCGCATGGTCGAGGACGAGCGCTATTGCGTCGACGTCCTTGACCAGATCGCAGCCGTCCAGGCAGCAGTCGAGAAAGTCGCCCTGGGGCTCGTGGACGGCCATGTGCGTCGATGCATGGCGTCTGCTGCGGGCGACGAGCGCGACGCGAAGGCGACCGAGCTCGTCGCAGCCGTCGGCCGCCTGCTCAAGACAAGCTGAGGAGGAAAACCCATGAGCGTCCACGCCCATTCGACGCATTCCCAGTCCTTGAACCGCCTCGCCGCGAGCGCGACGACGCACTGCCTGACGGGCTGCGCGATCGGCGAGGTGCTCGGGGTGGTGATCGGGACCGCGCTCGGCTGGGGAAACTGGCAGACGATCGTCCTCGCAATCGGGCTTGCGTTCCTCTTCGGCTACTCGTTCACGATGGTGCCGCTCCTGCGCGCCGGGCTTGCTCTAGGGACTGTCGTCGGGCTCGCGCTCGCGGCCGACACGTTCTCGATCGCGGTCATGGAGCTGGTCGACAACGGCGTCCTCCTGGTCGTCCCCGGAGCCATGGAGGCCGGGCTCGACACGCTCCTCTTCTGGGCCTCGCTCGGGTTCGCGCTGGCCGTGGCCTGGGTTGCCGCGTTCCCCGTGAACCGCGCGCTGATCGCACGCGGCCGGGGGCACGCGGTCGTCCATGCTCACCACCAGCATGACTAGCATCGAGGCGTGTCGTTCAACCTCGGCCACCCGTCCGGACGCAACCCGCCCTTCAAGTTCTCGGCGTTCACCCGCGTCGGCTTCTCGGACACCGACGCGCAGGGGATCGTCTACTACGGGCGCTACCTGCCCTACTTCGACCTCGCCAGGGTCGAGTACTCCCGCCACCTGCGCGTGCTCGACCTGGAACTCGGCGACTGCGAGTTCGTGATGCGCGCATCGAACGTCCTCTATGAGGCGCCGGCGCGCTTCGACGACCTTCTCGAGGTGTTCGTGCGGACGAAGCGGATCGGGCGCTCGAGCGTGACGTTCGAGCTTGCCGCTGTGCGCGTCGCCGACGACGTCCTCATGTGCACGGCCGAGCAGACGCTCGTCCTCGTCGACTTCGACGACCGGCGCCCGGTTCCGGTCCCGGCCGAGTTTCGCACGGCCGTCGAGGGCTTCGAGGGCGCCGACCTCGAGCTGGCGGTTCCCCGGTGAGCGCCGATTTCCGCGGCGCCCTCGAGGCCGTCGACCGGATCGTCAACCGCGAGAGCGACGCCGACGAGATTCTCCGGCAGGTCGTCAGCCTGCTGCACGACCGCTTCGAGCACTACTCGTGGCTGGGCGTCTACCTCGTAGAAGGCGACGACCTCGTGCTCGGCCCCTGGAAGGGCCCCGAGGCAACCGAGCACGTCCGGATCCCGATCGGACAGGGGATCTGCGGCGCCGCGGCCGCGAGCGGGCGGACGGAGATCGTCGACGACGTGAACGCGGACGAGCGCTACCTCGCCTGCTTCGTCTCGACGCGCTCGGAGATCGTCGTCCCGATCTCCTACGAGGGACGGGTCGTCGGCGAGATCGACATCGACTCGGACGCCCCGGCGGCCTTCGACCGGCGAGACAGTGAGTTTCTCGAGCGTGTAGCGACCCTGATCGGCCCGTACTGCCTCGTCGCCTGGGACACCGGCGGCGTGGCGTGGGCCGACGCCTAACGGGACTCGACGCGACGCGCGACGACCGCGGCGCTCGAAGCGGAGAGCGGCTCTCCGAGCACTGCGGCTCCCAGCTCATTGGCCTGGCGGATCAGCTGCTCACGCTGGGTCGCGAGTTGACCCCGCGCCACGAACAGCGCCGCCCTGGCCTCGGTCGTCCAGCGGCCCAGCTCGGCGAGATCATCGGCCGGCTCCAGGCCCGCCTGGTCGGTGAGACCGGGGCGCTCCCGGAGGGCTCTCGCGATCTCCCGCGCGCGCTCGACGAGGTCGGATCGATCCCGCTCCGCGCGGTCCGCCTCGTCCGACAGTCGCTGCTCCTCGGCCCGCGCGGCGTTCAGGCGTTGCTCCGCCATTCGGGCGTGGTCATGGGCGCGCGTTGCGTCTCGGCGGATCGCCACGACCCGATCGCCGTCGCCCCTCTGCTCCGCCTCGGTGAGCGTCGATTCGACCCGACTCACGATCCCTTGTCGGTCCTCTGCCGCCGCCTCTGCCTCTTCGCAGGCCGCTTTCGCAGCTTCGAGCTGGGCGGGTAGCTCACGGCGGCCCCTTTCGAGTTCTTCCGCCCGGGTTCCGATCCGCTCGGCCTCGCGCGCAAGCTCGTCCAGCTCAGCGAGCACCGCGGCGGCGGCCTCGTCCGCGCGCTCGAGCTCGCGGAGGAACGCGAGCGTCCGCTCGTCCGTCAGGACGGCGTGACCCGGAAGGCGTCGAAGACGGAGTCGAGCGCCCGAAGGGCGTTCAGAAGCGCGCGCAGTGCCTTCACGTCGCCGACCTCGACGACGTACCAGT
This sequence comes from Actinomycetota bacterium, assembly GCA_013697275.1. Taxonomy (GTDB): domain Bacteria; phylum Actinomycetota; class Thermoleophilia; order Gaiellales; family Gaiellaceae; genus JACCXC01. The sequence goes on along the minus strand of JACCXC010000020.1, from coordinate 33,276 downwards.
TCTTGGCCATCTGATCCTCGACGTGCCCGCCGTACTCGACGATGTTCGCGCCGTGCTCGGCGAACGTCCGGGCGACGTCCTCGAGGAGGCGCGGGCGGTCCCACGAGGTGACCGCGATCTGGACGCGGAAGCTCTGCGAGGCGCCGCCGTCCCAGTCGACCGCCGTGAAGCGTTCCGGGTTCCTCATGAGCGCCTTGACGTTCGGGCAGTCGTCGCGGTGGATCGTGATGCCCTTCCCGAGCGAGATGTAGCCGACGATCGGGTCGCCCGGCACCGGTGTGCAGCACTTGGCGAGGCGGACGAGGACGCCCTCGAGCCCCTCCACCGAGATCCCGAAGTTCTGGGACTCGAGCGCGTGGCGCGCCTTCGGTCGGGCGGGGACGAGCTCTTCCTCGGCCACCTCGTCCGTCTTCAGGCGCTGCAGCACCTTGTTCACGACCTGCGAGGCCTGGAGCTTCCCCGAGCCGAGCGCGAGGTAGAAGTCCTCGGCCTTCTTGAAGCCCATCTCGCGGATGACCTCGGCGAGCAGGGACGAGCCGGCGACCTTCCGGTACGGGAGCTTGTGCTGCTTCAGCGCCGACTCGAGCGTCTCGCGGCCGCGCGTCTCGGTCTCCTCGCGCGTCTCGCGCGAGATCCACTGGCGGATCTTGTTTCGCGCTCGTGAAGATTTCGCGAGCGAGAGCCAGTCGCGCGACGGGCCGCGGCCAGCCTGGCGTGACGTGAGGATCTCGACGAAGTCGCCGGTCTGGAGCTGGTAGTGGAGGGGGACGATCCTCCCGTTCACCTTGGCGCCGACCGTCCGGTGGCCGACGTCCGTGTGGACGGCGTAGGCGAAGTCGATCGGCGTCGAGCTCGCCGGGAGGCTCTTCACCTCGCCCTTCGGTGTGTAGACGTACACCTCGTCCGAGCCGAGCTCCGGGAAGGCCCGGCGCATCTCGCCCGGGTCCTCGTCCGTCTCCTGCTGCCAGTCGGCGAGCTGCTTGAGGAGCGCGACCCGCTCGGCCTCCTTCGGCTTGCCGCTCCGCCCCTTGTAGAGCCAGTGTGCAGCGATCCCGTACTCGGCGGTCTCGTGCATCTCGCGCGTCCGGAGCTGGATCTCGAGCGGGCGACCTTCGGACCCGATCACCGTCGTGTGCAGCGAGCGGTAGAGGTTCAGCCGCGGCATCGCCACGTAGTCCTTGAAGCGGCCGGGCATCGGCTTCCAGAGCGAGTGGATGATCCCGAGCGCGCCGTAGAGATCGCGCTCACCCTCCTTGCCCTCGCGCTCCACGGTGACGCGCATCGCGGTCAGGTCGTAGATCTCGTTGAACTCCTTCCCGCGCTTGGCCATTTTGTCGTAGATGGAGTAGAAGTGCTTCGCCCGCCCGGCGATCTCGGCGGGGATGCCGACCTTGTCGAGCTCGCGCGCGAGGGTCTCCCCCGCCTCGGCGATGAACGTCTCGCGGTCGGCGCGGCGCTGGTTCACCATCGCCTGGATCTCCGCGTACTTGCGCGGGTGGAGCGTCGCGAAGGCGAGGTCCTCGAGCTGCCACTTGATCGCGTGAATTCCCAGGCGGTGCGCGAGCGGCGCGTAGACCTCGAGCGTCTCCCGGGCCTTCTGCAGCTGCTTCTGCTTGCCCAGGTACTCGATCGTCCGCATGTTGTGCAGGCGGTCTGCGAGCTTGATCACAATGACGCGCTCGTCCTGCGCCATCGCCATGACCATCTTCCGGTAGTTCTCGGCCTGGGCGTGCTCGCGGCTCTGGAAGTGGATTCGCGTCAGCTTCGTGACGCCTTCGACGAGCTGCGCGATCTCCTCGCCGAACTCGGCGCGGACGTCCTCGATCGTCGCGCGCGTGTCCTCGACGACGTCGTGGAGGAGCGCGGCCGCGATCGTCTCGTCGTCCTGGCGAAGCTCGGCGAGGATCCGTGCGACCCCGAGCGGGTGGTGCACGAAGTCCTCCCCGCTCCGCCGCTGCTGTCCTTCGTGCGCCTCGCTCGAGACGACGAACGCGCGCTCGAGCAACTCGCGGTCCAACTCAGGGTTGTACTCCGAGACGAGGGCGAGCAGCCGCTCGAGATCGTCGCGATGACGCCCGGCCGGTCCTGCCTGAACCACCTGGCTCATGCTCTGATTGTAGCCCCGGCCCCCCGCGGCGCCCGGACCGCGACGAGGCGCTACGCGGCCACGGGAAGTGCCTCCGGAAGGGCCTCGGCGAGCGCCGCTCGGAAGGTCGCTGACTCGGCCAGGCTCCGGCGCCCCGAAGGGTTGTCGACGAGGCCGAGCTCCTCGAAGATCTGCCGTCCGCGCGACGACCAGCCGTCAGGGCCCGCCTTCCATTCTGAGGCCAAAGCACTCCGCAGCTCGTCGTAGCGGCCTGGCGTCGGGAAGATCCGCCTGACGACGAGCTGCGGCGCGACGGTGCCGTTCCACCGGTTCGCGTCGAGCCGAAAGGCGACGTCGAAGCGCGAGGAGCTCCGGTACCGGTCGAGGCGCTCTCCCTGTCCGAATGCGATCGCGCCGGAGCGCGCGCCGTTCGCCGTCACGGCGAGCTTCAGGTGCTTTCCGTCGCCGACCGCACCGAGTTCCGAGAGCTGGCAAGCCACGGCCAGGAGGATCACGCCCGGATTGCCGAGCCCGAACGGGCCGAGTCGCTCGAGCTCCTCGCAGAGATCGAGCGTCAGCTCCCGGCCGTCGACCAGGGCATCCGCGACCGTGACCGGCGCGAGCTCGTCGTCTTCGAGCGCGGCGTCCGCGTGCGCCGCGAAGGCTTCGCGGAAATCCTCGACGGACTCGGCGCGAAGCGACACACCCGCGGCGGCGCGATGCCCACCCCAGCGCGTGAGGTGCTCGGCGCACGCGCCCAGGCCGGCGTGCAGGTCGAAGGCTGGAACGGAACGGCCCGATCCGACCCACCCCTCGTCGGCCGGCGCGAGCAGGACGACGGGGCGGTTGAACCGTTCCACCAGCCGCGAGGCGACGATGCCGATCACTCCGCGGTGCCAGTCCTCGCCCGCGATCACGTACCCGCGACGGCTCCGGGCATCCTCGGGCCACTCCGCGACCTGGCGAACGGCGTCGCGTAAAATCCGATCCTCGACGGCCTGGCGGTCACGGTTCAGCCGCTCGAGCTCGCCCGCGAGCCGCTCGGCCTCAACGGCCTCATCGGTCAGGAGCAAGTCCAGCGCCGCCCTCGGGTGGCAGAGGCGGCCTGCGGCGTTGATCCGCGGAGCGAGGCGGAAGCCAAGCATCCCAGCGTCGACACTCGCCGGGTCGACGCCTGCCGTTCGCATGAGGGCGCGCAGCCCGGGTTTCGTAGTGCGCGCAAGTCGACGCAGGCCGGCCGTGACGAGCGCTCGGTTCTCGTCGAGGAGCGGGACGACGTCGCCGACCGTGGCGAGCGCGACCAGGTCGAGGTGCTCGTCGAGCCCATCTGCGCCGAGCGCCTGCAGGAGCTTGAACACGACGCCCGTTCCGCAGAGGTCGGGGAAGGGATAGGCGGACGGCCGGGGGGCCACGACTGGACAGGCAGGAAGCACGTCGCCCGGCCGGTGGTGATCCGTGACGACGATCTCCAGGCCGCGCGACCGCGCCTCGGCGACCTCGTCGACCGCCGTAATCCCGCAGTCGACGGTCAGGACGAGCCCGCACCCCTCGTCAGCGAGGCGGGCGAGAGTCGCGCCGCTCACGCCGTAGCCTTCCTCGAAGCGGCTTGGAAGGTGCCAGTCCACGTCGGCCCCGAGCCCGCGAAGCACCGTGACGGCCAGGGCCGTGCCGCAGATCCCGTCGACGTCGTAGTCCCCGTGGACGCAGATCCGCCGGCGCTCGGCGATTGCCCGCCGGATCGCGGCGCAGGCCTCCTCGACCTGGCCGAGGAGGAACGGGTCGTGCGCGGGGTCCGCCGCTTCCAGGAAGGCCTGTGCCTTCTCAGGGTCGCCATGACCCCGCCGGACGAGGACGCTTGCCGTCGTCTCGCTGAGGCCGAGTGCCTGGGCGAGCGCCCGAACCTCCTGGCGGGGGCACGGACGAATCGTCCATGTGCCCTCGAACATGCGTTCACGGTGGCGAGCGCGTCGGACGGAGTCGCCTTCGTGGGCGGGTCAGGACTCGTCCCGACGGATCTTGACACCAAGCTGGCACAGCCTTGTGACGGGCTATCCTCGACGCGTGCCCGACACGAACTACGTCTCCGGCGACGAGTACGTCGTCGAGTTTCTCGGGTACCGCTTCGGGTTCAACACGCTCGACTTCGAGCAGCGCGTAAGCGCAGCCGCGGTGAAGCTCGGCTTGGTCGAAGCGGGCGATGTGCACCAGGAGGAAGCCGACGACCTCGTCGAGCTCGCTTCCGAGGGGCGCATCCTGGAGCCGCGGAGCCTGCTCGGGGACTATCTCGTCCGCCACTGGGAGCGGGTCGCGCTCGTCAACGGAGAGTCGCTCGTCTACTGGCTCCGCAAGCTCGTGTTCCGCAGCGCCTGGCTCGATCACCGCGTGAAGGAGGACTTGCTCGAGGTCAACTTCGACGAGCGGACTGGCGACTTCGGCTACCGCGATCCGAACGGCGGCCGGGCCCTCCTCGAGCTCGCCCCCGTGCCGTCGTGGCACCGGCTGCAGTTCCGCCGCTGATCGAGCGGCCCCTCGCGCCGCTCACGGATGGTGAGATCGTCCTGCGCCTCTTCGAAGAGCACGACGTACCCGCGCTCCTCGCCGCGGCGCGCGACCGCGACATCCCGCGTCTGACGAACCTGCCCGAGCTCGAGTCGGAGGAATGGGTGCGCGCATGGCTCGAGCGGGTCGCCGAGCTCTGGCGCGATGGAGCACGCGCGAACTTCGCCGTGGCCGACGCGGCCTCGAACGAGCTCCTCGGCTCGATCGGGCTTCGCCTCGTCGACGGGAATGGACAGATCTGGTACTGGACGCTCCCCGTCGCCCGCGGGCGAGGCGCGGCGACCCGCGCGCTTCGGCTGCTCTCGGGCTGGGCGTTCGACGACCTCGGTCTCACGCGGGTTCAGCTCCTGGCCGAGCCGGAGAACGAGGCTTCGCAACGCGTCGCTGCGAAGGCGGGCTTTCAGCGCGAAGGCCTACTGCGTAGTTACTTCGAGCTCAAGGGCCGCCGGGCCGACGGACTCATGTACGCCCGCCTGCGCGACGATCCGTAGAGTCGCTCCGTGGAGCAGCGCCTCAGCCTCGTGACGCTCGGGGTCGGCGACCTAGCTCGCTCCCGTGCCTTCTACCAGTCGCTCGGGTGGAAGACGGGGGCAGAGCCCGGCGACGAGGTCGTCTTCTTCCAGGCCGGCGGCGCGGTCGTCGCGCTCTGGGAACGCACCAAGCTCGCCGAGGACTCCGCCGTCTCCGACTCGGGCGGCTGGGGCGGCGTCACGCTCGCGCACAACGTCGGCTCGCCGGCCGCGGTCGACGCGGTCATCGAGGAGGCGCGTGCCGCGGGCGCGTCGATCGCCCGCGAGCCCGCCCCGACCTTCTGGGGCGGCTACTCAGGCGTCTTCCACGATCCGGACGGGCACCCGTGGGAGGTCGCCCACAATCCGCACTGGGATCTCGCGCCCGACGGCTCGGTGCAGCTCGGCTAGGCACCAACCACCACGGAAGGAGTTCAGATGGACCTCACGTCGCTCGTTGGCCAGGTACCGCAGCCCGACACTCCAAGGGACACACCCGTGCTCATCGCCGGGCTCGTCTCGCTCGGCCTCGGGATCCTGATCCTCGTCCGCCCGCGGCTGCTGAACTACATCGTCGCGGCGTACCTGATCGTCGTCGGGGCCCTCTGGATCATCGCCGCGCTCGACTAGAAGAGCGCAGCGTCCGGCCGTAAGGCTCCCGCGCGGGCGCGGCCGCGCTCGGTCAGCGTACGCCCGCGCGGCGTGCGCTGGATCAGGCCGAGCTGCAGCAGGTACGGCTCGTAGACGTCCTCGATCGTCTCGGGCTCCTCGCCGAGCGTGACGGCGAGCGTGGAGAGGCCGACCGGCCCGCCGCCGAACTTGTGCGCAATCGCGCCGAGCAGCTCGCGGTCGATCCGCTCGAGCCCCTCGGCATCCACTTCGAGGAGGGCGAGCGCCTCGCGTGCCACGTCCAGCGTGACGACGCCGTCGTAGCGCACCTCAGCGACGTCCCGCACCCGCCGCAGAATCCGGTTCGCCACGCGGGGCGTTCCGCGGGCCCGGCGGGCGATCTCCTCCGCGGCCTTCTCGGCGGTTTCGACGCCCAGGATGCGGGCCGAGCGCCGCACGATGCGCCCGAGCTCCTCCCCGGTGTACAGGTCGAGGCGGTAGGTGATTCCGAAGCGGTCGCGAAGCGGCGTCGTCAGGAGACCCGTGCGCGTCGTCGCCCCCACGAGCGTGAAGTGCGGGAGGTCGAGCGTCAGCGTCCGCGCGGCGGGGCCCTGCCCGACGATGATGTCGAGCCGGAAATCCTCCAGCGCCGGGTAGAGGATCTCCTCGACAGCCCGGTTCAACCGGTGGATCTCGTCGACGAAGAGGACGTCGCGCTCCTCGAGCGAGGTGAGGATCGCGGCCATGTCGCCCTTTCGCTCGAGCGCGGGGCCTGCGACCGTGCGGATCCCGACGCCGAGCTCCTCTCGCACGATGTACGCGAGGCTCGTCTTCCCCAGGCCGGGCGGGCCGGCGAGGAGCACGTGGTCGAGCGCTTCCCCCCTGCCTTTGGCCGCGTCAAGCGCGATCGAGAGCTGCTCCTTTACCCGCTCTTGGCCGACGAAATCTTCGAGGCGGCGCGGCCTGAGGGAGCGCTCGAGCTCGTCGTCCTCGGGTGCGAGGACGGGGGCGGTCACATGTTCCGGCGCGCTCATGCCGCCCTGAGAGCCTCACGGACTCGCTCAGCCGCCGGCAGGTTCGGGTCGGTCGAGGCGAGACGCTGCTCGGCCTCGCTGACCGAGTAGCCGAGCTCGACCAGGGCGTCACGAGCGACGACGTGCGTGTCCGGCTCGCCCGGCGTCGAGTCCGAGACGGCGACCAGCTGCGTGATCTTCTCCTTCAGCTCGAGGACGACGCGTTGCGCCGTCTTTCGCCCGATGCCCGGGATCGTCTCGAAGAGGGCAGCGTCCTCACGCACGATCGCGCGCCGGAGCTCGGCCGGTGAGTAGCCGGAGACGATTGCCAGCGCGACCTTGGGGCCGACGCCCGACACGGCCAGAAGCTGCTCGAAGAGCTCACGCTCATTGCCGTCGGCGAAGCCGAAGAGCTGCATCGCATCCTCGCGGACGTGGAGGTGCGTCTCGAGCGCGACCTCGTCGCGGCCCTCCGCCTTCCGCACAGCGGTCGGGGTCGCAAGAAGGCGGTAGCCGACCCCGCCGACGTCGAGGACGAGCCCGCCGGCATCCCAGACGACCGGACGGCCGCGGAGCCTGGCGATCACCGTGCCACCGCCAAGCGCTGGAGCGGCGAGGCGAGTGCGTGGCAGATCGCGACCGCGAGGGCATCGGCGGCGTGGTCGGGCGCGGGCACCTCGGGCAGGCCGAGAATCGCCTTCACCATCCGCCCGACCTGGTCCTTCTCGGCGCGCCCGTAACCGCAGACGGTCTTCTTGACCGTCGCGGGTGCATACTCGGCACAGGCCACCTCAGCAGACGCGCAGGCGACGAGCACGGCGCCGCGGGCCTGGCCGACGAAGAGCGCGATGCGGGCGTCTGCGCCCACGTAGGACTCTTCGAGGACGACGGCGTCCGGATCGTGCTCGGCGATCAACGCCGCCACCTCGTCGTGAATCTGCTTGAGCCGCCGTTCGGGCGCCTCGCGCGCATGTGTCTTCCACCAGCCATGATCGACCGCGCTGAGGCGGCCGCCGTTTGCAGTGACGATGCCGTATCCGCATGCTGCTGTGCCCGGGTCGATACCGAGGACCTTCACGGGTCGAGGTTAGGGGCGAACCCGGACGTTCCTCCAATCCGATCGCCGGCCGGGACCCGTACAGAGAGGCGTGCGATCCGTTCTCGCGGCCTTCGCCGTGTTCGCCTGGCTCCTCGGGGCTGGCCCTGCAAGCGGGCAGGACCTTCTCGGCGCGATCGACGACGCCGGCGCGATCGGATTGGTGCGCGCCGACGGCACCGCCGTGACGAACCTTGCTCCGGGCACCTACTCGCTCCGCGTGGTCGACAGCTCGAGCGTGCACAACTTCAATCTCTTCGGCACCGGGGCGGTGACGCCCGTCACCGGCGAAGGAACGTTCGACTTCACGGTGACCTTGGCCGCGGGGGAGTACACGTACCGCTGTGACGTCCACTCGTACATCAACGGGTCGTTCACCGTGGGCTCCGCTGGCCCGTCACCGCCGACTTCACCTCCACCGCCACCTCCGCCACCTCCGCCACCGTCTCCTCCGCCACCTCTACCACCACCACCACCATTGCCGCCGCCACCACCACCGCATCCCCCGCTGGACACCGCCGCGCCCCAGACGACGATCGCCTCCGGGCCCCCAGCACGGACACGGGCAGCGCGCGCCACCTTCCGCCTGCGCTCCAGCGAAGCCGGATCGAAGTTTGAGTGCAAGCTCGACCGCGGGCCCTGGACCCCGTGCAGGGCCCAGAAGACCTACCATGGGCTCAGGCGGGGCGCGCACACCTTCCAGGCACGCGCGACGGACGCGAGGGGCAACAGGGATCCGACGCCAGCGCGTCGCCCCTGGCGCCGAACCTGAGGAGGCTCCGCTAGCTGACAGCCGCCTCGAGCACGCCCTCGGGGATGTCGAAGTTCGCATAGACGTCCTGCACGTCGTCGTTCCCTTCGAGTGCGTCGATGAGCCGGAGCACCTTCTTCGCGGTCGCCTCGTCCTCGATCGACACGGTTGTCTTCGGGAGCATCGTCAGGCCGGCCGACTCGTACGGGATCCCCGCGGCATCGAGCGCGGCACGGACGGTCGGCAACGCCTCCGGCTCGCCCGTCACGCGGAAGCTCGAGCCCTCGCGCTCGACATCGTCGGCATCGCCCTCGGCCGCCGCCAGCGTCAGCCTGTCCTCGTCCACCCGGTCGCCGTCCACGAGGACTACCGCGCGGCGCTCGAAGAGCCACGCGACGGCGCCCGAAGCGCCCAGGCTCCCGGCGTGCTTCGCGAAGAGGTGGCGCACCTCGGCGGCCGTGCGGTTGCGGTTGTCAGTTACCGCCTCGACCAGGAGCGCGACGCCGCCCGACGCGTACCCCTCGTACGTGATCTGCTCGTAGGCCTGCCCATCCGTCCCGGCCCCACTTCCCCGCGTGATCGCACGCTCGATGTTGTCCTTCGGCATCGAGCTCTCGCGCGCCTTCTCGATCGCGTTTGCAAGCGAGATGTTGTTGTCAGGATCGGGGCCGCCCTCGCGGGCCGCGACGATGATCGCGCGCGCGAGCTTGGAGAAGAGTTGCCCGCGGCGCGCGTCGGCCACGCCTTTCTTGTGCTTGATCGACGACCACTTGCTATGCCCGGACAAGGCCCTCCTCCCGCACCAGCTCCAGGAGCTTCGCGTGGACACGCGTGTCGTCGGTCAACTCCGGGTGGAAGGAGGCGACGAGGAAGCGGCCGTCGCGCAGCAGCACCGGAGTCCCGTCATGCTCGGCGAGGACCTCCACGCCGGGGCCCGCCTCCGTGACCCGGGGTGCGCGGATGAAGACCCCACGTAGCGGCTCGCCGCCCTCCACGAGGTCAAGATCGGCTTCGAAGCTCCAAACCTGGCGCCCGTAGGCGTTTCGCTCCACGGCGACGTCCACGAGCCCGAGGTGGTCGCGGTCGAGCAGGATCATGCCCGCGCAGGTGCCGAGCACCGGCCCGGTGAAGCGCCGGATCGCCTCCTCGAGCCCGTAGCGGCGGATCAGGCGCCCGATCGCGGTCGACTCGCCACCGGGGATGACGAGCGCGTCGATGCCCTCGAGCTCCTCCGGCTTCCGCACCTCCACGGCACGCACGTTCAGGCGGCGCAAGGTCGCCATGTGCTCCTGGAAGTTGCCCTGGACGGCCAGAACGCCGATCGTCGGCTCGCGCGTCATTCCGTCGAAATCGTATCCACCGCCCAACTGCTAGCGGCCCCCGCACGCGTCTTCGCAGAGGGCGGCCACAAACCGGCTCAGAGGCGAGGGAGGGCGCCCTGCGGGACGCTCTTCGTTTTGCGCTACCAGCCGCGCGCCTCGAGGAGCTCCTCGGGCGCAATGGCGGCGGCAGAGAGGCCGCGCATGGGGTCGCCGATCCCGGACGAGACCCGGGCGAGGATCCCGGGATCCTGAAAGTGCGTGGTCGCCTCGACGATCGCCTTGGCGCGCGCGGCCGGGTCGTCACTCTTGTAGATCCCCGAGCCGACGAAGACGCCGTCGGCACCGAGCTGCATGCAGAGGGCCGCGTCGGCCGGTGTCGCAATTCCGCCTGCGGTGAAGGTGACGACCGGCAGACGGCCGTTCTCGGCCACCCAGCGCACCAGGTCGAGCGGGGCGCGCAGGTTCTTGGCCTCCGTGTAGAGCTCGTCCTCGTCGACGCAGCCGAGCCGCTTGATCGTGCCGAAGACCGCGCGCATATGCCGGACCGCGTTCACGATGTCGCCCGTTCCCGCCTCGCCCTTCGTGCGGATCATCGCGGCGCCCTCGCCGATCCGTCGAAGACCCTCCCCGAGGTCACGGCACCCGCAGACGAACGGGACGCGGAACTTCCACTTGTCGATGTGGTGCTCCTCATCGGCCGGCGTCAGGACCTCGCTCTCGTCGATGTAGTCGACCTCGAGGGCCTCCAGCACCTGCGCCTCCACGAAATGGCCGATCCGGGCCTTCGCCATCACGGGGATCGTCACGGCTTCCTGGATCTCTTGGATCTTCTCCGGGTCGGCCATCCGAGCGACGCCCCCTTCGGCGCGGATGTCCGCCGGGACGCGCTCGAGCGCCATGACAGCGACGGCACCCGACTCCTCGGCGATCCGCGCTTGGTCGGCGGTCGTCACGTCCATGATCACCCCGCCCTTGAGCATCTCGGCGAGGCCGCTCTTCACGCGCATCGTGCCGAGCTCGGCCATCACATGAGATTCTACCGAGCCGGCCACCAAGCCCGACCTCACGCGCGGGATGCTGGACCCCCAGGGGGCCTTCGGCCCCTCCCCCCATGCGGACAGCGTACGACCGGAACACGCGCGAGTGGGTCACGACTCGTGCCCTTACCCGCACGCATTCGCGTCGAGTCAGAGCAGAAGGTCGAGCGCCGCGGCGGGCTCCTTGAAGGGAGGGATCACGTAGATCCCGCCCGCACGGGAGCGCGAGGCCTCCAGCAGATCGCGCCCGAGCTCGAGCCCCACGCGGGCCGCATCCGATCCCGCATCCTCGAGTCGCTGGAGCACGGGATCGGGGATGGTGATCCCGGGCACCTCGTTGTGCAGGCGAAACGCCAGCTGGAAGCTCCGGACAGGCCAGATCCCGACGAGGATCGGGATGGGCGACTCGCCGCCGAAGACCTCCAGGAAGCGATCTAGGTACTCAATGTCGAAGAGCGCCTGGGTCATGGCAAAGCGCGCCCCGGCGTCGAGCTTCTGGCGAAAGCGCTCGAGCTCCGTCTTCAAGTCGTCTGCCGACGGGTTGACGGCAACGCCCACGTAGAAGGACGTGGGCGCATCGATCGCCTTCCCCGAATAGTCCTCCCCTTCGTTCAGACGCCCGAGGAGTGCGGTCAGCCCGATCGAGTCGAAGTCATAGACGCCGCTCGAGCCTGGATAGTCACCGACGTGCGGCGGGTCGCCCGTCACCGCGAGGACGTTTCGTACGCCTTCCGCGTGCGCCCCCAGGAGCTGGGACTGGAGGCCCATGATCGACGCATCGCGAGGCGTCACGTGCGGGATCGTCTCGAGGCCGACCTTCCGCTCGATCGCGGCAGCTGCGACGAGCGCCGAGAGCCGCGCGCGTGCCATCGGGTTGTCGTTGATGTCGACCTCGTCGACCGCCCCCGAGGCCTTCAGCCTCGCGGCCACGCTCAGCATCGCCTGCATGTTCGTCCCCTTCGGCGGGTCGAGCTCGACCGAGACGATCCACTCGCCCGCCTCGAGCTTCCGCTGGAGCAGGGTCGTCCCCGCCGGCCCGGCCAGCGCCGCCTCGACTTCGGCGACCTCCCGCTCGACGGTCAGGAGCGAGGGGCGCGGCTCACGCCCCTCCTCGACGGCCGCGCGGATGGCGGCGATCTGGCCCGGGGTCGTCCCGCAGCAACCACCGATCACGCGCGCGCCGAGATTGCGCGCCTGGGCGGCAAACTCGCCGAAGTAGTCCGGGGTCGCGTGCGGGTAGATCAGGCGCCCGCCCGACCGGCTCGGGAGGCCCACGTTTGGCTGGGCTGTGAGCGCGAGCCCGTTCGAGTGCTCGGCCATGTCCGAGAGGGCCGCGAGGGCCGCCTGCGGGCCGAGCCCGCAGTTCGCCCCGATCGCCGCAATTCCGCCGCCCTCCAGACGGGTGACCGCCTCGCGCGCGGGCACGCCGGCCAGAGTCTCCGCGTCCTCGTCGAAGGTGAGCTGAGCGACGATCGGCAGGGAGGACACGTCGCGCACCGCGGCGACTGCCGCCTCGAGCTCGGCCAGGTCGAAGAACGTCTCGACCATGAAGAGGTCGACGCCGCGCCCCTCGAGGAGGCGCGCCTGCTCCCTGAAGGCGCCGTAGGCCTCGTCGGTCGAATGGCCGCCGTCGAGGTCGCCATAGGGCCCGATCGATCCTGCGATGAAGACGTCCTCGCCGGAGACCTCCCGCGCCTCCCGCGCCAGCTTCACGCCGCGCTCGACGAGCTCGGCCACCCGGTCGTCGAGCAGATGTGCCGCAAGCTTGTGTCGGTTGGCGCCGAACGTGTTCGTCTCGATCAGCTCGGCGCCGGCCCGGATGAAGGCGACGTGCGTCGCGATCACCGCCTCCGGCGCGACGACGTTGGCCTCCTCGGGTACGCGTAGGCGAGGGACGCGGCCCGAGAGGAGCGACCCGGTTCCCCCGTCGGCAACGATCACCGGGCCCTCGCCAAGGCGCTCGACGAATCGGCTCATCGGCCCAGTCTAGGCGCGCCGGCTGACCCCGAAGGGTGGTTCAGGAAAGGGGCGATCCGGCGTGGTCTGCGAGGTCTGCCGGACCCGCTTCGAGCTCGGGGTCACGCGTACGGCGCGGGCGCAGGTCCTCGCGCAGATCGGGCGCGGCGGCCAGACGCGGCCGTTCGGCCGGCCTCGGGAGATCGCTCCGGTCGGCCGCCCCCACGACCACATGCTCGAGCTGGGCGATCAGATTCCGGAGGTCATCGACTACTCGCTCGAAGCGCCCCTCCAGCACGCGCGCCTCGAGGCGGAGCTCCTCGAGCCGGCGACCGCCCTCGTCGGCGATCCTGGTCGCGGCCGCCTTGGCCGTGTCCCTGATAGCCCGCGCGTCGGCGGCGGCACCTGCCATGAGTCGCTCTGCCTCGGCTTGAGCATCGCGGCGCGTCATGCTCGTTTGACCCTCAACGTCTGCTTCCGTGGTGCGGCGCAACTCGGTTGCGTCACGTTCAGCCTCCGCGCGGATCTTCTCCGCGGATTGCTCCGCGGCATTCAGGATGGCAGCGATGTGCGCGCCGATGTCGCTGTAGTCGCGCGCCGACAGCCTCGCCGTCGTCTCGGGTGCGTCCGTTTCTAGTTGCTCGTCCACCGCCGCCCCTTCCCTCGGGGGACGGTCGAAGCTAGTGGATTCGGCGGCATTGCGCAACCGCGGATCAGCCACAGCCGCGCAGGTGCTCATTCCCTGTCTTCACGTCCACCACTAGAACCGGTAGCGCTCCAACTGGGCGACCCCGCTCGAGACGAGCCAGACCGTGACGTAGGCGTCCCGGCCGGAGAGGGCGGTCGTCCAGAAGACGAGGTCGCGATCACCCGAGCTCGCGAGAGTCGTCGTCCTCGAGCTCTCGAGCGGCCGAAGGCGCAAGTACGAGAACCCGCGTTTCTGCTCCACCCAGAGGATCCGCGAATCGCTCAGTGCCGGATTCGCGAGGACGGAGATCTTGCTGCGGACGAAGATCCGCCGCTTCTCTGTCTCGATCGTGTAGAGGCCGATGCGTGACCCCTGCACGCCGGAGACAGTCCAAGCGACACGACCGGCCGCGACGCTTGCACGACCGAGGTCGAGGCCTGCGCCGACCCGGGTCAGGAGCCGTAGATCTCCGCTGGCGAGGTTCGTCAACCAGAGCTCACGGGCTCCATCCCACGTGTCGATTCGATAGGCAAGCCAAGGCCAGTCGAGTGCGGGCATCGACGCGTTCGGGGCGCGCTGGAGCTCCTCGCGTGAGCGCCAGCGGACCACGTGGATGCCGTCCGCAGCGGCATAGGCCAGCACGTTGCCGTCGAGCGAGGGCGTTCGCCCGGTGTAGGTCACATCGTGGCTCCCCGACGGGCGAAGGACGACCCCGGCGACGGTGCCGTCACGCTGGGTGTAGGCGAGCGTCCCGCTCGAGACCGATGGGTCGAGCTGATTCCCCCCGCCCAGGTAAATGGGCTGGGCGGCGGCGGCGGGGACAGCGGCAAGGCCGAGAGCGAGCGCGGTGGCGGCGAGGACGAGCCCATTGGCGCGCGCGAGCGCCGGGCGGCGGCTGACGAGCCCCTCGACCGCGAGGGGAGCGTCCCGGCCTCCGCGCGCGGGCCAGGCGACCATCAGAGTCCGTCCGGCGCCGTACAGCGCGAAACAGGCGGCCGCGGCTCCGGGGCTCGCCACGGTTACGGCGGCCACGCAGGCGATCCAGAAGGTCGCGAAAGGCTGATAGGTCAGCACCCCGACCCCGAGCCCGGCGCCATACCCGGCAGCCCAGACTGGGAGCGGCAGCTGGAAGCGCCACCAATCGGGAACCTGCAATCGAAGTTGCGGCAGAGGGAGCCGCAGGAAACCCAGCTCGCTGGCCGCAGCAAGCCCGGCCAGCACGGCCACCGCGATCACCGCCTGCCGAGCGCCCAGGGCGGCACCGAGCGCGCCCAGCGCGGCGCCCACGAGCGCTGCCGCGAGGATCGCGGCCAATCCGAAGAGGGCAACTGCGATCCGCCGGCGCCTACGGTTCCCGCACACGGCAGGAGTGATCGTTTCGATCATCGACAGGCCTCAGGGCGACCAGGCGCCGGAAATCCCCGCGACGAGCGCGGCGACGGCGACCGTCGCCTCGATCAGCACGGGAGCCCGGTGTCGTAGTACATGACGCAGAAGACCCGCCGGCCCGTGTAGCAGTAGCCCCTGAGCGCCTTGTCGCCGTTCACGCGCTTCGTGCTCGTCGAGCAGCAGTCCACCAGCTTGCGGACCTGACCGCTGCAGCAGCGGTACCAGGAACCCTGTGTGACCGCGTCGATTCGGAATTGCTCCGGCACCCAGTCCTCGCAGAGTCGTGTGCGCGGCCCGCGTTCGAGCAGCTCACCGTCCGGCCCGGCGAGCCGCGCGCCCGTCTCGTCGGCGGGGTAGCCCTCGGCGTCCACGAGGCGGCCCAGATTGTCGATCGGGCGGCCGTCTCGCGGCCGGAGCGGAAAGCCGCGGCGGTCGATTCGCGGCAGCGAATATGGATTCGGGCACGAGCCAGTGGTCCAGATGTGCCCGCAGAAATGGAAGCTCTCCGCCTCGTCCGGGCGCACGGCCGCCGCGACCGCGGAGCCGCCCATGACGGCGAGGAGCGTCACGCCGACCCGTCCGAGGAACGAGCGGCGCGTATGGCCGCGCGCAAGGCCGGCCGCGAGCGCCTCCGCCGCACCGTCGACGACCTCGTCAGGCCGCCGCATGCGCCTTCCTTGCGCGGCCGGTAGCCACGAGGCCGTCCAGCTGCTCCAACGTGTTCACGAGCCCCTTCGCCGCCACGACACCGTCGACGATGTGGACGACGAAAGGCGCCCCGGGGACGTTCCAGCGTGAGAACGCAGGCCCTTCCTGCGCCTCGTACGCGATGCGAACGGCAACGCCCTCCCGTTCTAGCGCGCGAACGCCGGGCGCGAGATCCCGGCAGAGACGGCAGTCCTCGGCGAAGAAGGCGACGAGCTCCGCGCCACGCCGGGTGAGACCCGCGAGCGCGGGCGCCGGGGTTCCGACCGGCGGGCCCTCTCCTTCCAGTTCAAGAGCCGCGCTCGGCGCAATCCGTAGAGAGAGGACGCCCACGTGGCGGTAGAGGGCGAGGACGAGCACCCCTAGAACGAGGACGGCGAAGGCGAGGATGGCGAGGGCTGCGAGCACCAGCGTGTCTCGGGTCGGGGAAGCGAGATCGAGTTCGCCGCCGAAGGCAGCCACCCCTGCTAAGACTGTGAACCCGAGGGCGCGTGCCAGTATCCAGCTCCACGGGCGCTCGGCGGCGCCGAAGCAGCCGCAGCGAACGCGCCTGTGACCGCGCAGCCGCGCGGTCGCCGCGGCCAGCACGAAGACGGCCCCAAGCGCGAGCGCGGCGAAGGCGGAGCCAGGCGCGCCGACGAGGAGGAGCACGGCGACGAATGCCTCTACCAGGATGAGCGCAATCGCCGCCGGGCGCCGAGCCAGGCCGGGGATCCCATAGGCGCCTAGTAGCTCGGGCAGCTCGGCGCGCGACCGCAGCTTGGCGGCTGCCGCGATCAGAAGAAGGATGGCGAGGACGGCCCGGGCTGCGGTCTCCACTCGTTCGAGAGTATCGGAGGCCCAGGCGGGAGCCTGGAGGCCTCAAGGGGCTTGCGTGAGCGCGAAAATGCCGAACGCGACAAGCCCGAGAGGAAGGGCGAGAACACCAAGCGCAATCCCCGCGCGGCCTGCTCTTCGATCCCGGGCCGCCAGTCCGAGTCCGAGTGCGACGAGTCCGCCATTCAGCCAGCCGAGCACAAGCGCGACGTCGGCTCCCTGGCCGTGCGGGACGCGCGCCGTATCAAGGGCCATGAGCGTGGCGAGGGCACCGACCCCAGCTAGCCCGAACGCGATCGAGACCGCCCCCACGGGCGCACCTTACGGCCGCCGGATGTGGGCCCGCCAGGATTCGAACCTGGGACCAACGGATTATGAGTCCGCTGCTCTGACCAGCTGAGCTACGGGCCCGCTGCGTTGAGAGCCTACCGCGGAGCCGACCCGGCAAACCGGTGCCGACCTGGGCCCGTAGGGGTATAACGATCCGACATGAGGCGCTTCGCTCTCCTTCTCACTGTGCTCGCCCTTCCCCTCGCCGCGACGGCCTGCGGCGGCGGCGGCGACGGGACGGAAGAAGGTTCGTCCGCGGCCGGCGAGACGATTCAGGTGAGCGCGACGGACTTCGCCTTCGAGCCGGCGAGCATCACCGCCTCCGACGGCAACCTCACCTTCGAGCTCACGAACGACGGCGGTGCTCCACACGCCCTCGCGATCGAAGGAAACGGCGTCGACGAGGAATCCGAGACGATCAACGGCGGCGATTCCACGACGTTCGAGGTGAGCCTCGAGGGCGGGACATATGAGATCTACTGTCCGGTCGGCGACCACAAGGACCGCGGGATGGTCGGCACCCTCACGGTCGGGATCGCCGGAGGCGGTACGAGCCCCGACGTGGATCAGACCGGCGAGACCGACACCGAGCACGAGGGCGAGAGCGAGACGCACACGGACTCCGGCGAGACGAGTACCGAGGATTCGAGCGGCTCGGGCTCGGACGACGACACGAGCTACTAGATCCCGGCGCCTTTCCCGGTTCTCCCGCCGACGAACGGCGCCCTACTGCCAGAATAGGCACCTCGTCGCGGGACGCCCCGCGCTCACTATCCCGGAGGTAGCCGCACCGTGAAGGTCTTCCAGCAGGAGCGCAGCTTGCGAACGAGCGGCGGCCTCGAGGTTCGAGACATCACGGAGGATGTCCGCGAAGCGGTCGTCGAAAGCGGCGTTCGGGATGGGATTGCGTGCGTGTATTCGCCGCACACCACCTGCTGCGTCCGGGTCAACGAGTTCGAAACCGGCTTCCTAGAGGACTTCGTCGAGATGCTCCGCCGGCTGGTACCCAGCGAGCGGTACTACGCCCACGACGATTGGGACCGCCGGACGGAGAACGTCTGCCCGGAAGACCAGGAAGTCGGGAACGGCCACTCACACTGCATGGCGATGCTCCTCGGCCCGGCCGGCGAGTCGATTCCCGTTCGCGAGGGCGAGCTCTGCCTCGGCACCTGGCAGCGCGTGCTCTTCATGGAGCTCGACCGATCCCGAGATCGTCGCTGGATCGTCCAGGTCGTCGGCGACTAGACGCGTCGCCCGAATAGGGCCGTTAACGCGAGACGGGGCTTGCCGCAAGCCCCGTCTCGGTGAGGTGACCGTAGCCCCCGCCGCATCGGGGCCCCGGTCTGTGTAGATCCAGTGTCGCCTCCGAACGGCCCCCTGTCCCCCCTCAGAGGGAGTTGACCTCCTCCCCCAGGCGGGCTTGACCGCCTCGGTTCACCTCCTTCACCCGGCGCCGCGCTCAGGCGGCGAGGGCGGAGGCGAGGGTCGAGAGGACGTCCTCACCGTACCGCTCGAGCTTTGCCGGCCCGATGCCCGGCACTGCCGCGAGCTCGTCGCGCGTGGTGGGCCGCCGCGACGCGAGGGCGGCCAGCGTGGTGTCGTGGAAGACGACGAACGCGGGGACGCCGTCCGCCCTCGAGCGCTCGAGCCGCCAGCGCCGGAGCGCCGTGTGGATCGGCGTCTCCTCCACCTCGACTCCGGGCGAACGCTCCCGGCGCGGCGGTTCCGCTGCGAGACCGAGCTCACGCAAGAACGGGCTCGGCGATGCTCCGCTGCACCAGGTCAGGTGCAGGTGGCGCCTCGCGCGCGTTATGCCCACGTAGAGGAGTCGACGCTCCTCTTCGATCTCGGCGGGCGTCTTCGCCTGCCGAATGGGAAGCTCCTTGTCCTCGAGGCGCGTCAGGAACACCGCGTCGAACTCGAGGCCTTTCGCACGGTGGTACGTGAGGAGCTGGACGCCCTCGACCTGCGACTGAGGGCCGAAGCGCTCGTCGAGGTCTCTGAGAAAGTCGGCGACCGTCCGCTGCCCGTCGTCGAACGCGCGGGCGAGGTCGACCAGCCGGGCGAGGTCGGCCTGGCGGACGAGCTCCTGCTCGCCGAGCCTCTTCGTCGGCGCGTGAAGGAGGCCCTCGCGCCGAGCGGCTTCCGCCACGGAGCCGGCGACCGCCGTCGAGTCGGAGCGACGCAACAGCGAGCGAGTCCGCCGCGCAGCCTGGCGCTTGAGGAATCCTCCTTCTCGCACCTGAAACGGGATCTCCGCGAGCGCGAACGCCTCCTCGTACTGCGCCGAGCGCGCATTCGTGCGGTAGAGGACGGCCAGCTCGTCCCAGGGGACTCCCTCGCCGTGGAGCGCGCGGACACGCTGGACGACGAACCGCGTCTCCTCGGGGCCGTCGAAGGAGCGCATGAGCGGCTCGGTCCCCGGCGGGCGCGCCGCAC
This sequence comes from Actinomycetota bacterium, assembly GCA_013697275.1. GTDB lineage: Bacteria > Actinomycetota > Thermoleophilia > Gaiellales > Gaiellaceae > JACCXC01. Next base: position 13,971 of record JACCXC010000020.1, on the reverse strand, counting down.
GCAGACGCTTTTCCGTGCCCCCCATCCGCGGAACGAGCCGGTTGGCGAGCGCGAGGATCTCGGGTGTCGAGCGATAGTTCTCCTCCAGGCGGACGACCGTCGAGTGCGGCAGCCGCCTCGGCGTGTCGAGCAGGTATCCGGGCGTCGCTCCGGTGAAGGAGTAGATCGCCTGGTGGTCGTCGCCGACGACGCAGAGGTCGTCGCGCTCGCCCAGCCAGAGCTCGAGAAGCGTCTGCTGGAGGAGGTTCACGTCCTGGTACTCGTCCACGGTGAACGCGCGGAAGCGCTCGCGTAGGTCGGCCCGCGCATGGTCGTCGGCCTCCAGGAGCCCGATCGCCCGTTCGAGCAGGTCCTCGAAGTCGATCTTCCCGAGCGCCGCCTTGCGTCGCTCGTACTCGCGGAAAACGCGTTCCATCACGTCGACCGGAAGGGGCGGGCGGTGCTCTCCCAGGCCCCCCGCATAGCTCTCGACGGTCAGGCGGCGGTTCTTGGCCCACTCGATCTCGGTAGCGAGGTCACCGACCGGACGGAAGCGGAACGGCCGGGGCAGCGCCCGCGCGATGTTAGTCAGGATGATGACCTTCGAAGGGACGATGCCGCGCTCCGGCGCGGCGCCGTAGGCGTGGAGCTGGGCGAGGGCGGCGGCATGGAATGTCCGCGCCGCTACGCCGCCGGCACCAAGCGCGGCGAGGCGCTCTCTCATCTCGCCGGCGGCCTTGTCGGTGAACGTGACCGCGAGGATCTCATCCGGCTCGAACGTCCCGGTCGCGACCTGGTTCGCGATCCGTCGGGTGATCGTCGTCGTCTTGCCCGACCCAGCGCCCGCGAGAATGCAGACCGGCCCGCGCACGGCCTCAACCGCGCGCCGCTGCTCAGGATTCAGCCCGTCGAAGATCTGCGTCGCATCCATTGCGTCCACGGTAGAGAGGCGGTCGGCCCCCGCGAGGCCGCCGATGCGCCTTCCGACACAAACCGTGACGCTCCCGCGCGAATGCGGCCCAGATTCGTCGCTCACCGCGTTGGACGCTCGTGGCCACGACGCTGGCGGTGTACAAGCCGCGGGCATGACCCCGGACGGGCAGCGCAAGCAGTACGAGCGGCGTACGGTGTCGCAGTCGTAGCGCCAACGACTCCTGCTCGCCTCTGCCGAGTTACTCGATCCCCCCGGAAAGCCGCTGAGCTCTCGGAGCTGGCTTGGAGCTTTGCCAGAGCCGGAACTCTCAGTGCGAGCCGCATTCCTCGCCCCGCCAGCTTCCAGCCTTGGCGAACGCGACACCCGCGATAAACGTGACCGCTAACGGAGCCGACTTGACCGCCGAGAGAGTTCTACTCGTCGACCTTCGGCGGCCAAGGCGGCTTCGAACCCTCCAGGAACTCAGGCCCGCCCTGCTCCAGAAGGATCGCCTCCATTTGCGCCGGAGTGACCTTGCCTCTGCGCGGCTTCGGCTTCCTCCCTGCACCCCGCGACGTCGTGACCTGCGGCGCTGGCGCTGCTTCGGCTGCTCGTGTCGTCTCCGACGGCTGGTCGCCCTCCCCTTGATCGGACTCCCCGGCGGGCGCTGGGGGAGCCACAGCGTCCACTCCTCCTGCAGTGGAGGTGATCGGGGTGGAGGCCGGTTCACCACCTGTCGAATCCGGTGCTCCCGCCTCCTCGTTGCCAAGGAGAGCGGTCGCGGCCGCCACCGTCGAAGCGAAAGCGAGCAGCGCGGCGAGAAGCAGCACGAGCTTTCGTGCCCGACTCACGGAGGAACGACGCTTCGGAGGAGGTCTACGGCTCATCCCCTACCCCGAGCCGCTCACGTGGACGTGGGAAAAGTGCGAGGCCCGGGTACCGCCGGTGACCGCCTTCCAGCTCCCGTTCCAGCTACCCCAGATCCCGAGCGGCGAATAGATGACGTACCTAACTCCTGAGCGACCCGCGACCTCGAGCGCGTACCTGTGCATCGCCACCGACGAGCCGGCGACGTCGATCGCACGGCTCGGGTAGTAGGAGTGGTCGGAGCGACTTCCCCCACCCCCGATGGACGCCCCGGGACGGTAGCCCGAGATCAAGTGGAGACCCATCCTCTTCGCGAGCGCTAGCTCATCCCAAAGTGATTGGGAAATCGATCGGGGCCCGCTATCGGCGTCCCGGGCGTCGCTCGCGCTGCCGCCATGTTGATGATGGCCGCCTTCGCCCCCGCCTCGATGAATCCCGAGGTGGCCCAAGGTTTGCGGTCCGGCGATGCCGTCGGCGGTCAGCCCGTGCCGCGCCTGGTAGCCGCGAACGGCAGCGCGGGTCTGCGGCCCATACACGGCATCCGCGGGGACTCCGAGTGCCCGCTGCACCGGTGCGACCCACCAGGCACGCACAGGGGCGCCGGCTCGTGAATCACTTCGGTCGAAGAGAGCAGCCCGCGTAAGTGGACCGACGACGCCGTCGGGCGCCAAGCCGTTCTTCGCCTGGAAGCTCCGCACTGCGGCGCGCGTCTGCGCCCCGAAGATCCCGTCGGCGGGAATACCCAACGCCCGCTGAACGGCTTCTACCGCGGATCCTCGACTGCCCCGCTTCAGGAGCTTGGTGGCGCTCTGCGCGGCGCCCGCTGAGGAGGCGCGAGGATGGGCGCCGACCTGGATTGGCGCCAGGGCGGCGACCGCCGCGACGACGAGGGAGGCGCTCGCCACTCGCGCCTGGGGCAAGACACCTTTTTCGGCAGCGCGCCGCTTTGCCTGGGCAAGCCCGAGCGAGAGTTCCCATAGCTCTACGCCAGAAAGGTCGCGGTCTGCCCTGGAAGCGAGCGACCGGTACTCGGGCGGCGCGTCCAGGTCGGGGATCGCCGCGGAGAGCAGACTTCGCGGCGCGGGCTCACGCGCGGCGACAAGCGCACGTCGCTCGAGCGACCGGCTGAGCGATCTGCGCCAGAGCTCCTCCGCAGCGAGATCGCGATTCGCACGCTCAAGAACGTTGTCGGTTCCGCTGCGCATCAGGTCCTCCTTGGCCGAGTACCGGGTGCGAATCAGCCATTGCGGCTAGAGGCGCCGCTACTGAGATGCCGATCTCGCTGCCGGCGATGCGTGGCTTGCCAGGCGAAGTCGTGGAGGGTACCACGTCGCCTTCGAGCGATCAGCGCTTCCTCCAAGCGCTGCGCCTGGACATAGCAGGAAACGCCTTGCTAGATGAAAAGCCCGCTTTGCCGGCTTCTTCGGACTCCCCGGGTTGGACTCGAACCAACAACCCTCCGGTTAACAGCCGCATCGGGGGATACGCGCTCAGGTCCGCTCACGTATCCATGCGGGTTTACGGTGCCCTCAGGTGTGCTGAGGTTCTCGTAGTTCGGTACCAATCCGGTACCAAAAACGACTTCACACCCGTTCGGGTCCTTCCGCCCGTTCAGTGGTCGTCGGCCCAGCTCAGAAGAACTTTCGCGAGCGGGAGCAACTCTCGCCGCTCGCAGAGCTCAGCCAGAGCTCGAGCCGCGACAGCGCCGCGCTCGCCGTTCAGAGCCGCGAGCAGCCCGAGGACGGCGGCGCCTTCGCCCAGTCCGGCTCGGGTGTCGGCGCAGTAGCGGGCATGGAAGCGGAGCGCAGCCCGCTCGTATCGACCCGGATCGGTTTCGAGGATCAACAGCAGCAGCTCGGCCGCGTCGGCCAGGCCGACATGCGGGAGCTCCGAGGCCGCGGAGAGGGCCGCGGTCGTCTGCCTGCGATCCAGCGCGCGGCGAAACCGGCCATACGGCGTCCCCTGCGAGGTCATGGGGAACGCATGTTCGCATGAAGGGCAGGCGCAGAGGAGCCTTTTCTACATGCCGGAGCGGCGCGACGGTCGACGGCGTTTTGCGCCGCGCACTAGGCGAGGACACGAGGGCCACGGCGGACGCGGCGTGTGGACGGACTACATTCTCGACTTTCGCCGACCTCGATATAGAATCCCGCCCGCTCAATAGAGCAAAGCGAAATGGAGGTGTAGACATGGCTGATCCTCCAGGCTTTTTTCCGCTAATCGTTCGCGGAGGCCGGGGAGTCACGGCTGGATATGAGGGCGGCGCGCTAACGATCCAATTTCGGAAATCTCCGGTTGCAGCAGGCGACCCAACGACGTATGGCCGGATGCCACCCGGTTCAGCGGCGTGGGTGGATCGTCCCGTGAACGATGCTGAACCGTCTGTCGTGAAGCAACAGATGAACGAAACGGACGCAGCAGAGACTCGTGCTGTGCTGCGCAACGACGTCCGATTCTGGAAGTTCGTGTGTAGCAACACCAACACTGGCCACTTCGAGGCTTCCGGCTCCGAACCCGCTTTCATGCAGACCAAGATCGACTAGCGGTCTGCCGCGAAGCTAACCATCATGTAGCGGCAGCGTACGGCGTTTTTGCGCCGCGCACTGCCCGCGCGATGCCCATGTTGAACCGCTAGAAACGCGGGGCGGGAGGGGGAGGGTTGCCGCTGAGAACCCTTGGCGCGCGCTACTAGGCCGCAGGCTAGGTGTCTGCGTCGACCCTCTCCCGCCCCGCTCAATCTCTTTACCGGTTGTGGCATCCGAAACGCCTCGTTCCTGGCGTCCCCAGCGAGGTCAAGGGAACGCATCTTGGCGGGCGAGAGGAGCCGTTCCCGGTTCTGCTTGACCCGGGGAAGGTCGCGCGCTGCTTCATGCGACCCGCGCTCGCGAAGGCCGGGATCGTGAAGCCGTTCCGCTGCTGGCACGACCTCCGCCACACGGCCCTGACGCACGAGGCCGCTGCCGGCAATCCGGCCGTCTACGTGCAGATGCGCGCCGGCCACTCGCAGGGGTCGATCACCGAGCGCTACGTCCACGCCGCGCAGGTGCTCTTCCCCGGAGCGGCCGAGCGGGGCGAGGCGCGGACGTTCGCCGGGCTTTCCGGTACCAGTTCCGGTACCAACTAGGTCGAACCCAACGCCTACTCGAAAGGGAAAAGCCCCGTCTTGCGGGGCTTTTTCGTACTCCCCGGGTTGGACTCGAACCAACAACCCTCCGGTTAACAGCCGGATGCTCTGCCAATTGAGCTACCGGGGAACGGCCGGCTCAGTCTAGCGGCGGCCGGGCCTCAGACCAGGGCGCTCGCGGCCTCGCGCACGCGCTCCAGCTCGCCCTGGAGCTCCTTCACCCGCTCGCCGTCGGCGTGGGCGAGCTCGCGGCGTAGGTGGCGTTCGCGCAAGCGCAGGAGGAGCTCACGGGAGGTGGCCTCGTCGATTCCCTCGGCTGCCGCGCGGGCGTCCAGCTCGGCCAGGAGCACGGTCAGCTCCTGGTCGAGCGGCTCCGCGTCAAGCAGGTGCGCGCGAAGAGAGCGGTGGAGCTCCACGTCGAAGTGCTCGGGCGAGACCTCCCGGAGGATCTCCAGGAGCCCGCGGTGCGCGAGCACCCCGGCGAGAGCGTCGCGCTCGAGTCGGTCGCCCGCTTCTAGAACCTTTCGTACCGAAGCATCGCCCTGGCGACCCGCGACGAGCGCGGGCAGGCGCCGCTGCAGCTCGACGGGGAGGTCGAGGCGGTCCGCCGCGTACTCCACAGCGGCCATCCATTCGGTGTTTCGCTCAAAACCCGAGACGAGGGCCTGGACGCGGCGATACGCGTCCTCCTTCGAGCGCGCCCGATCGATTTCGAGCTTCACTCGGTAGCGTGGGTAAGGCTCAGCAGCAGCGAGCAGGCCCTCGAACTCGGCCGGGCTCTCGGCCGGGTCTGATCCGGGCGGAAGCGGCACGACCAGCACCTCGTCGAAGTCACGGTAAGCCATGTCCATCCCGCGCAGGGTCGCCGCCTCTCCCGCAGCGTCCGCATCGAAGCAGAGGAAGAGGCGCTTGGTCAGGCGGCCGAGCTCGCGCAGCTGCGCGGGCGTGAGCGCCGTCCCCATCGAGGCGACGACCGCCGTGAGTCCCGCTTGGTTCAGCGCCAGAACGTCGGTGTACCCCTCGACGACCACTGCGCGATCTTCCTTCGCGATCGCAGCACGCGCCTCGTGGAGCCCGTAGACGAGCGAGACCTTGTGGAAGAGCTCGCCCTCCGGGGAGTTGACGTACTTCGCCCTAATCGGGTCGTCCTCGGAAAGGCGGCGCGCGCCGAAGCCGAGCACCCGTCCGCGCCCGTCCGCGAGCGGGAATACGAGCCGCCCTGCGAAGTAGTCGTTGCCACGGCGGTTGACGAGCCCGGCCGCGGTGAGCTCCTGGGACGCGAATCCTTTCGCTCGCGCCTTCGCCGGAAGCTGGCCCCGGCCCGGCGACAGGCCGAGGCGGAAGCGGCGGCAGGTCTCCTCGGTCAGACCGCGCTCGGCGAGGTAGGCCCGGACGCGTTCGCCGGCCCCTCCCTCCCAGAGGTTGCGCGAATAGAAGATGGCCGCATCCTCGAGGAGCAAGATGAGCCGCTCGCGGCGTCGGCGCGCCGAGTCGGCCTGCGGCGAGCTCTCCTCGTAGTCGAGCTCGACGCCCGCACGCTCGGCGAGCCACTCGACCGCTTCCGAGAACTCGAGCGCCTCGGTCTCGCGCACGAAGCCGAAGACGTCGCCACCCTTCCCGCAGCCGAAACAGTGGAAGAGCTTGTCGACCGCGTTGACGGAGAAGCTCGGCGTTCGCTCCTCGTGGAAGGGGCAGCGCCCGACGTAGCGCCCGCCCACCCGGCGAAGCTGCGTCCGCGCCGAGACGACGTCGACCATGTCCGCGGCCGCGCGGACCTGCTCGATCGACTCCTTCTTGATCAGCGCCACGCGAGCGCGAAGCGGTCGGTCATTCCGGCCACGTAGTCGGTCGCCCGCTGCGGCACGTCGCCCGGCCGGTCGTCCGGAAGCTCGGCGGGATTCTCGACGAGGTGGTCGAAGATCCGCCGGACAGTGGAGACCGCGGTCTCCCGCTGCTCGAACGTGACGGCGCCCAGGTAGACCCGCTCGAACATGAAGGCGCGGAGGTTCAGCATCGCGCGCCCGACCTCCTCGCCCTGGACGATGTCGCTTGCGACCGCCGAGTGCTCGACGAGGTCGCCGACGAGGGTGTCGATCCGCTCGGAGCCGCGCTCACCGAGCACCTCGAGCTCCTGGCGCGGGAGCTCGGCGTGGCGCAGGATCCCCGCACGGACGGCGTCGTCGATGTCGTGGTTGATGTAGGCGACTCGGTCGACCACGCGCACGATCTTTCCTTCGAGAGTCGCCGGCTCGCCGTCGCCTGTGTGATGCAGGATCCCGTCTCGCACCTCGGAGGTCAGGTTGAGACCTCGTCCCTCCCGCTCGAGGAGGTCGACGACACGCAGCGACTGCTCGTTGTGGCGGAAGCGGCGCCCGAAGCGCTCGGCAACGATGCCGTCGAGAGCGCCCTCGCCCGTATGCCCGAAGGGCGCATGGCCGAGGTCGTGACCAAGAGCGATCGCCTCGGTCAGGTCTTCGTTCAGCCGCAGCGCGCGGGCGACCGTGCGGGAGATCCCCGCGGTCTCGAGCGTGTGGGTCAGCCGCGTCCGGAGGTGATCCCCACGCGGATCGATGAAGACCTGCGTCTTGTGCTTGAGACGGCGGAACGCCTTTGAATGGACGATCCGATCCCGGTCGCGCTGGAACGGAGTCCGCAGGGGCGATTCCTCCTCGAGCAGGGCTCGACCGGCCGTTTCATACGAGCGAACGGCGGTCTCGGCGAGCCAGGCGTCCTCACGTTCGCGGACGCTCTCCGCAAAAGCCTCGGCGACCGATCCGGTCAGTTCCGGCACACAACCAAACTAGATGATGATCGGGACGGTCCCGCCATCCGCGCTCCACGCGGCTCCCGTGACGTAGCTGGCACGATCCGAGCACAGAAAGACGATTACCGCCGCGATCTCCTCGGGCTCGGCGAGCCTCCCCAACGGCCTGCCCTTTCCGACGGAGGCGAGCACGTCGTCGCGGCTCTTCCCGCTGCGCGCGGCCGCCTGATCGGCGAGGCCGCCCGGCGCGAGCCAGGCGGGCGAGGCTGTCGGCCCCGGGGTGACGGCGTTGCAGAGGATCCCCTCGCCCGCGTACAGGTCCGCGACGAGCCGGGAGAGCGAGAGCACGGCGGCCTTGGTGACGCTGTAGTCGGGCATGCCTCCGGACGGGCGCTTCCCCGCGGTCGAGCTGACGTTCACGATCCGACCGAAACCCTGCTCCCGCATGGCGGGGACGACCGCCCGGATCGCCCGCACGTAGCTCAGGACGTTCAGCTGCCAGAGCTCGTCCCAGTCGGCGTCCTCGAGCTCCTCGAAGGAGCGCTGGTACGCCACCCCGACGTTGTTGACGAGGCATTCGACGGGCCCGAGTTCGCGCTCCACCCGGGCGATGAGCTCGCCCGGCGCGGCCGAATCGGCTAGATCGCAGGCGACCCCGAGAGCGGCACCGACTTCCTCCCGAGCGCGCTTCACACCTGCCTCCTGCCGTCCGGTCACGACGACCCGCGCGCCCTCCTCCGCGAGCAGCCGCGCGGTCTCGAGACCGATGCCGGCGGTCGAGCCGGTCACCAGGCAGATACGCTGGTCGAGGCCGAGGCGCACGGCGGCACGATAGCCCTCCAAATGGGGTAAAGGCGGCGGGCGCGCGGCCCGAAATAGGAGGCATGCACGCTCAGGTCGCTGCGCTACGAAAGGTCGCCCTCGTTTCGGCGCTCCTCGTCCTCTTTGCCGTCCCTGCGCCCGCACAGGCCGGCGTTCGGCTGCTGGCGGCGGATCCGATCGAGAGCGCCGTCGTCCGGAAGGTGAACCAGGTTCGGCGCTCTCACGGTCTGCGCGCCCTGCGTGTCGTACCCGTCCTCAAGCGGGCGGCGACGGATCACTCCGTGAACATGGCGCAGCACGGCTACTTCACCCACGACTGGTCGAACGGCGCGCACTTCGGGCGCTGGATCACGCGCTACTGGCCCGGCCCGGGGCGCTATCGCTCATGGTCGGTCGGTGAGAACCTCTACTGGCGGGGCCCTTCGATCACGGCCGGGCTCGTCGTCAGGGCGTGGCTGAACAGCCCGCCCCACCGCCGAAACCTCCTGAACCGCACCTGGCGCTTCGTCGGTGTCGGCGCGGTGCAGATGCTGAACCCGGTCGGGGCCTACGCCGGGATTCCGACCCCGACACTCGTCGCGGCCGAGTACGGGCAGCGGAAGTAGTCCCTCCGCCGGGCGCCCGGGGGGCGTCTGACACCTCTGGCATCCTTCGCCGTTGTGCGCCGGATCATCCTGCTCATGTTGACGGCGGCGCTCGGCCTGACGCTGGCCCCGGCAGGCCACGCCCAGCTCCCCGCCTCCTTCCCTGCAGCCGGCGACATTCTCGACAACGTACTCACCGTGCGCGCCCGCCCGGCCCTCGATGCTCGCGTGATCAAGCGCCTGCCGGCAGTCCGGTCTGACCAGCGTCTGACGATCGTTCACGCGACCACCGGCACCACGGACGCCGCGGGCCGCGCCTGGGTACGGGTCGCGCTCCAGATGCTGCCGAACAACACGAAGGGATGGGCGCTCGCCGACTCGGTTGCGCTGTACCCGATCCGGAAAAGAATCGTCGTCGACCTGAGCTCGCACTCGGTGAAGCTCTTCCGCGGCAATCGCGTCCTCGTCTCCACCCGGAAGGTGGGAATCGGCAAGCGGGCAACGCCGACGCCTCTCGGCTACTACTACGTCGCCGCCGGCTACCGGCTCCCCGGCCGGGGATACGGGGTCTGGGCGCTCGAAACGAGCGCCTACTCGCCGACGCTCACGGACTGGCCCGGCGGCGGCAAGGTCGGGATCCACGGAACCTTCAATCCGGGCATCCTTCCCGGCGCCGTCTCGCATGGCTGCGTCAGGGTTCCGAACGCCGTCATCCTTCAGCTGAAGCGCCTCGCGCCGGCCGGCACGGCGATCATCGTCCGCCGGTAGAACTCACCATGGCCACGATCCTGCTCGCCCGCCACGGCGAGACGGACTGGAACGCCGAGCACCGCTGGCAGGGACACACGGACCGCCCGCTCAACGAGCGCGGGCGCGAGCAGGCGGAGGCGCTCGCCGGCCGGCTGGACGGCACCGAGCTGGAGGCTGTCTGGTCGAGCGATTTACGCCGGGCCCGTAACACCGCCGCCGTCGTTCCGAAGCGGCGGGGCATCGACCTCCGGACGACTCCTGAGCTTCGCGAGGTGGACGTCGGCTCGTGGTCGGGCCTGACCAAGTCGGAGGCGAAGGTCCGCTCGCCAGAATCCTTCGCGCACTGGAAGGCCGGCTACGTCGGGTGGACGGGCGGCGAGACGTACGAGCAGCTGAGCGAGCGAGTCCTGCGCGCAGTCCGTCGGATCGCCCTTGAGCAGGCCGAGCGCCCGGTGCTCGTCGTATCCCATGGCGGCTGCATCCGCGCGATTCATGCCGCCGCGCTCGGGTTGGACGTCCACACGTATCGCCGGCTGCGGCCCGTCGAGCCGCACGCTCGCCTCTCGGCCGTGTGCGTCGAGGACGGTCGACTCACGGAGCTCTGCCGCACCGGGGACATCGACGAACTCGTGGCACGCGACCAGCGCGAGCGGCTCGCGGCAGCGAGGCGCCCGCCGACCCCGGCCGGCTGATCCTCGCCACTAGACTCTGGACGTGGAGGACTACAGCGCGAAGTACAAGGGCGAGCCTGTCGAGGTTGCCCTCTTCGGCGGGGAATACCAGGAAGGAACGCTGACGGCTTACTGCCTGATTGAGGACGTCGTGCACCTCGAGCTGAATGGGCACATCCTCGTCCCGCTTCAGAACGTCGCCTCGCTCCACTGCTCGAGCCGCTGCGACGCACCAGAGCCCGACTGGCCCCCGCGCGGACTGACGGACGTCGAGCCCGAGACGGATGACGACGAGCCGTGACCGCCGGCGGCACCCGCTCGTTCAGGTAAACGTGCTACCCGCGGTTCACGCGGCCCGGAACATCGCGAAAGCCTGGCTCCTCCTCGGGGGCTTCGTCGTGCTGCTCGGCGCTTTCGGGTGGTGGATCGCAGGCTTCCGAGTTGCAAGCCTCTTCCTCGTCGTCGGCCTGCTGATGGCGGCCACTGTTTTTTGGTACGGGCCTCGCATCGTGCTGGCCTCCCTGGGCGCACGCGAGCTCCTCATGTCCGAGTCTCCGCTCCTGCACTCGACGGTGGAGCGGCTCGCGCTCGCGGCCGGGGTCGAGCGCCCGAGACTCTTTCTGTTGCCTGACGGCCACCCGCGTGCCCTGGCGGTGGGCCGTGGCGCCTCTGCGTCTGGCGTCGCACTCAGCCAGGGTCTCGTCAGCCTCGTCCCGCCGGCCGAGCTCGAGGGGCTCTTGGCACATGAGCTTGCCCACATCCGTCACCGGGACGTCGTCGTCCAGACCCCTGTCGTCCTGATCGCGGGATGGCTCGTCGAAGTCAGTCGCGTAGGCGGGTTCTTGGAGCGCGCGCTCCTCGTCGTGCTCGGCCCAGTGGCCGCGAGCATCGTGCAGGCGCTCCTGTCACCTCGCCGAGAGCTCGCCGCCGACGCGCTCGCAGCCAGGATCTGCGGCTCGCCACATGGTCTCGCTGACGGGCTGATCCGCATCGAGCAGGCGCAGGAGCTGATCTCCTTTCAGGCAAGCCCGGTCACGGAGCCTCTCTACACGGTGAACCCGTTCGCAGAGGCCGGCCTCGCCGCGCTCTTCTCCACTCACCCGCCGATCGGCCGGCGAGTCGAACGGTTGCGCGCCCTCGACCCCGAGTGGCGGGAGCGACTTCGCGCGGCCTAGCGCGAGACGACGCAGTTCCGGCACACCGTTGGCGCGAAGCGTGACCCACTCGCGCGACGATCAGACATACGCTGAGCCACGGGGGCAAGGGGCCGAAGGCCCCGGGGGATTGGTCACGCGCGAGGCGTCAGGAGCTCGGCCAGGGGTCGGGTGTTCACGACGTGCGCTGCCGTTGCCCACCCGCGGCGCGCGGTGCCGACGGCGAGCTCGATGTTGGCGAGCCCGTGCTTCGAATGCGCATCGGTGTTGACGACTATTCGTGCGCCGGCCTCGAGCGCCAGACGGACGTGCTCGCCCTTCAGGTCGAGCCGGTCAGGCAAACCGTTCACCTCGAGCGCTACGCCGAGCTCGGCAGCGGCGCCGAACGTCTCCTCGAGGTCGAGCTCGTTCGGCGGACGGTGGTGGATCAACCGTCCCGTCGGATGGCTGAGGGCTCGGACGGCGGGATGCCGAATTGCTTCGAGGACTTGCTTTGTCAGCTCCCGGCGCGGGCGCCGCTGGCCTGCGTGCAGGCTGGCGGTCACCCATTCAAGTTCTCCGAGGATGTCGTCTGGCAGGTCGAGCGAGCCGTCCGGCAGGATGTCGCACTCGGCGCCTCGCAGGAGGCGGAAGGGCGCCAGCTCAGCGTTCGCGGCTGCGATCTCCTCGCCTTGGCGCCTCAGGTCGTCCGCCGTGACGCCCGGGACAACACGGACATTCGGCGTGTGGTCGCAGATCGCCAGGTAGTCGTAGCCGAGCTCGCGCGCGCTGCCGCCCATCTCGAGGATGCTCCCGCGGCCGTCGGACCAGGTGGAGTGACAGTGGAGATCGCCGCGAAGGTCGGAACGCGTAATGAGCCGTGGAGGAAATCCGCAAAAAGGCGCTTCTCTGAGCTCAGGCGGGCAGTGCGGGATGCGCAGAGCGGCATAGACCGCACCCTCGGAGGCGCCCCAGGGGAGCACCCCGAGCGCTTCGACGTAGGCTGGCGTCCCTGTCACACGAAGGAGCTCCGTCCCGAATCGGCCAGGCTCGGCGACGACGAGCTCGACGCTCACGCCCTCGACCGTCAGCCCGACCGCACGGCGCTCACCGCGCTCGGCAAGCACGACCACCGCGGGCAAACGCGCGAAGGCGTCGACGGCGCCCGTCGCATCGTCCGCGGAGCAGACCACCGCGAGGCGCTCGGGAGCGTCGGAAAAGCGTCGCGCGTCGCCGGCCATCTCGCCGCCGAGAGCGGCCGCGATCCGGCCAAGGAGCTCGCGAGTGCCACGCAGGTCGAGGCGGACAGCAGGGCGGGCTGCAGCGTTGTCCAGGCGGGCGCGGATCGTGCTCTCTGTCTTCGGCCCGATGCCGGGCACTTCGCGGAGGCGGCCCTCGCCGACCGCCGCCCGAAACTCTTCCGCGCTCGTCAAGCCGAGCGCGCGCGCGATGTCCAGGGCCCGCTTCGAGGTGAGGCCCAGATACCGCCCGAACCCGACGACCTCGGGCGAGACGGTTCGTTCGAGCTCCTCCAACTCGACAAGCCGGCCTGTTTCCACGAGCTCTCGCAGGCGCGCCTCGATCGCAGGGCCGATGCCCCGAAGCTCGGTTGCCCGGCCGCTGCGAACCAGCGCAGCAACGTCGACCGTCGTCCCGCGGATCAGGCCAGCGGCGCGACGATATGCCCGGGCGCTGTACGGGTTCGCGCCCGCGAGATCGAGGAGAACCGCGAATGCCTCGAGGCGTTCGGCGAGCGCCTCGTTGTCGAGCGGAGTGACCTCCATCGGGACGATTAAACGTCGAAGGGCCGCAGCGCGGCCCTTCGAAAGATAACCGGCGGCGTCCTACTCTCCCGGGAGGTTGCCCTCCGAGTACCATCGGCGCTGGCGGGCTTAACTTCTCTGTTCGGAATGGGAAGAGGTGTTTCCCCGTCGCTATCGCCACCGGAATTGTGAGTTCGTGCGCGCCCAGGCGGCACCCTCAAAGCTCCATAGCGACTCATAGTGTTCAAATCAAGACCTCGGGTCATTAGTACGGGTCCGCTTCACGCATTGCTGCGCTTCCACGTCCCGCCTATCAACGTGGTGGTCTACCACGACCCTTACTCCCTCTAGGGGATGGGAGGCCTCATCTCGAGGTGGGCTTCCCGCTTAGATGCTTTCAGCGGTTATCCCGTCCAGACGTAGCTAATCAGCAGCGCCGTTGGCACGACGACTGATACACCAGCGGTCTGTTCATCCCGGTCCTCTCGTACTAGGGACGACTCCTCTCAAGCCTCCAGCGCCCATGGTGGATAGGGACCGAACTGTCTCACGACGTTCTGAACCCAGCTCGCGTACCGCTTTAATGGGCGAACAGCCCAAC
>JACCXC010000016.1 GCA_013697275.1 Actinomycetota bacterium | reverse complement strand
TCACATCGAGCTTGATGCGCTCACCGGCCACGACGGGCCAGTGTAGCCAGGCCTAGCCGCCGAAGAACAGGTGGCGAAGCGCGAGGCCGACTGGAAGCCAGGCCGCGATCGCACCGAAGATCGAGGTGAAGAACGCCGTCCCGAGGACGTACGCGTCCGTGTTGGGGTCCATGTTCACCGCAGTTGCCGCTTTCGGGCAGGCACGCCTGTGCCGCCCGGTCTCACTATGGGCAATCCTGGGCGAAGCGCAACCGCTCGGAGGAGGGATAGCCGCGCGGCCGAGACCCGACGATGCTCTGTCCGAGGGCCGCACCTCGTATGCCGCGAACCGCCGACACGAGCAAGAAGAGCGCACCGACTGCCCACGCGGACGCTGCCCCGGCCCCGAGCGTGCCCGAGCCCCCCGTCGTCCGGCTGGAGATCTACGCGGCCCCGGCCCCACCGAAACGACCCGCGCGGCGCAGAACGCGGAAGCCCGCCACGCCGCGAGCGTCCAAGCCGGCGCCGAGCGCGGAGCTCGAGGCACGCGAAGCCGCCCTCGCCGAGCGCGAGCGCGCCGTCGAGGAGCGCGAGTGGACTATGAGCGAGCAGCGCGAGTGGCTACGCACCTCCGAGGAGGCACTGGCGGAGCGCGAGCGCACGCTGGCGGAGCGTGAGGCGACTCACGCGAGCCGGATGCACGAGCTCGACGAGCAGGAGCAGGCGCTCGTGGCGCGCGAGGAGACCGTCGTTGCGCGCGAAGCGGACACTTCCGACCTCGCGTCTCGCGAGCAGACTCTCGCGGCACGCGAGCGCGAGCTCGCCGAGCGGGCCCTGGCCCGCGCCGCGGATCCGGCCATCGCCGGCGAGCGCATCGACCTCGAGCGGCGCCAGAACCAGATCGCCGAGCTCGAGGAGACGGTCAAGGAGCGCACGCGCACCCTCGACGAGCGCGAGGCCGAGGTCGAGCTCGACCGCGTGAGCCTCGAGGCGAGCCTGGAGTTCCGCGAGGACAAGCTCGACGCACGCGAGCGCGAGCTCGAGGAGCTCGAGCGCCGCCTCGGCGACAAGGAGGGCGAGCTGGTCGCCTACGTCGCCCAGGTGCAGGGCCAGCTGGGCCGCCGCGACGCGGCCGCCTGGAACCCCGCCTAGCTAGCGCGGGCTCTCGCCGTAGAGCCAACCATCTGCGGACGGGTCGTCGCGCTCCTCACGCCACGACCGCCAGTAGACGCCGCCACCGATCAGCGGGGCGCCCGGGAAGACCATCAGCAGGAGAAGCGTGATCCAGAGCGTCGAGTCCTGCCCGGCGGCGGCGAGCCCCAGCAGGACGGGCGCGCCCGCGAGAGCGAGGCCTTCCCAGCGGCCGATCACGAAGCCGACGGCGACGTGAATCGCTCCTGCGGCGAGGAGAAGCACGAAGACGAGGAGGGCGGGGATCTCGCGCTCGGTCGAGGCGAACCCGAAGACCCAGGCCGCCATCATGACGATGTAGGCCGTGGGAGCCGTCCGGGTGTTGAGTCGTTTCATGCGCGTCGATTCCGTCCGGCGCGCCACCCCGCCTCTTGCTCTCTGACTCGAGTATCGGCCGGCGCCGCCCGGCCGCACACCGCCTGTTCGAGGGAGCCCTACGGCGACGCTCGAGCGCCTCGCCTCGTCGCGAGAGCTACCCGAGCGGGGTATCGCTCGCCCTCCGGGTTTTGTGTCCACCTTCTCGCGACGGCTGGTGCGCAAGAGTCGAGGCGGCCCGTCTCGCAATAACGAGCGGTGCTGGGCGTCGTTACACAAGGCTTACGTCGCGCCCCTCCCGAATGAAGCGCGCCTGGTCTAAGATAGCCGCACCTCGGGCTTCGATCCGAGCAGGGGGAGACGGGAATGCGGCAACGACAGGCGACCGTACTCATCGTCGGCCTATTGGCCGCGGTGATCTTTTGTCCAGCGGGATTCGCGCAGACACCGGATCCGTCCCCGACGCCGACGCCTGACGTCGCCCCCCCTCCTCCTCCGCCCCCCAAACCGGCTCCTGCGCCTCCGCCTCCGCCTCCGCCTGCGCCATCACCTCCGGCCGCTTCGCCGCCCCCGCCCCTTACCTCACCCTCGCCGCCGCCCGCTGCCACGCCTGCAGCAACGGCGCCGCGTCGCACGGCGGCGTCGGCGCAGCGCCCGAAGCGGTCGCGTCAGCAGCCCAAGCGCGCCCGGGTCGAGCGGAAGGTCGAGCGGAAGGTGCATGCGGGGCCGTCGCAGCGCCATCCGCGCGTCCGCGAGGACGTGCTCGGGGTGGCGGCTGCCGGAACCGTCAACGAAGCCCTCCCGACCCCGCTCGGACAGGCCTCCGAGCGGGGTCCACTGGCCCTGATGCGCGTGCTGTTCCTCCTGCCCCTGCTAGCGCTCGCGCTCGCGCTGCTCACCGCGCTCGACGCCGAGCGCTACCTCTCCGCCCTCGAGGGCCCCCGCCCACGATCCTCCGGGCGACGCCTTGGGCGCCATATTCTTCACCTCCCTCGGGCCGCGACGCGCGCGCTGATCCCGCACCGCGTAGCGATCGTCTTTGCCGGTCTCGCCTGCCTAGCCGGCGCCGTTATCCCATTTCTCGTCAGCTTCGCCTTCTCCACGCCCTAAAAGGAGCAGCATGAAGACACTTCTCGTCGTTGCACTAGCCCTGGCCATCCCCGCGACAGCCGTCGCCAAGCCCGAACTGAACACTCCGACCTCGATCGTGTACGGGGAAGCCACGAGCTCTGAAGGCGGACCGGCCGCGTTCACCGTCAGCGCCTATCACACTTCAGGTCAGGACCCCCCACGCAGAACCCCGGCGCCGTTCACGTGCACCTGGGACGGTACGAGCGTCTCTGGCAACGGCGAGGCGACGTTTCCGAACAGCGAGTTCCCGAACGTGTTCTTCGCGCTCGACCGTTTAACCGAGGTCACCTGCACCATGGGCGACAGCGAGGAACCGCTCGTGAAGACCTTCAATGTCAAGGTCCTCGACACGACGGCGCCGACCATCCGTCAGGTTCCCGATTCGATCGTCGTCGCGGCGACCGAGACCGGCGGCAACAGGCTTACGTATGCGTTGCCCACCGCCACCGACCTCGTGGACGGTCCGGTAGCGGTCAAGTGCACGCCTCCGTCGGGATCCCTCTTCAAGATCGGGTCGACGATCGTCTCCTGCGTGAGCGTCGACGCCCGCGCAAACGAGGCGAGCAAGAGTTTCACGGTCACGGTCACGAGCCCGCCGCCGCCTCCGCCCGCGCCGGCACCACCGCCTCCGCCCGCGCCGGCACCACCCGCCGACACGACGCCGCCCGGCGAAGTCGTCGCGCTGACGATCGGCGTTCGCGCCACCTCTGTGCTGCTCAGTTGGACGCTTCCCTCGGACACCGATTTCGGGGGCGTCGAGATCGTTCGGCGAACCGCTGGCGGGCCGGCCGAGACCCTCTACTCCGGCACGGCCACGAGCTTCGTCGACCGCGCAGTCCGCGCACGCACCACCTACACGTATGTGGTCGCGGCCATCGATGCGGCCGGAAACAGGTCTGGCGGGATCTCGCGGACCGTCACGACCCGGGCGGCCCTGATCGCCCCCTCGACTGGCGCGCGGCTCGTCGCTCCGCCCGTGCTCCGATGGACGCCGATCCCGGCGACCTCGTACTACAACGTGCAGCTCTGGCGCAGCGGCAAGAAGATCCTCAGCGCCTGGCCGACAGCGCCACGGTTCGCGCTGCGAGCTAGCTGGATCTATGTCGGGAAGCGCTACCGCCTCTCGCCCGGGACGTACCGTTGGTACGTGTGGCCGGGTCGCGGTGCCCGCGCGGCCGGCAATTACGGGCGCGTAGTGGGGACGCGTACGTTCGTGATTCGCGGGTAAACCGCAGGCTCGTAACTTTTACGGAAAGTTTTGAAAGTTTCACCGTTCGAGCGATTGCCCCCACGGGATGAGGTAGCCATACTCGACTTGGGCTCGGGGGAGCACTCTCGCCCGTTCTGCGGCCATGAAAATCTCTGCGGCACCATCACACCGTGTTGGCGACCTCCTGCGCTTCTTGCGTCAGGTGGGTTATGCCGCGGAAGAAGTCGAGTATGCCGTGCTCGAAGTTGAAGGGGGAGGTCTCGAGGGCGCGACAGAAACATCCGCGCGTGTACTCGCAGACCGCATTGGCATCTGGAACTCGGTAAACGACGGTGATGCTTGCATCCTCGACGCCTTGCGATCTTCCAATCGGATGCTTCGGAGCGCCGAGAGTAAGGATGGAGATCAGCGGGCGAATCGCGACGCTCGGACGGACCAGGGTACCGCCTCCAGGAGCGCGAGCTCGCTGCCCTCGGTAATACCTGCGCCGCTCGCAGTCGACGCGCTCGAAGCCAGCCTGGGAGAGGGCGCCGCACGGTTCGTGGGTTCGCGTCGACGATCAGCCCGATCGCGCTCATGGCCCGCGCGGGACACGCGAGCATGAAGACGACGAACTTCTACCTCCACCTCGCGGGCGTCGTCTTTCGCGAGGAGGCCGAGGCGCTCGAGCGGCGGCTCCTTGGCCAACACGCGAATCCCTAACGCGGACATGATGTGGGCCGCGGAACGGCGCGGTCGCAAACGAGAAGCGGCCCCGTTTCCGAGGCCGCTTCAGATGCTCTCCCGGCTGCGGCTCCCGGAGTGGCATCACTCATGGCGAGTGCTTGCAGCATGCCAATAGTCACGCCCCACGCCCTCCCCCGTTCAGGGGATCGGCTCCGCTGGTGAGTACGATACGCGCCGCAAGCTCGACGGCGAGCTCGTCGTCTACCGCGCGACGAGCGGACCGGAGCCGCCCGATGGGGGAAGCTGGACGCTCGCGCTGGCCGTCGCCAAGGCCGATCTCGCGAAGACCTCG
>JACCXC010000005.1 GCA_013697275.1 Actinomycetota bacterium | reverse complement strand
GGCGAGCCCCAGGGAGTCGACGCTCTCCAGGCGCGGCTCGAAAAGCCCCGCCTCGATCCGCGCCACGAGCGAGAGCTCGTCCACGAGCTCGGCAAGCTGCTGGGAGGCGACCTCGATCATCTCGACGTAGCGCGGGGCCGGGTCGGTCAGCTCGATCCGCCGCAGCGTTCGGGCGAAGCCGTGGACGGTCGCCAGCGGGGTGCGCAGATCGTGGCACGCAAGCGAGACGAGGCTGGCGAAACGCGCGTCAGAGGTCAAAGGGCGACGGTGCTACGGTGGGCCTGTGGGCCTGTGGGCGAAAGACTAACGTTGGTGCCAGACCTCCAGGCCTCGACGCCGGAGGTGCGCCTCGGCCTCTCCCGCGTCGGCGTGACGAGCGTGCAGAAAGCCGTACGCATGCAGCACGCCGGGCAGGACGCGCTCGTCTCTGCCGAGATCGACTGTTTCGTCGACCTGGAGCCCGCTCAAAAAGGCGTCCACATGTCCCGTTTCCCCGAGCTCTTCGGGGAGGCGATCGACGAGCTCGTCATTCCCGAGAAGCTGCTCGTCGAGCAACTCGCGGAGCACATCGCGAGCCACATCGTCGAGCGCCAGGGCGCAGCCCGCGCCGAGGTGCGGATCCGCGCCCGCTACCCGATCGAGCGCCTCACCCCGGTCACCCGCCTCCGCACCCAGGAGCTCGTCTCCCTCGTCGGGATCGCAGCGGCCACGCCGTCGTCCGCCCGCAGAGTCGTGGGCGTCGAGGCGACCGGGATCAACGCCTGCCCCTGCGCGCAAGGCCTCGTCCGCGAGCAGGCGGCCGAGCGCCTCGGCGACGCGGGCTTCACCGAGGCGGACGTCGGGCGAATCCTCGAGCTCGTCCCGCTCGCGACGCACAATCAGCGCGGGCGCGGTGAGCTCTTCCTCGGGACGACGCTTCGGATCGACGCGGAGGAACTGGTCTCCGTCGACGAGCGCTCGATGAGCTCGCCGATCTACGAGCTCCTGAAGCGCCCCGATGAGCTCTTCGTGGTCGAGCACGCCCACCTGACGCCCCGCTTCGTCGAGGACTCGGTGCGGCTCATGATCAAGACCGCGCTCGACGAGTATCCGGAGCTCGCCGACGACGACTTCGTCCTCGCCCGACAGACGAACTTCGAGACGATCCACAACCACGAGGTGCTGGCCGAGCGCTTCGGAACGGCGGGCGACCTGCGCCGCGAGCTCGAGGCGGGTGGCGTCGCCCGCCACACGGCGCTCGCCGACTGGCTACGCGCGGGCGACGGCGCGACGTCTTAGCTGGATTCGGTTCTCCGTCCCGGCGCGCAGACGACGGATGTTGCCGCGGTGAAGCAGGATCACGGCGACCGCTCCCGCGAGGGTGAAGGCGAGCACAGGGATCGACGTGCCGAAGAGGAGCGCGAAGAGCGGGAGCGTCAAGGCGGAGACGATCGAGGCGACCGAGGCGTAGCGAGTGACGAGGAAGACCGCTATCCAGACGCCGACAGCCGAGAACGTGGCGAAAAAAGCAAGCGCGAGTCCTACACCCCCGATCGTCGCGACCGCCTTTCCACCTCGCGCGAAGCGCAAGAAGATCGGGCGGTAGTGCCCGCCCATCGCGGCCAGGCCGGCCAGGACACCAGCGAGGTCGTCGGCGAGCCAGCGGGCGAGGAGGGCCGCGGCAGCGCCCTTGGCGATGTCGAGGAGCGCGACGGCGAGCCCGAGCTTGAACCCGAGCGCGCGCCACACGTTGGTCGCGCCGGTGTTCCCACTGCCGACGGTCCGGATATCCACCCCGGCGAGGAGCCGAGGGAGCCAGTACCCGAACGGCAGGGAGCCGAGGAGGTAGCCGAGGGCGACGAGCGCCGCGAAGAGCATTTCAGGTTGTTACGCCTGGATCTGGTACTTCGAGACCCACTCGTTCACGACGCCCCAGTCGAGGTTCTCGAAGAACGCGTCGATGTACGAGGCGCGATCCGTCTGGTAATCGAGAAAGTACGCGTGCTCATAGACGTCGAGCGCGACGAGAGGGGTCGCGTTCCAGATCGGGTAGGTGTTCTGGGCGTCGCCGATGTAGTTGAAGAGCCGCTGCTCGTCCCAGTCGTACGCCGTCCAGGCCCAGCCGCGACCGCCCATGCCGGTGCCCTTCAGGTCCTGGCGCCACGCCTCCACGCTTCCGAAGTCGCGTTGGACCAGCTCGCCCACGAGGCCGTCGGGATCACCGCCGCCCCCGCCCAGGTGCTCGAAGTAGATCTCGTGGTTCTTGACGCCTCCGATGGCGAAGGTCAGGTCGACCTTCAGCCCGCGAATCTCCGAGTAGACCTGGTTGCCCGCCGACGGATCCACGCTCCCGAGCTTCCCGAGGATCTCGTTCCGCTTGTTCACGTAACCCTGGTAGAGCTTGTAGTGCGCCTCGACGGACGCGCGTGAGATGCCGTCCATCTCGTAGAGCTCCGGCTTGAGCTCGCGGGCGGCGATCTCCTCATGGTTGAAAGCGAGCGTGGCCATTGGTCTCCCGTTCTCCTCTCTCGAATTGCGGCGGAGCTTATCGTTCTTCCCCGTGACCGATTCCTCACTCACAGCGCTCGTCACGGGCGGAACGGGGCGGCTCGGAAGCGCGGTGGCCGCGCGGCTCGAACGCGAGGGTTTTCGCGTCAAGGCCGCCGGCTCGCGCGATGGTGATCTGAGCAGCGCGGCGGCGGCGCGCGCGCTCGTCGAGCAGACTGTCGAGGAGCTGGGCGGGCTCGACCTATTGGTGAACGGCGCCTCGGCCGGCTTCGAGCCGAAACATGTGGAGGAGGTGACCGAAGAGGACTGGGACACCGCACTCGGGGCGACGGCCAAGGGCTCCTTCTTCGTCACCCAGGCCGCGGCGCCGTACCTGCGCCGCTCGCGGAACGGCCTCGTGTTGATGATCGAGGACGTGGCCGCCTACCAGGCCTGGCCTTCCTTCGGCCCACACTCCGCGGCGAAGGCGGCCCAGGCGATGCTGACACGCGTCTTCGCACGGGCGCTGGCCCCCGAGGTTCGAGTGTGCGGAATCGCGCCAGGCCCGGTCGCCGTCGAGCCGGGCCAGGAGGAGCGGCGCGCGGCCGAAACCCTCCTGGGCCGGATCGGCTCTCCGGACGACGTCGCCGAGGCCGTGCTCTACCTGACACGGGCCAGATTCGTGACTGGAACGACGCTCGTCGTGGACGGCGGCCGGCTCCTAGCGCGCCGCGGTCAATCCGCGCCCCCTTGAGTTCCGTAATCCCCCGCGATATGGCTATGGCCAGCATGGCGGCGCCCGAGAAGGACGCCCTCCTCATCGAGCGCACAGGGCGAGGCGACCCCGTGGCCTTCGAGGAGCTCTACCGGCGCTTCGCGCGACCGGTTCTCGCCATGGCGCGAAGGCAGCTCGGCGACCCTGGACGGGCCGAGGACGCGACCCAGGAGACGTTCGCCGCGGTCTGGCGCTCGGCCCGGAGCTACCGCCAGGAACGCGGCAGCGCCTCGGCCTGGCTGTACGCGGTGGCCCGCCACGCGATCATCGACCGCGCACGCCAGCGGGTCGAGCCTGCCGTGGAAGCACCGGACGAGGCCTCGGCGGACGCGACCACCGAGGAGCGCGTCGAGCTCTCGTGGCTCACGTGGCGCGTCCATTCCGCCCTCGAGCGCCTCCCCGAGCGTGAGCGCGCCGTCCTCGAGCTCGCCTACTGGAGCGATCTCTCGCAGACGGAGATCGCGAGCTATCTCGACGTCCCGCTCGGAACGGTCAAGACTCGCACGCGCGCCGGGCTCTCGCGCCTGGCCGGGCTCCTAGAAGAGGTGCGCGAGTGAGCGAGCCTCGCGACCTCGACAACCTCCTGGATGACGACGTCCCGCCGGAGGAGCTCGACCGGCTACGTCGCGTCGACGCGCTGCTCCGTTCGGTGCCCGGCCCTCCGCCCGAGGTGCCCGCGTCGTTGTCGCGTGCGGTCACTGCGGTGGCTTCCGCGCCCCCTCGGCTCTGGACACGCCGCCGCGCGCTCGCCGCCGTCGCGCTCGCCGCTGCGCTCTCGGCCCTCTTCTTCGGACTGGGCGCGCGTGTGGCGGGCGGCGAGGGCTTCGACGAACGAGCGGTCGTCCAGATGCAGGCGGCCGAGAACGCGCAAGGCGCGGCCGCCGTCCTGCGGGTGGGGAACCCCGACGAGAGCGGAAACTGGCCGCTCCGTCTGGAGGTCGAGGGCCTCGAGCCACTGCCGCGCGGTGGGTACTACGCACTCTGGCTCGCGAAGGACGGCAAGTACGGCGCCACCTGCGGCAGCTTCCGCATGGGCGAGGGCGAGACGACGGCCGAGTGGACGGTCTCGTACCGGCTCGCCGACTACGACGAGTGGGTCGTGACGGCCTACCTGCCCGACGAGCCGCGCGATACCGAGCGGCCCTGGCTCCTCACGGCCGACGCCGAGCTCTGATCAGGGACCGACGCGGCCGGCGGCGACGAACGCGTCGTACGTGACCGGCATGCGCTCGGCTAGGAACCGCTCGCACGCGTCTGCGTAGCGGCGGATCTCCCGCTGCGCCGTCTCGGCGGCTCGCAACGAGACGAAGTTCATGAGGGAGCGGGCGTTGACCGTCCAGTAGAACTCGGTGTAGGCCCCCACGGGCATGACCGAACGCGCCAGCTCGCGCGCGACTCCCTGCTCCACGAGCCGGGCGTAGGTCGTGTAGGCGGCATCGTAGAGGGCACGAAGCTCCTCCCTCGTCTGCTCGGCGAGCTCGGGCGAGACCGTCTCGAAGGTGTAGGCGCCGGGCTTCCCGACCTGCGAGCGGACATCCTCCGCCTCGGGGACGTAGAAGTCGTCGGTCGCCTTTGCGTAGCGCATCGAGAACTCGTTGAAGGAGCCGACGCGGTGCCGCATCCACTCGCGCGCGACGAAGATCGGCGAGCGGATGTGGAAGCGGAACGAGTTGTGCTCGAAGGGCGTGCCGTGCCTGTCGCGCATGAGGAAGCGGATGAGCCCCTCATCGGACTCGTCCATCTCCTCCTTGCGGCGGGCGAAGGAGACCCGCGCAGCGTTCACGACCGAGAGGTCGTCGGCCATTGCGTCGTCGAGCCGGACGAACCCGTGATCGAGCACGCGAATCGTGCTCTCGGGTATCACCTCGGGCATGACGGCCACCGGCCCGAGTCTAGCGAGGGTGTATGTCGGCACTTCCGGCTTCTCCTACCCGAGCTGGAAGGGCGGCTTCTACCCCGCCGACGCCCGCCCGCAGGAGTTTTTGCGTCTCTACGGGGCGCGGCTTCCGTCCGTCGAGTTGAACTCGACCTTCTACCAGCTTCCCTCGGAGGAGCAGTTCGAGCGCTGGGCGGCCGAGACCCCACCCGAGTTCCGCTTCGCTGTCACGATGAGCCGCCGCGCGACGGGGCGAGGGCGCGTCGAGGGTGTCGAGGCGTTCTGCTCGAGCGCGCGGGCGCTCGGCGAGCGGCTCGGCCCGATCCGCATCAAGGTGCCGCAGGCGCGCGACGACGGCTTCCTCCTCCTGCTCCTCGGCTCGCTTCCGCGTGACCTCCGCTTCGTACTCGACTTCCGCCACCCCTCGTGGGCGGTGCCCGAGATCGCCGACAAGCTCGCCGAGCAGGGGGTCGCGCGCGTGAACGACTGGGAGGGCGACGTCCCGTTTCGCTACATCCGCCTGCGCGAGCCGCCCTACAGCGAGGAGGCGCTGGCGGAGTGGGCGTCGGGCTTCAGGGCCGCCGGAGTCGACATCTACGCGTACTTCCAGCACGAGGACGACCCCAGAGGAGCCCTCTACGCAGAGCGCGTGGTGGCGCTCGCAGGGGAATCGCAGGAAGGTGCTGCACGTTCGGATAGGTAAGCGGGACGTCGACCTATCAGAGGCGACCCCGTACTCCAAGGAGGTGAGCTAGGGATGCCATTCGAAGTCCCTGCGCTGCCGTACGACTACGCCGCGCTCGAGCCGACGATCGACGAGCAGACGATGCGGCTGCACCACGACAAGCACCACCAGGCCTACGTGGACAAGGCGAACGCGGCGCTCGAAGGCACGGAATGGGCCGACAAGCCCGTCGAGGAGGTCCTCCAGAACCTCGACCGCCTGCCGGCCGACAAGCAAGGCCCGGTCCGCAACAACGCGGGAGGGCACTTCAACCACTCGCTCTTCTGGGAGCTCATGAGCCCTGAGGGCGGCGGTGAGCCCGAAGGCGCGCTCGCGCAGGCGATCGACGAGGCCTTCGGGGGGCTCGACGCGTTCAAGGAAGAGCTCGCGGCCGCCGCGGTCAACCGTTTCGGCAGCGGCTGGGCGTGGCTCGTCTGGGACGGCTCCGGCCTGCGCGTCACGTCGACGCCGAACCAGGACCCGCCCCTCCTCGAGGGGCAGACGCCGCTCCTCGGGCTCGACGTGTGGGAGCACGCCTACTACCTGACCTACCAGAACCGCCGACCCGACTACGTGGCGGCCTGGTGGAACGTCGTGAACTGGCCCGAGGTCGCGCGCCGCTACGAGGCTGTCGTCGGCTCGGCAGTCACCGCGTAGGCGCCGGATTCCGTTCGCCGGGTGCGGGCACCATCGCCCGCATGCCGGCGACTCGGCGATACGGCGAGCTCCGTCCCGAGAGCTTCAGAGTTCGCCTAGTGCCGCGCCCCGGTCGCCCTGCGATACTTCTGTTGCGTGAACCAGGCAGTGGCCGGCGCGCTGACTTGCCCGTCACGGCCGACGTGCCAGACCGCGTAGCAGTAACGGGCGCCGGGTACGAGCGCCCCCTCGTCGCGCGCAGTCGACATGCCGCCTGCACGTAAATGCCGTCCGTGGCATTCGGCTTCGCCGGGCAGACATCACGAGCTTGCGCGACAACGACGTTCGTCGTGTTCGGCGCGTTCCGCCACTGCAAGAAAGCCACGTCCCGGGTGGCGACGGTGAGCTCGCTCGGCGCCGGCGGCGCCGACTGCTTCCAACAGGCCGCAGGGCTGCGAACGGGCCGAACGCGACCGCCGTAGAGACGGACGGCGCCACGGACGTCGTCGGTCTCGAGCAGCCGGCAGCGTCACTGCCAGAAGACGACCTGCCCGCAGTCGCCGGACGTCTGGGTCGCACACTCGGGCACGAGTTGCGGCTTGCAGCGATAACCGCCGCTTTCCCCTGTCGGGGCGTTCATCGCCGCGCAGACGTCCCCCTCATGGTCGAGGCCGAGGACGTGCCCGAACTCGTGCACGATGACCTTCACGGCCAGGTAGCGGTTCATCCCGCGCACCAGCGCGACCCTCCCACGCGTCATCACGATCTTCCCCGTAGGCCCCCAGGCATACGAGAGGGTGGCTAGGCCGAGGTTGCCCTGGGTGTTGCCGATGTGGACGATGACGCGCGCCCGCGCCCGCGAAACCGAAACGAATCGGGTGCGCATCCCGCTTCGCGTTCCACGCGGCGGTCGCCGTCTTGACCGACAAGGCGTAGCCGGGTGACGCGTCGTAGTAGGTGATCGTCCGACCCGGCCAGTGCCGTCCCCCGATGAGCTCGTAAGCGTCGGCCGTCGGAATGACGATGAGGCTGGCAAGCCCGACAAGCAGAGGAGCCAGAAACTTGGTCCTGCGCCATGGCGGGAAGCAGTCAGCAGAGCTCGAAGCCATCGCCACGCCGCAGACCCTCCTCGGGAAACCCCTTCCTCCCCAACGAGTGGTCGCAGGTCTATCGCATGTCTGCGGCTTGACTAATGTCGACAGCGCGTCGTAACGTCCATTCCGCGTCATGGAATCTCCGCCGCCGGAGCTCACCCTCCTCGGCGGCTTCGAGCTTCGGCTCGGGCCGCGGACGGTCGCGCTCCCGGCTCCCGCCCAGCGCGTTCTCGCCTTCCTCGCCCTCGCCGACCGGCCCGTGGAGCGCTCTCACCTGGCCGGAACCCTCTGGCTCGATGCGACCGAGGAGCATGCGGCCGGCAGCCTCCGCTCTGCGCTCTGGCGCATCCGACGGGTCGCTCCCGGAGCGGTGG
>JACCXC010000216.1 GCA_013697275.1 Actinomycetota bacterium | reverse complement strand
GCCTCAAAGCAGACGGAAGCGTGAAGGAGACGCGGGCGCCGCCCTCAGCGCGGCTCTCGGCCCAGATCCGCCCGCCCTGCGCCTCAACGAGGCCACGGGCGATCGCGAGCCCGAGTCCGGCGCCTCCCTTCGCAGGCGAGCGGGCGCCATCGGCGCGCCAGAAGCGGTCGAACATCCGCGCCGCCGACTCGGCCTGGATGCCCTCTCCCGTGTCCTCGACGGTCACGCGCACCTCGTCGGCGAGTGGCTCGACGAGCACGGCGACCGAGCCGTCCGAGGGCGTGTGGCGAAGCGCGTTCGTAAGCAGGTTGAAGAGGACGCGCTCGACCTTGTCGGGCGCGCAGTGAACGGAAGAGCCGGAGGCGTCGAAGCGGGCCTCGAGCGTGACGTGCCGAGCCTGCGCCTCCGCCTCGAGGCCGCGCAGGCAGGACTGGACGAGCCCGGACAGCTCGGCCTCGCGGATCTCGAGCGTGAGCGCGCCCGCGTCGATGCGGGCGAGCTCGAATAGGTCGTCGACGAGACCGGCGAGCCCGCGCACCTGCTCGCGCATGGCCGAGAGATAGCGCTCGGGCTCGGCAAGGCCGTCCTCGACCGCCTCGAGCATCGCCTGCAGCGAGGCGAGCGGCGTGCGGAGGTCGTGGCTCGCCCAGGCAACGAGTTCGCGCCGCGCGTCGAAGAGCCGCTCGAGGTTGGCCGCCATCTCGTTGAAGGAGCGGGCCAGGTCGGAGAGCTCGGCCGGGCCGCTCTCGGGCGCCCGCGCCGCCAGGTCGCCGCGGGCGAGCGCGATCGAGGCGGAGCGAAGCCGCTCGATCGGTCCGGCGATCGAGCGGCCAACGACGAAGGCCACGCTGACCGCGGCGGTGGAGGCGGCGGCAGCGACCAGGAGTAGAACGACGTCGTGGCCCGAGCTGAACATGACTGCGCCCGAGAGCGAGACCGCCGCGAGCGGGAGGAGGACGGCGACGAGCCCCAGCCCGACGAGCCGGAGGCCGACGGTCGGGAGCCGGCGCACGAACTGCGCAGCGGCCAACCCAGCGATAAGGGTGGCGGCGGCGACGATCGCGGCGAAGATGATCACGGCGCGAACCGGTAGCCGACGCCCCAGACGGTCTCGAGGAAGCGGGGATGCGACGGGTCGCCCTCGATCTTTTCACGCAGGCGCCGGACGTGGACGGTGACGGTGCCGGTGTCGAGCGCTGCCTCGTAGCCCCAGACGCGGTCCATCAGCTGGTCGCGCGAGAAGACCTGGCGCGGGTGGCGGGCGAGGAACCAGAGGAGGTCGAACTCCTTCGCCGTCAGCCGCAGAGGCTCGCCGTCCTTCACCACCTCGCGCGTGCGCGCGTCGATCGAGAGCCCGTCGAACGAGAGCTGTTCCGCCTTGGGGAGCTCGGGCGTGGAGCGCCGCAGCACGGTGCGAACGCGCGCCGCGAGCTCGCGCGGGGAGAACGGCTTCGTCACGTAGTCGTCGGCGCCGAGCTCGAGCCCGACGATGCGGTCGGCCTCCTCTCCCCGGGCGGTAAGGAGAATGACCGGCAGCTCGGACCGGGCCCGGATCCAGCGGCAGAGCTCCAGACCGTCCGTGCCGGGAAGCATCACGTCGAGGACGACCAGACCCGGCTCCTCGCGCTCGAGCAACTCGCGGGCGCTGTCACCGTCGCCCGCTTCGAGCGTGCGGTAGCCCTCCCGTTTCAGGTAGGCCACGACGACCTCGCGAACGATCGGCTCGTCGTCGACGACGAGGACGGTAGTCATGGCCTTAATTGAAGCCTCTTCCGGGATGAGCGGGGCGGCCTGCGCCGTCCCGCTCTCGAGGAGAGTGCTCATCCGGCTCTAATCAGCGGACAGACGAAGCGGTGGCCGGTGTCGACGATCGAGCTCGCCGAAGCCTCCACGGCCACCGCGTTCGTGAGCTGCGACGTGATCCCGTACGCCTGCATCAGCATCCAGCGGCCGCCGTTGTAGTCGCCGTGCCCGGGAACTGCGTCCGAGACGGGCTTGCACGTCGAGCAGTCCGGAAAGACGTAGAGCGTGTCGAACGGCCCATGATTCGGAGTCGACGTCGGCGTGATCACGCTTCGGTAGGCCTGGTCGAACGCGCGTAGAACGTGCCGCTGGGCGGCCCGGCCGATGCCATCGCAGGCACGGCGAAGACGGCGGCGGCGGTGAGCGCCAGGAGTCCCAGCAGGAAAGAGCGCTTCATTCGGTTCTCCCCTCTCGGTTTGCCGAGAGAGGCTAGGCCGCAAAGCTTGCGCCATTCTTACCAGCGGGTTAACTCGCTCTTAATCCGGCAGGCTGACGAGTCCGCCGGATACTCGGACGAGCGGCGCGCCAGCCCACCTCGAGTTTGAATTCCCTTCCAAGAGAGGAGCCCAACGGCTTTGGCCTTCCAGGGCGGGAACCTTCACCACGACCTCTCGGGCAGCAGGAGGCAGCGAACGCTCAAAATCAAGGCTAGGCAATCTTGCGCAAACTAGACACTAGAAGCCGGCAGAGCCACATCAATAGACGATTGCGCGTCGATCGTCGCCAAATCGTCGTTTCTCTGGAACAAACCCGTCACGCCGGAGGTTGCGGGTTCGAGTCCCGTCGCTCCCGTCCTTTAAGCGCGCGGATCGCGTTCGGATCACATGACGACGCCGGCGTCATCGAATGGAGCGGGCGCCGGCCACGGAGCCGGCTGGAACCGCCTCCCGCACGACTTCTAGACAGGCCCGCCGCCCAGCCGCACCGCACGTCGGCCGAACGTCCGGCCTTTGAGGGCGCTCGGGCAGCACAAGGGCAGCAAACGCTCGAAATCGAGCCTGCGCAATCGTGCACAAATCAGCCTGCAGAGACCCGAAGACCCGCATCAATAGAGCGATAGCGCGTCAATCGTCGCCAATCGACGCATCCGTGGAACAAGCCTGTCACGCCGGAGGTCGCGGGTTCGAGTCCCGTCGCTCCCGTCTTCACGAACAGCCTGCAAACAAGCATATTCTGTTGCCTTAGTAGGCGTGATAGCTTCGCTCTTGGGCAGCAAACGGGCAGCACCTCGTCGGTCGCCGAAAGCACAAAATCCCTGCAAATACTCGTTTTCACGTCACTGCCGCAGTGGCCGGGGCTCGCGCCCGCGGCTAAGCGGCTCGGTGCAGGTGTCATGTGAGGCAACGGAGCCCGTCCCGAAAGGGCCGGTGGACGTCCATACGCATCAACGAGCATT
>JACCXC010000207.1 GCA_013697275.1 Actinomycetota bacterium | reverse complement strand
GTGCTCGATCGTCCTCACGCCCCACGTTCTCGAGCCGATGATCCGCGACGGGCACGAGCCGAGCGAGCAGACGATCCTCCTCTCGGGGATCTTCAACCTCGGCTTCGTCGCCGTCGGCGCGACCGCGGACACCGGGAGGTTCCTCGACTGGTGGTCGGATCGCCTGCGGCGCGACTGCCTGATCGCGCACGAGGCCGGGTTCTTCGTCGACCAGCGCTGGGTCGACTTCGTCCCGGCGCTCTTCGACCACCACATCCTGCGCGACCCGGGCGTGAACGTGGCGCCCTGGAATCTCCCGAGCCGCGAGCTCGCCCACCCGAACGGACGCCTGCTCGTGAACGGGGAGCCACTGCGCTTCTTTCACTTCAGCGGGTTCGACCCGCAGCGGCCGCATCTCCTCAGCAAGTTCCAGGGCCGCACGCCGCGCATCTCGCTCGACGAGAATCCGCTCCTCGCCGACCTCTGCCGCCGGTATGCCGCCGCCGTCCTCGAGCGCGGCCACGTAGAGGCTTCCCGCATCCCGTACGGCTACGCGGTCCTTCCGGACGGGACTCCGGTGGACGTGACGATGCGGCGGCTCTACCGGGCTGCGCTCGTCGCGGCCGAGGCGTCCGGCGAGCGGCCACCGCCGGAGCCGTTCGACCCGGACACCGCGTCGCAGTTCTCCGGCTGGGTGAGCGGCGCCGTCCGGCGCCACCGCCTCGCGTCGGGTGTCATGGCGCCCGTGCGGGCCCGGCTCGCGCGAAGCCCGGCGGCGCGCCGGGCGGTCGGGCGAGCACGTTCGCTCCGAGCCCGGCTCGAGGCGCGAGACGTGCCCGAGCCCCGGCCGGGCGTGAACGTCGCCGGCTACTTCCGCGCCGAGCTCGGTGTCGGCGAGGCCGGGCGGGCCGTCCTCGAGGGGATCAGGCGAGCGGGGGTGCCCTATTCCACGGTCACGTATAGGGCGACGTCGAGCCGCCAGGAGCATCCGTTCGAGGAGGAGACGGCGGCGGGGGCCCCCTACGACGTCAATGTGGTCTGCGTCAACGCAGACCGGCTCCTCGACTTTCGCCGCGACGTCGGCCCCGAGTTCTTTCGCGGTCGCCACACCGTCGGCGTCTGGTGGTGGGAGGCGGCCGACTTCCCGCGCCGCTTTCACCGCGCCTACGACGCCGTCGACGAGGTCTGGGTGGGAAGCCGGTTCGTGCGCGATGCCGTCGCGGCGCACACGCGAAAGCCCGTGCACGCGATGCCGATCGGCGTCTCGACGCCGCCTCCGGCGGAGCGGACGCGGGCGGAGCTCGAGCTCCCCGAAGGCTTCCTCTTCCTGTTCGTCTACGACATGTTCAGCGTGCTCGAGCGGAAGAACCCGCTCGGGCTCGTCGAGGCGTTCAAGCGGGCCTTCGAGCCCGGTGCGGGGCCGCAGCTCGTCCTGAAGAGCATCAACGGCGACCGGCTGCCCGGCGAGCTCGGGGCCATCCGCGCAGCTACGGCCGACCGGCCCGACATCCACGTGGTCGACCGCTACCTCTCGCTGCCCGACAAGAGCGCGCTCATGGCCGCGTGCGACTGCTACGCGTCGCTGCACCGAAGCGAGGGGTTCGGCTTCACGATCGCCGAGGCCATGGCGCGGGGGAAGCCCGTGATCGCCACTGCGTACTCCGGCAACGCGGATTACATGACCGAGGAGAACTCGTATCCGGTTCCCTACCGGCTGACCGAGATCCCGACGGGCCGCGACCCCTACCCAGCGGGCTCGCACTGGGCCGACCCCGATCTCGACGCGGCTGCAGCTGCCATGCGCCGCGTGGTCGAGGATCCGGGGGAGGCGAAGCGAAAGGCAGAGCGGGCGATGGGCGAGATCGCGGCGCGCTACTCGCCGCATCAGACCGCAGCATTCGTCTCGGCCCGCCTCGAGGCGATCCGTGGGGGAACGGGCCCCCGTCGTTCCGTCTCCGCCGGCCGTGCGCGACTCGCGGCGGGGGACGCGCTCGAGGCGCTTCGCAGACGCGGGCAGCCCGACGCGGCGGCGGCAGAACCGACGCCCGATCCCCGGACGCCGATCGAACGGGCCGAGGCCTACCTCCTCCACGGGCCCGACAACCCGTGGGACGCGCCGTCGCGCCTGGGCCCGCCCGGGACGCTCTACCGCCGCGCGCTCCGGAAGGCGCTCCACCCGTACATCGCGCGGCAGCGGGACCTCGAGGCGGCGATCGTGACCTCGCTCCGCGACCTCGAACGCGAGCTTGGCCGCCTCGGCCGCGAGCTTCGCGGGTTCGACGACGCGCTCCATCCGGTGCCGTACTCGACGCACCCCGAGCT
>JACCXC010000204.1 GCA_013697275.1 Actinomycetota bacterium | reverse complement strand
CGCCGAGCCTCATTCGGTCACGACCTGCCGCGACTGCGGCGGCGAGGGCCGCCTGCGACAGACCTCGTTTGTCGGAAACGCCCAGCTCCTGCAGATCGACGCGTGTCCGGCGTGCGAAGGACGGGGGCGACTGGTCTCGCGGCCGTGCGCGAGCTGCGACGGAGAGGGGACGACCCGAGCCGAGCACGCGGTCACGCTTCGAGATCCCGCGCGGAGCCGCCGACGGCAGCCTTGTGAAGGCGACCGGGGCGACGTCTACGTCCTGGTCAAGGTGCTCCCTGCGCGGGACACCCGACTCGTCCGCTACGCCGCGGCTGTCGCCCTCGCCCTCGCGGTCGCGCTCTTCGCGGTTCTCGCGATCGCGCCGGACTCGCTCTCGCTCTGAGCAGGTGCCGCGCTCCCTCTGGAAGAACGCGTCCTACGCCATGACAGCCTGTGTCCGCGCGGCGACGCCTGCGCACGCGATCCGTATGATTGCCGCCGACTGTGGCCCAGCGCGGGGAGGCGAAGGTCCCGGTGATCGTTGAGCTCTCTATTGCGAACGCGATGGCGAGCCATCTGTTCGATCGGGAATCCGAGAGGCGGGGACTCCGCGTCACCCAGGTCGGGCTGCTCGTGATGATCGGGAAGCACGCCCCGATCACCCCGACCGCCCTCGAAGACGTGACGGGCCTCGCCCCCACGACGCTTCGTGACCGCGTGCGCACGCTCGTCGGAGACGGCTACGTGCACCGCCTGCCGAACGAAGCCGACCGTCGCTCGTACCTGCTCCAGCCCACCGACGAGGGGGTGGCCTTCCTGCGCTCAGCGAAGCCGGTCATCCGCGCAACCGAGCAGGCGATCTCGCGCCACCTGGGTTCACCCTTCGAGGAATACCGAGCGCAGCTCGAGCGCCTGACGCAAGCCGCCCACACCGCGCTCCATGAGGCACCCCCGCTCCGCGCCGGAGGCACGAATCGCGGATCCGCGGTAGTCTCGACCTAGTCCCAACGGCCGCCGGCAACCTGGTCCTCCCCTTGCCTGCCGCCGAGCCGACCAGGAGCGGCCGGCGCGTGACGGCGCGCCGTCCGCTCCTGGCGGGACTAGCGGAACCCGGGCTCGTCCGCGGGCGGCGGCAGCGGGCTTTGCGGGAGGCCTTCGGCCGGGCCGAGGTTGTACGCCGAGGGCGCCACGTCGTTCGGGCCGTCCGGATGGAAGAGCGACGCGAGGTGCTGGATCTGCCCGCGGCCTGGCCCGAGCTCGAACTGACCGCCGCCGTACAACGCGATCTCCCGCTCGTCGCAGAGCTCGTAGAAGGCAAAGAGCTCGCGGACGGTGCCGAACCGTGACGGCTTCGAATTCAAGCAGCATGCCGCGAAGGGAAGCTTGCCGACGTCGGCGGCTGCGTGGAGCGCGGCGTCCCAGGTGATGCGATCGCGGTGTGGCTCGAGGGCCGGCCGTGTTTCGTCCGTCAGGCGCGGGTCCTCGATCCAAACGTCGGGGAGACCCTCGGCGACCAGGCGGTAGAGGCGCTCGTTCGCGGTCGCGTCGACCCACGGCCCCTCGTAGAGCCCCTTCAGGTCGACGACGTCTACGAGCCCGCTCTCACGGAGCTCGGCCACGAAGTGCTCGTCCCAGGAGTCGGACGCGTCGAGCTTGTACCGAAGCTCCGGGTAGAGCCGGCGCCATTCGGGCTCGGGCTGCCCCGAGCGGACGAAGGTGACCGGCCGCGCCTCGCGGGAGAGAGTGTCGGCCAGGGAGAGCCGGCTCTGGCGAAGCGCGAGGTCGAGCGCGGCGCTCTCGAGCGCCCACCTCCGAAAGCCTGGGAGCTCGGGCAATGAGTCGGAAAATGACGCGAACGTCCAGTCGCCCTCGAGCGCAGGCGGCGGGCCTTCCGTCTGGAAGGCAGCCTGCAGGTCCTGCTCGTACGTGACGTCCTCTCCGAGACCCTCCTCGCCTCCCCCGCGCAGGTGCACGACCGTCCGCGCGAAGGACCCGTCGAGCTCGACGGTCACCGGCGAGAGGTCGGCGTCGTCGACGACGAGCGGGAGGTCGGCAACCCGGTCGAAGAGCGGCACAGGCAAACCTTACGGTGAGCGCGAGGTCCGGGCGCTACGCCGCCACCCGTCGCTCGAGCGGCAGCCGCGACCGGGTGAAGAGCCAGGCGCACGCCGCTGCGACGAGCGGAATGCCGACTAGCACCTCGACGAGCGTGAGCCACGGCACGACGAGCTCGAGCGAATCGATCGCGCCGATGAAGGCGAGGCTCGGCACGAGTCCCGCGAGCACGCCGAGGACGGTGCCGAGCCCGGCGACGGCAAGAGCCTGCGCTGC
This sequence comes from Actinomycetota bacterium, assembly GCA_013697275.1. Lineage (GTDB taxonomy): Bacteria > Actinomycetota > Thermoleophilia > Gaiellales > Gaiellaceae > JACCXC01. Next base: position 1,254 of record JACCXC010000204.1, on the reverse strand, counting down.
GGCCAGCGTGCGCCGCAGGCCCGGCGTCGCTCCCACGGCGGCGAGCGTCGCATGGTCGGCTCGGGCGTCGGCCTGCGCGAGTCCGGTAGCGATCCCGGCTGCTCCCAGCGTGACCAGGGCTGCGCCGACCACAAGCGCAAGCAGCCCGAGCCCGTAGTCGCTCACATAGCCGCGCTCGACCTCGAACGAGGCGTCGGTGCCGGCTGCCCGCAGGGCTGAGCGCGCTGCGTCCTCTTGATCCGTCGTCGGGAGCCGGTCGAACGCCAGCAGGAGATGGGTCCTGGTGGGCCGCAACCCCAGCCGCTCGGCGGCGCCCTCGCCGTAGAGCGCGAGTACAGGCGGATTGCGAACGGCAACCGAGACTGCGGGCAGCCGCACGCGGTCGCTCCGGCCCCCCCTCGAGGAGGTGACCTCGACAGTGGCCTCGCCGTTCACCACGTAGCGCGGGTCCAGGAGCACGACCCCGCCCGTAGCCAGAGCCCTCTGGGCCCCCGCCGACGCTCGGCCGACCAGCAGGCGAAGCAGCTCGGCATCGCCTGCGGACATGCTCGGCAGACTCCCTCCCTCGTAGAAGCGGTTCTCGGCACACCGCCAGTCCTGCGCTCCCACGGCTCGCTGGGCTGCGGTCGGCTCCCCAATCCGCCACGTCGGGCACTCGTTCTTCCGGGGCAGCAGCGGGCTCGCCGCGACGCAGCCCCCTTGCTGTTCGAAGCAGTCAGGGACGGAGCGAACGAGCAGCGTCGTAAAGGGGGGAAGCTCGGGACGAACGGCGGCCACGAACCGGTCGGGATCGATTCTCACCTTCCGAGGCGGGTCGCCGATGGTGAGGTACTCGAGCTGCACTCCTGCCGTGCCAGCGGGCCAGAGAGCCCTGTAGCCGGCGCGGTCGCGGTCGTCGAACGACGCGACCACGAGTGCGAGCGCAGTCGCGCCGGTCACCGCCGTGAGCACCGCCGCCACGGCGGGTGCGCTGCGGCTGCGGTGTCGCGACGCATCGGTCAGCGCGAGCCGGAGCGGCAGCGCCAGCCGTCGTGACCATCGTCCGGCCAGCCCCACGATGGCCGGGCTGCAGACGATGAGCCCGAGTTGCGTCAGAGCCGCGCCGCCGGCAATCAGGGCGGCGGCGACGGTTGCCGAACCGCCGACCGCCGGGTTGACGCCCGCGGCCTGCGAGATCGCGACGGCGCTGCCGAGCGCTGCCGCTGCGATCCCGAGGCTGACGAGCACGGACGCCCAAGGCAGGCACCCGCCGAG
>JACCXC010000152.1 GCA_013697275.1 Actinomycetota bacterium | reverse complement strand
ACAAACCTTCGTCAAGCGAGATTCACTGCGGCAGACGAGTCAAGAGGCCGAGAGTTAGATCCCCTTCTCGTTGTCTGCCCAGACGCCGTGTCGACGTCTCGCGGGTACGAGACGGGTACATTTCTTGCGCCGAGGTGTCCCGTCCCTAGGGCGGGTCGGTGACGATGTTCGCCATCCCGGAGCGCAGCGCGACCGTCCTCGCCGGGAACCTCAGCTCGGGTGGAGCGACGCGGTGCGCAGCTGTGGAGACAGCAGCCGGCGCGAGGCTTCGACTTCGCCACCTGCTGCCTCGAACCAGAGTGACGCTCGCGACGGGGGCAACAGGGGGGCAACACGGGGCAACCAGTTGCGACGAGCCGCTCCGAGTCGAACGAACCGGATCTCCGCATGGAGAGTGGAATTCGTCTCGGGCCCACTCGAGCTAGCTGGCTTTGGCCGCGACTCTTAATCCCAAGGTCGCAGGTTCGATCCCTGCACGGCCCATCTCGACGCCCGAGAACGCGCTTGCGCCCGTCACTCCAATCAGTCCGAAATCCTGCAGGCGTCGAAGCGAACGCCGTGGGCGCCGCCGCGAGAGCGGCTGTCGCTGCGATGAGTGTGGCAAGCGAGGCGAGCCTTTCCTTGGCCATTCCACTGCTCCCTTCTGCTGATTCCACGGGCGTTGCCGTGGCGGTCGCGAAGAGGTTCCCGCCGACTGTGGAGGGCCGTGAGGACAGGCTGAGACTTCGCTTGTCCTGGCTACGAGCCGGCTGGCAGCTTGTGACGATCGGGAGAACGCGCACTTTCTGTCGTGGCTTTGATCTCGTCGGTGGCCAGCGCGGCCGGTTCGGCGGCGAACGAAGCTGCGAGCGCCACGCGCGAGCGATCGTCTGGAGCGAGTTCGACAAACGGTCGCGTCCATTCGTCTTGGAGCGAAGTGAGACCGGCGCGTGACCAGGCGCGCGCGAGTTCCTCGGGGCGCGCACCCGGGGCATTTCGCCTGAACCAGGCGCCGATCGACTCGTCAGCCTCGCGTGGCCTCCCTGGCGGCGCTGTGGGCTGGCCAGGCCTCGGCCTCGGCCGCGGCCGCTCGATCGAGCGCATCAAAACCACCGCATAGACCTCTGCTGCCACGGCGAGACCGATTCGGGTTGCGAGGAGGACGGGCACGCCCCAGAGGCTCCAGAGCAGCCCGGCGAGAACAGGGCCTGCGATTTCTCCGGCGTCTTCGCCCGAGCTCATTGCCCCCATTGTCCGCGCTCGCCGCTTCCGGTTGAAGCCGGCGACGTGCGCCATCAGAGCGCCCCATGCGGGCCTGAAGGCCGCCTTGCCCGCGTCGTCGATCGCTCGTCCGACCATCACGCCGGCGAAGTTCGGCGCGATGAGGTAGACGGCGGACGACAGCACATTCGCGACGCTACGTAGCGAGAGCACGAGGTTCCTGCTGACGTTGTCCGAGAGCCAGCCGAAGACGGGTCCGGAGAGCACGACGAAGATGGAGACCACGTAGACGAGGCCAGCCTCGGCTTCGGACAGACCTGCGTACTGGACTGCGAACACGGGGAAGAGGTTCGCCAGCATGTACGCGGTGCTGCTGATCATGAACCCGAGTCCCATGAACGGGAGCACGCGCGGTCCAAGCGGCGGCTGAGGGGTGTGACCTTCCTCGGGTTCAGGCGCCGCGACCGGCGGGTTCTCGTCCTGCTCTTGCTGATCGATCCGGGGCTCCTTGATGTGGCGGAGCACGATGAAGACCGGGAGCGCCGAGAGGACGAACGCGAGCACGAAGATGAGCGTGTAGTTCGCGGCGGTGAGCGTCAGCAGGATCCCCGCCGACGCTTTGCCGATGTTTCCCGCCAGGCTCTTGGCGGTCTGGTACCAGGCGAACGCGGTTGCCACTGCCTTCTTACCGCCGTGCTCGGCGATGAGGACGTTCGCGGAGGGATCGCGCAGGGCGATCGAGACGCCGTGGACCGCGCGGATCGCGAAGAGCTGCCAGGGAACGGCGGCGAAAACAAGCAGCAACGAAACGACGCTGCGCAGACCGATCGCGGCCGTGAAGCTCGGCTTCATCCCGATCCGGTCGGCGAGCGCGCCCATCACGGGCTTCAGCAGCACGGCAACCATCAGGTTCAGCGAGAGGAGGATGCCGACCTGGGCAAGGCTGAGTCCGAGCTCTCGCACGGCGTAGAGAGGCAGCGCAAATGTGATCAGACCGAAGCTGAGGCGCGAGAAGAAGCCTTCGGCCACGATCGCCGCGAGCGCCGGATCCACGCGCCTGATTGGTGCGAGCACGGCGCTAGAGCGGGCCTACGGGTTGCACGAGGGCGTCGAGCTCGGGCAGCGACAGGCACTCCGATCCGTTCGCGTAATCCTCGATGTAGTCGGCAATCAATGGGGCGACGCCGGGCACGCCCTTGTAGCCGGGGAAGTAGTTCACGTCGACGACGAGGGGCCCGTCGCGCGACTCGACGAGAGCGAGCCCGTAGAGGCCAAGGCCGAGGACCCGGCCGCACGCAAGAGCGGTCTCCCTCAGCTCGCTCGTGACCGCTGCCGGCTTGCCCGCGACGGTGAAGCTCGACTCGGAGAAGGGCTTCCGGACGGCGAAGACCTGCTCGCCGACGACGTAGAGCTTGAGGTCCTCGCCGCTACCCTCGACGTACTCCTGGACGAGCATCGGTGTGTCGGTGGGAGTGAGCGAGGCAAGCTCCGACGTATTCTTGACGACGGTGATCCCGGCGCCGCGGTGTCCC
>JACCXC010000191.1 GCA_013697275.1 Actinomycetota bacterium | reverse complement strand
CCGATCTCGCCCTGGTAGAACTGAAAGTCGATGTGGCTCGCACCCTCGGGCGCGAGGCGCTCGGCGCCCGCGTAGATGACCAGGTCGCCGTTCTCGAACCGCGGGCAGACGTAGACGTTCGCGAGGTCGTCCTTGAGCGGGACGTTCCCGGTCGCCCAGTTCCACGTCGCGATCAGGTCGTTGTTCTTGTTGCTCGACGCGAAGGTCGTGTCGTCCGTCGCTCCGCTCTGCGCGGTGTCGTCCTGCACGAAGACGCAGTCGTCCCCGAGAGCGGTGGGGTTACCGGTTGCATCGAAGAGGCTCGCCCAGTCGGGCGCCGGCAGCGCGGCGTTGTCCGCGATGTCGCCTTCGAGCTCCAGGTGGTTGGTCTGGTGAACGGCCAACGCGCTCGGGCTCGCGAGCAGCGCCACCGTTGCCACAAAGACGGTCAAAAGCACGCCTCTACTAAAGAACCTCGCCGTACGACTCACTTTTTTGGTCCTCCTTCGCGGGCCTCAGCGAGATTCAGCACCGGCGAGGGGACCTCGACGAGGTCTTCCCCTGATTCCGATCCAAAGCCGCAGTTGCCGCAGTTAAATTTCTCTTTGCTCTTTCACCTGGGGAGACGCCGTGCCGCCGCAAACCTTGCCAAGTGCTCGCGAAAGTTCGGCCGTCCTCGCCCAGCTTCACCTGAAAGCGGGAGACCGCGAACTCCAACGGCTCCCGTCGTCATTTGTCGCAGAGCTACGCCAGTCGGTTCACCTCCGAACGTCGAGGATACGAGCGGTTCCGTCGTTGACGGCGTTCCAGACGCCGATTCGACGAGCGAGTGCAAGCGGCGACATTTCTGCCGCGTCCTCGAGAGCTCCGCCGCCCACTTCGACGACGGCGTACTCGATTTCGTCCGCGGCGTACCCCATCTGACTCAAGAAGCGCAGAAGGTCGCCAACCCGGTGTGGTGGTGCCGCAGAGATTTTCATAGCCGCAGACGGGCGAGGATGCTCCCTCGGTCCCGCACAACAAGGATTGCGGCCGCAGCCCGTCGGGGCAATCGCCCGAACGAGTGATTATTGCCAAATTTCCGGTAAAGACTGAGAGGTTCCCACGGACGCCGGGCACCGCCACCGGCGTGGACGCTCGAGCCGCGAGCCGTCGTCGTAGAGAGGATCGGCGAAAGCGCGATCTTCGTACGCGCGCTCCCTCCTCTCGGCGCGACTATCCGGCGAGCTCGGTGAAGAGCGTCAGCTGCAGACCGGCCGGGCCCTCGAGCCGCGCATTGAGCGAGTGCCAGGGCGTGCGGGTCGGCTCGGCGAGGACCTTTGCGCCTGCGGCGGCGAGCGTCTGCGTCATCCCGACGCTGTCATCCACCTCGAAGGCGACGCGGATGTGCCCAGCAACGCGCCTTCCGACCTCGACCTCGTCGATGAAGTCCGCGTTCGTTGGGTCGGTGAGCTCAAGCGTGGCCCGACCCGCCTCGAGGATCGTCACGCGGCCGCCGTCCGGCGAAGCGAAGGCCCCGCGCTCTCGTAGCCCGAGAACGTCTCGATAGAACGTGAGCGCCTCGTCGTAGTCGGGGGCGGTGACGACGAGCCGAAGCTCGTGAACTGTCGGTGGCGCGGACACCCAAGACCTCCGTTGCCGGGGATAGCCTCGCCGTATGGTCGCATTTGCGCGCTCGTCCTCCCGTAGAACGCGGGCGGAGGGCCCCGACGTCGTTTGCTACAGAAGCATGGCAACCGCCGTCCGCGCGGGGCAGCCGCGGCGGATGAGACCGATCGCGTCGCCGATCTCGACCTCTGGGTGAACGGCGACGACGACCGCCGCTTCGGCGGCGCAGCCCGCCGATCGAAGCACGTCGTACCGCGCGCCTATGAGGTCGGCTGCTTGTTCGGCATCGAGTGCCAGAAACGCATGTGCCGCCAGGGTGAGTTCTCGATTGTGCAAGGGCCGCAGTTGCGCGGCAGTCCGGAATGATTCGTACTCTCGAGGGGCAGACCCGCCGCAAGGCCTGCCCCTCTAGGTGGGGAAGGTGGGATGTGTGTTCTCCTCGACCCGCTCCCGCCTACGCACCGATCAAGTGCCGCAAGCGCCCGCCGCATCGGCGCCTGCCTCCCGCGCTCGTCCGCCGTGCTCTCTCGCCGCTCGGTCCCGTCTGTAGGGGTGAGAGCGATTCTCCCCCGGCGTGAGTGTCCGCGTCTGTACCCCTTCCGCGCGATTTCCCCACGTCACGTCCGGTCTGCCGCTTGTAAGCGCAGCAGAGCCATGCACCGCCAGTGGAACCTCCAGAGAGCGGAGGCCGAAACCTGACGTCCGCAGGCTCCGACACCTCAGGGCCATCGCATAAGCGACGGGGTGCCCTTCACCCCGGCCCGCTCGCGGACGCTCGGCACTCTGCGTGCCTTTTGTTGAGCCCGCGCGCGTGCTACGCGCTCGTGAACGAGCCGGGCGCGGGCGCCGACGCCATGCGCAGCGGGCGCACCTGGGATCGAACCAGGGACCTCCCGCGTGTGAAGCTGGCGGGAGCGTTCGCCGATAGTCGCCGTAGGTGGCGAAACCCCGTGTAATGCGAGTTTCTCGCCACATCGAGAGAGGGCTGAGTCGCGGCCGTTCGCCGCCGCTGCTTTGCACGCGCTTTGCGGGCCGAGCGACGGGCGCGGCGGCGACCCGAACGCCCAGGCGCTGCAACGCGACCCCGTCTCGAAAGTCGTTATCCGTGTTTGCGCTTTGCACCGCGACAGGTAAAGTCGCGTCACGGCGAGGCCCTCCATCCGGTAGAGGGGGCTACGCTGTGCCCGATCGAATCACCCTCGAGCTCGTGGACGAGCAAGCGGCGCGAGGCAATGGTCTCGACGGAGGCCATTCGGCGACCCGCGGCTCTTTCCTGAAGAAGCTGCTCGGCGGCGGCACCTTGATCGCCGGCGGTGTCGTCTTCGGCGGGCTGCCGACGGTCGCGCTCGGAAACCACACCTCGTCGGCCGCGCGAGACCGCGACATCCTCAACTTCGCGCTGACGCTCGAGTTCCTGGAGGCGGAGTTCTACACCGAGGCCGAGAACCGCGGCGGGTTGAGCGGCGAGGCGCTCCGGTTCGCACGCGTCGTCGGCGCGCACGAGCGCGCGCACGTCCAGTTCCTCCAGCGGGCGCTCGGAAGCGCGGCGCGAACCAAGCCGTGCTTCAACTTCGGCGAGACGACTCGGAACCAGCAGCAGTTCCTCGCAACGGCACGCGTCCTCGAGGACACCGGCGTCGCGGCGTACAACGGGCAGGTCGATCGCGTCTCGACGGCGCTCGTCGCCCCGGCGGCGTCGATCGTCTCCGTCGAGGCCCGCCACGCCGCGTGGGTCCGGGACATCCTCGACATGACCCCCGCGCCGCAGGCGTTCGACCAGGCGCGGTCGCGCGAGCAGATTGAGCAGGCCGTCGCCGGGACCGGATTCATCGTCCCGTGTCCGTAGGCGATCGAGCATCCAGCTTCACCAACCCGGAGGAGACACAGACCATGCATGCCGAACCCATCACGCTCGCGGAGCTGGACGTGGACGGTGCGATCCGCGAGGCCGCAGACAGCGTCGCCGGTGACTCGAGGGCCGACTTCCTGCGCAAGACCGCCCTCGCCGGCGGCGGGCTCGTCGGCGGCGGCGCCCTGCTCGGGACGCTCGCCGCGGACGCCAAAGCGGGTACCAGGATCACGAGGAGGGACGTCGCGATCCTGAACTTCGCGCTCACCCTCGAGTTTCTCGAGGCGGAGTTCTACACCCGGGCCGAGCGAGGCGGCGCGCTGAGCGGCCGCACGCTCGAGTTCGCCCGCATCGTGGGCGCGCACGAGCGCGCGCACGTTGCGTTCCTGAAGAAGGCGCTGGGGCAAAACGCGGTCAAGAAGCCGCGCTTCAACTTCCGCGGCACGACCCAGAGCCAGCGCGCGTTCCAGGCGACCGCGCAGACGCTCGAGGAAACGGGCGTCAAGGCCTACAAGGGCCAGGCTCCGAGGATCAACGCCGACGCGGTGCTCGTGGCGGCGGCGAAGATCCATTCCGTGGAGGCACGCCACGCCGCATGGATCCGGCACATTCGCGGCGTCTCGCCGGCTCCGAACGCCTTCGATCCCCCGGCGACGATGGCGCAGATCCTGCGCGCGGTCGCCGCGACCGGCTTCATCGTCCGGAGCGGGGGCGCCGGTGGGCCGGCGCTGACGGGCCGGGCGTAGCGGAGACTGATCAAACAGTCGGGG
>JACCXC010000184.1 GCA_013697275.1 Actinomycetota bacterium | reverse complement strand
CTTCTCGCGCCCGGGCCTCTACGGTACGCGGCAACGAGTTGACTGGGTTCGCCGCCCGGTCAACAGAAGTACGGGCCGTACTCAGCGAGATTGTAGACGTCCCACCACCACATGCAGTTCTGATTATGAGGTTTCCGCCACGTGCCGTAGTAGACCGTCCCGGTCGCGGGGGTCCAGTAATAGAAATGCCACCACTGGCTCAGATGGGTGCCGTAAAAGCCGTCGCCGTAGCAGTAAATCTCCCACCACGTGCCGGCGGTCGGCCAAACGTAGGCGTAGTTTGACGTCGTATACCAGCTACTCCAACTGCAGTTAGCCCCTGATGATTGCGGGAGCTCGTTCGGCGCAGCAGCGCCGTCGGAAATACCCGCGGTCGCTGAAAACGTCCGGAGCGTCGTCGTCGTCGGTGTCGTGGCGCCCGCCCTCGACTTCGCCGTCTTCAGAGCCCGCTTGAGGCTCTTCAGTTGCCTTTTCGCGGCGGCCTTAGACGCCTGCACCCCTAGTGATCCAGGGAACGTGTTCAGCGTCGCGGTACTCGGCCGGGGAGCGCTCGAGCCCGCTTCTGCCCCGGCAGTGGGAGCAGCCATCACCGTAATTGCACTAGCTGCGAGGATCGCCAAATGTAGCCGCATCTCGCTCATCCTTTCCGCCGACGCCGCAGAGGCGGCGGCACGTCCTTGTCTCACTGGCGTTGACCAAACGGGTTGGCCACCCGCTGAGACCCCTGACGCGCGAATGTACTCCTTTGTGCCGTCCGTGTCTAGAGGGGAAGTTGCCGGGATTCCGGCGTGGCTCCTCGCGCGAGCGGAGGCCGAAATGACCAGCCGGCGGCCTCTCGATCGCGCAGGAGGCGAGCGTCTCCGATGACCGGGAGTTACATCCGCTCCTGCGTAAGAACCCCCGCCTGCTTTCGAGCCGTGCGGACGAGGCCGCGAAGCGTCTCCGCTACCTCGTCGGGCTTCTCAATGGGCAAGAACGTAACCTCGGGAGTGCTCGGGTCGGTGCTTGTGATCCGGAGGTCGCCGCGGCCGCGCGAGCGCTGCGTGAGCGACTTCTTCACCGCGATGTCCTTCACGCGGAACAGTTCTAGCGACTCGGCCCGCTTCCGAAGAGTCCCGGTCTCGACCCTCACGCGCTCGTTCGACTTCGCATCCTCCCCGCGCTCGGGCACCTGCGCCTGCAGGCGATCACCGGCGGGCGGGTCAACGCGCTTTACCGCGAGCTCGAGCAGGCGGGCCTCTCGGTGTCGACGAGGCGGCAAACACACGCAGTCCTCCACCGCGCGCTCCGAGATGCCGTTCGCTGGGGACGGCTCGTGCGGAATCCGGCCGACCAGGCGGACCCGCCCGCGGCCGAGCGCTCGCGCGTGCAGGCGTGGACGGCGGGCGAGCTCCGGAGCTTCCTCGAGCACGTCGAAGGCGATCGCCTCTTTTCGCTCTGGCGGTTGGCCGCGACGACGGGGCTGCGCCGGGGCGAGATCGCCGGCCTCAGCTGGCGCTGTACGGATCTGGACGCCGGTCGCGTCAGCGTCGAGCAGCAGCTCCTCCCGACCCGCGGCGGCTGCACGTTCGGGCCGCCGAAGTCGGCGCGCTCGCGCCGGACGGTCGCGCTCGACGAGGCGACGGTGCGCGCCCTGCGCGAGCATCGGGACGTCCAGCTCGCCGAGCGTGCCTACGCGGGTCCTGCCTACGTTGATCGCGACCTCGTCTTCGCGGACGCGCTCGGCGGGCCGATCCACCCGCAACGCCTGACGGCCTGGTTCGGCCAGCATCGCAAGGCGGCGGGCCTGCCCACCGGGTCGCTGCACGTTCTCCGCCACTCCGCTGCGACGCTCGCGCTTACGAACGGCGTCCCTGTCCACGTCGTGGCCGCTCGTCTCGGCGACGACCCAAAGACGGTGCTCGGGACGTATGCGCACTTGCTCCCGCAATCGGACGAGCTCGCGGCCGAGACGGTCGCGGGCCTACTGGAAAGGACGCGAACCGCATGAACCCCGATGCTGAGCGCCGAGCGAAGAAGCGTTTCTTCGCAAGGCAACTCAAGGCGACGAGGGCGCCTTCGGGCTTGATCTCGCGCAGGTTGCCCCCACGGCGATCGTCCCGGCACTCGAGCGCGCGTTAGCATCCGGTTAGCAAACGAGCCGAAAAACCGCATGGACGCTAGCGAACGCTAGAAGTTGCGGTTTTCTCGACCTGCTTACTTTGGGCTTACGGGTGGCCGTGCCGCCCTCGCCGCCTCGACATCGTGGGCGATCTGCTCGACGAGCTCCGCCTCGCTCGCGAAGGCACGCTCATCACGCAAGCGCTGCCAGAGCTCGACGCGTAGCCTCGACCCGTAGAGATCGCCGGCGAAGTCAAGAAGAAACGCCTCGATTCGGCGCTCCTGCCCTCCGTAGTGCGGGTTCACGCCAATCGACACGGCCGTCCGGTACGGGCCCCCTCCGCCCGGGACAACGGCCTGCCCCGCATAGATCCCGTGCGCGGGAACGAGGAGGCCGTGCGAGACGGCGAGGTTCGCCGTGGGAAACCCGAGCGTCCCGCCGCGCTGGTCTCCGGCCACGACTGTCCCTTCGAGCTCGGGCGAGCGGCCCAGGAGCTCGGCTGCCTCGCCGATCTTCCCCTCGCGAAGCAGCTCGCGGATGCGGCTGGACGAGACACCTGGGAGCAGCGGGACCGGTTGGACGTCGAGTCCGAGGACTCGCAGGGTGTCCGCGTCACCCCGCCGACCGGCCCCGAAACGAAAGCCGTCACCCGCGACTACGACCCGGCTTCCAAGCGGCTCCAGGACATGCGCGACGAACTCATCCGGCAAAAGGCGCGAGAGCTCGGGTGTGAACTCGACGACCAGGGTCTCGTCAGGCCCGGCGTCGGCAAGAAGTTCGAGCCGCCGCTCGAAGGACGCCAGGAGCTGGACCTCGTAGCCGAGCACGGCTCGCGGGTGCGGTTCGAAGGTGACGACAGCGGAGCGAAGTCCGGTGGCAACGGCGGCCCCGATCACAGCGCGATGTCCGCGGTGGACGCCGTCGAACGTGCCGATGGAGACGGCCCGCTCGGCGGGCTCGGCCTCCTGCGGTGAGCGGAGGACCTTCACGCGATGACCGTCTCCGGCCGGACGAGCCCACCTTCGGCTCGCCCGACACCGACCAGCACGCCGTCACGGACGAGGGCGACGGCCCCGTGGGCGGCGTGACCGTTCAACGAACGGCCGGTGCGGACGAGCCGCTCCTCCTCGGCGGAGAGCGCGAGGTGCGGGAGGTGGGAAAGCGCGTCGAGCGGCGGGCGCAGGTGCGCCTCGTCGGCCTCGTCCACAAGAAGCTGTCCGACCGCCGTTCGCCGCAGCGCAGTGCAATGGCCGCCGAGGCACGCTGCGATCGAGCGCACATACGTCCCGCTCGAGACGTGGAGGTCGAGGACGACCTCGGGCGGCTCGTACCGGAGGATCTCGAGCGCGTGGACGGTCGAGCGACGCGTGGGCATCTCCACGACGACGCCGCGGCGATGGAGGCGGTACGCGCGCTCTCCGTCGATCTTGACCGCGCTCGCCGCGGGCACGGGAAGCTCGACCTCGCCCCGAAGGCTGAGGATCTCCTCCTCACCCGGCACGGGAGTGGACTCGGTTTCCTCGCCTTCGACGTCCCCGGTCGAGGTACGCAGCCCGAGTCTGATGGTGACCACATAGCGTTTGTCGAGCCCGACGAGGTAGCGCGCGAGCCGCGTGGCCCGGCCGAGCAGGCAGACCAGGAGCCCGGTCGCGAACGGGTCGAGCGTCCCTGCGTGGCCGGCTTTCAGCCCGTGGGCGTGACCCACGCGGCGGACGACGGAGAAGGACGAGGGCCCTGCCTCCTTGTCGACGAGCACGAGGCCGGCGCCGGCCTCGTTCATCTCGCCAGGGTTCCGTGACGATGGCGGCACTATTCGCGCACCACGCACGCGATCTTCGCCGATACGCTGGACCGCGAGGGGTAACTCAGGGGGGTCCCCGGGGTGAAGCGACTCACGCGCGTAAGGAGACGAAACGCTGCGCGAGATCGCGCCGCGACCTGACGCTAGTGCGCTTCAGCTTGGGCGCGGTACTCCCGGCGGATGAAATCCGTGATCTCTGCGACGGTGTCCTCGGATGGAAAGCCCGCAGCCTGGCGATGGCCGCCTCCACCGCTCTTTCGGGCGATCGCGGAGACATCGAGACCCTCCTCCGTCGTTCGCAGGCTCACTCGCCGGCCCGGTCCGTTCGCGCTCGGCGGTTGACGGATGAGCGCAGCGATCTCGGCTCCCTCGACGGCGCGCAGATAGTCGATGATCCCCTCCGAGAAGGGCTCCTCCGCACCCGCGTCCTGAAAGTCGTCCCGCCCGAGGTGAGAGACGATCACTCGTCCGCCCTCGAGCACCTGTGCGTGGTCGAGCGCCCGGGCGAGCAGCTTCAACTTCGCGAACGCCACGTTCTCGTACACGCCTTGGAAGACGCGGTGGACGTTCGCGCCCGCGTCGACCAACTCCGCGGCGAGCCGGAAGGATCGCGCGCTCGTGTTCGTGTACTGGAAGCGCCCGGTGTCAGTGACCACCGCGATGTAGAGCGCCTCTGCGATCGCGGGGGTGAGCTCGACGCCGAGCTCGCGGAAGAGATCGCGGAGGATCTCGCCCGTCGACGAGGCGTCGGCCACGATCAGGTTGACGTCCCCGAAACGCGTGTTGTCGTGGTGGTGGTCGATGTTGATCACGAAGCCCGCCCCTTCGAGCAGGGCCCCGCCGTCCGGGCCGAGGCGGCTCTCGTTCGCGCAGTCGACCGCGACGAGCACGCGCCCCTCCATCGGGGGCGCCTCGTCGCGCGCAACGTCGTCCAGAGGCATGAAGCTGTACTCGCGTGGGAACGACACCGTGCCGGCGAGATACGCGGACACTTCCTTGCCAAGCGCCTCGAGAGCGAGCTTCATCGCGACGAGCGACCCCAGGGCGTCCCCGTCCGGGTTCTCGTGCGTCGTCACGACGAAGCGCCCGTGCGCCTCGATCGCGCGTGAGATCTCGTTCAGCTCAGTCCTCGGATCGGTCACCGGGCGATAGCTCATCGATCAGCTTCGAGAGCCGGACCCCCCGCTCGACGGTCGGATCGTACTCGAAGGCCAGCTGAGGAGTTCGCTTGAGGTGAAGCTCCCGGTTCAGTCGGCTCTGGAGAGTTCCGCGGGCGGAGGTCAGACCCTCCAAGGTCGCCGTGCGCTTGCGCTCGCTGCCGAGGACACTCACGTACACCGTTGCCTGGCGCAGGTCGCGGCTCGTGTCGACCCCGGTGACGGTCACGAACCCGATCCGAGGGTCCTTCAGGTCGCCGACGGCTTCCGAGAGCACCTCGCGCACCGCCTCGTTCACCCGCCGCATGCGCTCGCTCACTCGACCGACACCACTTCTCGCTCGGCGCGGACGAGATCGAACTCCTGGCCGTGCAGGTACCGCTCGGCTCCGTCGAGGAGCTTCTCGATCTCTCCGTAGTCACGAGCGACGCACGCGACGGTGAGGCCGGCGCGCTGCCAGAGCTCGTGGTGGTCGACCTCGGCCACGGATGCGCCGAAGCGGTTTTGCAGCTGCGCCTTGGCCGACTTCACGAACTTGCGCTTTCCCTTCAGCGAGCCGGCCCCGGGGAAGTGGAGCTCGACCGAAAGGATCCCGACGAACCCGGAGGCCACCGTGGCCCCGCCCAGGCTACGCCGCGTCGTCGCCGGCAGGCTCTTCGGCCGGCGGCCCGCCGTTCCCGGCGGAGAGGTCGGTTCGCTCGATCTCGCGCGTCTCGTACGCCTCGAGGACGTCGCCTTCCTTCACGTCGTTGAAGCCTTCCAGCAGGATTCCGCACTCGAAGCCGGCGGCGACCTCGCGCACGTCGTCCTTGAAGCGCTTGAGGCCCGAGATCGTGCCCTCGTGGACGACCGTGCCCTCGCGGACGACCCGGACCTGGGCGTTCCGGCGCACGACGCCCGTCGTGACGTACGAGCCAGCGATCGTCCCGACGCGCGAGGCACGGAAGAGCGCTCGCACCTCGGCCTCCCCGAGGGTCTCCTCGACGCGCTCTGGCGCGAGCATTCCGACGAGCGCCTGCTCGATGTCGCCCGTCAGCTGGTAGATCACTCGGTACGTCCGAATGTCGACGCCCTCGCGCTCGCCGAGCGCCCGCGCCTCCGCGTTGGGCCGGACGTTGAAGCCGACGACGATCGCGTTCGAGGCCGAGGCCAGCATGACGTCCGACTCCGCGATCCCGCCGATCCCCGTGTGAATGACGTTCACGCGCACCTCGGGGTGGCGGATCTTCGCGAGCTCGCCGCTCACCGCCTCGATCGACCCCTGGACGTCCGCCTTCACGATCACGTTCAGGTCCTGTACG
>JACCXC010000162.1 GCA_013697275.1 Actinomycetota bacterium | reverse complement strand
TGTCGGCTCCTTACGTTGCCGGCGTGACCCTCCTCATGCTCGAGGCCAACGGCAGCCTCTCCCCCGCCGATGTCAAGGGCCGGCTGATGTCCACGGCGATCGACTGGGGGGCCAGGGGTTCGGATGTCGAGTACGGCGCCGGCCGCCTGGACGCCTACGCGGCGCTAGCGGCCGCCGGAGCGCCGCTAGCCTCACCGCCTGCGCTTCCCCCGCATCTCCTGCGCGACGCGACCGTGCCGCCCGCAGGTGGTGCCGTCGACTATCCGATCGCCGTCACGAACCCCTCCTTCCCCGTCGGAGTCACGGTCACGTCTCCGACTTGGAGCTCGACGCTCGGCCCCTTCTTCAACGTCCAGCTCCTGAGCCCCGGCGGGGCACCGGTTGCGTTCGGGACGCAGACGGGCCGCCACACCGAAGTCTCCGCCACCCCCTCGGCGGCGGGCACCTACGTTCTGCGCATCGCCTCGTCGAGCGGGGGCGCAGGCTTCACCGCGGACGTCTCGGGCGGCTTCGCGCCGGCGCCTCTGGCGGCCGTGCGACCCGCGATCGCAGGGGCCGCCGAAGAGGGAGCCCAGCTCGTCGGGACCGACGGCACCTGGACGGCCTTCTCGCCGCTCACCTTCGCCTACGCGTGGCGTCGCTGCAACATCGCCGGCACTGCATGCGTCGACATCCCGGGCGCGACCGCCCGGACCTACCTCCCAACGTCCGCGGACATCGGATCGACCTTCGAGATCGTGGTCACGGCGACCGACGCGACCGGATCGGCGCCCGCGAGCTCGGATCCGACACCCATCGTCGTCGCCCGTCCGGATCGCACAGGGCCGCTCGTTCGGGCCCTCGTCAGCAGCGGCCGGCGCGGCGCGTCGATGAAGCTCCTGTACCGAGTCTCCGACGTGGACGGGCGCCCGCGCGAGCGGGTGCGCGTCCTGCGTGGCTCGCGAGTCGTCCGCACGCTTTCCACGCGCCTCTCCACGCGCGAGGCCGGTCGAACGTACTACGTCTTCTGGCGCTCTCCGCGCGCCGGGCGCGGGTACCGCTTCTGTGTCGAGGCCTGGGACGGCCTCGGGAACGCGGCCGCAAAGAGCTGCGCGACTATCCGCCTTCGTTCGAGGTAAGCCGGAGGTCACAAAGGCCGCGCGGATTCGTTTCGAGACACGCGCTTTCAGCCGATTCCGCGTCGGAGCCCGGTATCACCGACGACGTCCCCACGTCGGAAGGAGATCCGTTGACGAGTTGGTCGAAAGGCCGTTGGGCGGCAGGGCTCGGTGCTGCCGCGCTAATCACTTCGCTGGTCGCCGCAACGCCGGTCGGCGCGGCCGGAGCTGGCTTGGTGCGAGTCGCGCTCTTCGCCAAGAACGCCGGGAAGGTCGACGGGCTGAGCGCCTCGCGCAGGCCCGTTCCGGGGCAGCTTCTTGCCCTGGGTGAGAACGGCAAGTACTCCGCTTCGGTCGTGCCCGCGGGCGCGGTCGGGCCGGCCGGTCCGGCAGGCGCCGCTGGCCCCACCGGCCCCGCTGGGCCGGTCGGGCCTCAGGGAGTCGCTGGGCCGCAGGGCCCGGCCGGTGAGAAGGGCGAGCAGGGAGCACCCGGCGCACCCGCTTCGACGCGCTGGGCGGTCGTCGCAGCCGACGGTTCGCTCATCCGCGGAAGCGGAGTCGCCGCCGCGAGCCGCACGGCGTCCGGGACGTACGAGGTGGCGTTCGCCGACTCCGTTGCGAGCTGCGCGTACGCCGGGTCGCTGGCGCTCGGTGAGACGGCTGGTGCCACGGGCCAGATCGGCGTCGGCGGCGCGGCAACCGAGAGTGCGCTTCGCGTCGAGACGGAAGCGAGCACGGGCTCGAACGCCGACAAGGCGTTCCACCTGATCGTCATCTGTTGAGGCCGAGCGGAGAGGGGCGCACGCCCCGCCTCTCTCCGCTACGGCAACTCTGGCCGCTGCAAAACGCGCTACGCCACTACGAGCCGCGTCCGATCCATTCCTCGCCACGCTCGTAGACCTCCTTCTTCCAGAGAGGCACGCGCTCCTTGAGGGCGTCGATCGCGTCGCGACAGGCCGCGAGGGCGTCGTGCCGGTGGGGAGCCGACACGGCGACCACGACGCTCGTCTCCCCGATCGCGACGCGGCCGATTCGGTGTGTGACGGCGATTCGCGAGAGGTCGTATCGCGCCTCGAGCTCGGCCGCGATCTCGGCCATGACGTCCTCCGCCATCCCCGCATAGGCCTCGTAGTCGAGGTAGAGGACAGTCCGCCCGCGCGATTCGACCCGAGTTGTCCCGGCGAACGTCGCGGTCGCTCCGGCGCGCTCGTCGGCCACTTCGGCCGCGACTGCGCTCGGGTCGATCGGCTCAGTGGTGAGCCGGAACGCCCCGCCGGAGACGGGCGGGATGAGAGCGACCTCGTCGCGGTTCGAGAGGCGAGTATCCGGCCCTGCGTAACGGCGGTTCACCGCGACGAGGAGGCCCTCCGGACGCTCGCCGAGCCGCTCGCGGAGCGCCGGCCAGAGGTCGTCGACGCCGGCACCCTCCGAAAGCTCGACCTCGAGTGCATCTGTTCCGGCGCGCTCGCGAAGGCCCGCGAAGAGTCTCACCGTGACCAGCACGGCCTGACCCTAGCTTGTGACCGCGCTACGACTCGGCCGAGGCGCTGTCGGCGCGTTCGATCGTGGTCGGCGCCCGCGACGGTTTCTTCGCCGTTGCCCGACGCGTCGGCCTGACTTTGCGCGATCCCGCCGAGTCGCTGGCCGCGCCGGAAGCCGGGTCCCCGCCACCAGGCGGGATAGACGAGTCGGCCGCCGGTGCCCGTGTACCAGCACCCGCGAGGTTCTCCATCCCAGCCCAGTAGCGGTTTCGGGATGAGGGACATGGCTTCGCGCTTCGCAGGAGCTGGGGCTCCTGGGCTTCGATTTCGTGTGGGGTCGAGCTCGTTCGTCATGTACCTCGTTCAGCCGCGAGGCCGGGTGTTCACGCCCCGGCGTACGATGTCCGCATGGCGGCCTCGAGGGATCGCCGGGCGACCGAGTCGGAGATCGAGGTCAAGCCGGTCTACACGGAGGAGGACGTGGCCGGGATCGAGCTCGAGCTGCCGGGCGACTTCCCCTTCACGCGCGGCCCCTATCGGGACATGTACCGCGGTCGTGCGTGGACGATCCGCCAGTACGCGGGCTTCGCCTCAGCCGAAGAGACGAACGCGCGCTTCCGCTACCTCCTGGAGCGGGGGCAGACGGGGCTGTCGATCGCCTTCGACCTCCCCACGCAACTCGGTTACGACTCGGACGACCCGCGCGCGGAGGGCGAGGTCGGCCGAGCGGGAGTGTCGATCGACTCGCTCGCCGACATGGAGCGTCTGCTGGAAGGCATCCCGCTCGGCGAGGTGTCCACGTCGATGACGATCAACGCGCCGGCGGCACTCCTCCTGCTCCTCTACGAGCTGGTCGCCGAGGGCCAGGGGGTGACGGCAGCCGAGCTGCGAGGCACGGTGCAGAACGACATCCTCAAGGAGTACATCGCGCGTGGGAACTACATCTTTCCGCCGCGTCCCTCGATGCGCGTGACGACCGACCTCTTCGCGTACTGCCGCGAGCGGCTGCCGCGCTGGAACACGATCTCCATCTCGGGCTACCACATCAGGGAGGCCGGCTCGACCGCGGTGCAAGAGCTCGCGTTCACGCTCGCGAACGGGATCGCCTACTGCGAGGCGGCCGTCGCGGCCGGGCTCTCGCCCGACGAGTTCGGGGCGCGCCTGTCGTTCTTCTTCAACGCGCACAATCACTTCTTCCAGGAGGTGGCGAAGTTCCGCGCGGCTCGGCGTCTCTGGGCCCGGATCATGAGCGAGCGCTTCGGCGCGACGAATCCGAAGGCGCAGGCTCTGCGCTTCCACGCCCAGACGGGCGGGTCGACGCTGACGGCGCAGCAGCCGGAGAACAATGTCGTCCGTGTTGCTGTCCAGGCCCTTTCGGCGGTCTGCGGTGGGGCTCAGTCCATTCACACGAACGCGTTCGACGAGGCGCTCGCTCTCCCCACCGAGCGATCGGCGCGCGTCGCACTGAGGACGCAGCAGATCCTGGCTCACGAGGTCGGCGGCACGGACACGGCGGACCCGTTCGGGGGGGCGTACTTCATCGAGACGCTCACGCGAGAACTGGAGGACCGGGCCTGGGAATTGATCGAGCGCATCGACGAGCTCGGGGGCGCCGTTGCGGCGATCGAGGCCGGATTCGTGCAGCGCGAGATCGAGGACGCAGCGTTCGAGCACGAGCGGGGCGTCCAGTCCGCCGAGCGCGTGATCGTCGGTGTGAACCACTATGCGGAGGGCGCGGAGGACGAGATCGAGTTGCATACGCTCGATCCGCAGTCCGAGCGGCGTCAGATCGACCGGACGAAGCGCATGCGCGCCGACCGGGACGGGGCGGCCGCGGAAGGCACCCTCGCCCGGGTCCGGGAAGCGGCCCGCGGGACGGAGAACCTCCTCTATCCGATGCGCGAGGCGCTCGCGGCCAACTGCACCGTGGGAGAGATCTGCACTGCCTTGCGAGAGGAGTTCGGCACGTACGACGCCCACCAAGCGCCGTAGCGAGTTCTCGCGTCTGACTGCGGGTCCCGACCCGCCCCTGCTCGGGTTTCAGCCTACTGCTGGAAAGCGCGCTTGTGGCGCGCGGAATGTGACGGAAGTGCGGCAACGCGTGCCGAGATCTAGGCTCCCGAGGAGTGGCGAGGACCGAAGACCCCCGCGAAGCATCTGAGCCCACCGCCGAGGACAAGCTCGCCGAGCTCGCGCGCCTCCGGGAGGAGGCGCTGCACCCAGGCGACGCGCGCGCAGTCAACCGTCAGCGCGAGCGCGGAAAGCTCCTTGCGAGGGAGCGACTTGAGAAGCTCCTAGACCCCGGCAGCTTCGTCGAGCTCGATCGGTTTGTCCGCCACCGGAACCCGCACTTCGGGATGATGGAGCGCCGGCCCTGGGGGGACGCCGTCGTGACGGGTTACGGGACGATCTTCGGCCGCCGCGTGTTCGTCTTCTCGCAGGACTTCACGGTTTTCGGCGGGACGCTCTCCGAGGCCTTCGCCGAGAAGATCTGCAAGGTCATGGATCTCGCGCTCAAGTACGGCTGTCCGGTCATTGGGATCAACGACTCGGGTGGCGCGCGGATCCAAGAGGGCGTCGTCTCGCTCGGTGGCTACGCGGAGATCTTTTGGCGCAACGTGCAGGCCTCGGGCGTCGTCCCTCAACTCAGCCTCGTCATGGGGCCCACCGCGGGCGGTGCCGTCTATTCGCCCGCGATCACGGACTTCGTGCTCATGGTGCGTGAGACCTCGTACATGTTCATCACCGGGCCCGAGGTCGTGAAGACCGTGACGGGCGAGGAGGTCACGTTCGAGGAGCTCGGCGGCGCGACTGCGCACGCGTCGAAGTCCGGCGTCGCCCACTTCACGTCGGCCGGTGAGGACGCCTGCCTCGAGGACGCCCGTTACCTCCTCTCCTTCCTCCCGCAGAACAACGTCGACGCGCCGCCGTACTTCGAGCCGAGCGACCCGCCCGACCGCGAGGACGCCGAGCTCGACCGGATCGTGCCGGCGAACCCGACCAAGCCCTACGATATGAGGGCCGTCATCCACCGGGTGGTCGACGAGGGGGAGTTCCTCGAAGTGCACGAGCTCTGGGCGGAGAACCTGGTCTGCGGGTTCGCACGCCTGGCGGGCCATCCGATCGGGGTCGTCGCCAACAATCCCCGCGCGCTCGCCGGCACGCTCGACATCGACTCCTCGGTCAAGGGCGCACGCTTCGTGCGCTTCTGCGATGCGTTCAACATCCCGCTCGTCACGTTCGTCGACGTGCCCGGTTTCCTGCCGGGCACCACCCAGGAGTGGGGCGGAATCATCCGACACGGCGCCAAGCTTCTCTACGCCTACTGCGAGGCGACCGTCCCGAAGATCGCCCTCATCACCCGGAAGGCTTACGGCGGTGCGTACGACGTGATGAGCTCGAAGCACATCCGGGCGGATTTCAACTTCGCATGGCCGACCGCTGAGGTTGCAGTCATGGGGCCCGAGGGGGCGGTGAACATCGTCTTCCGGAAGGAGCTCGACGAGGCCGATGACCCGGACACGCAGCGCGCCGAACTCATCGCCGAGTACCGGGCGAAGTTCGCAAATCCCTACATCGCGGCCGAACGGGGTTACGTCGACGACGTGATCGAGCCGCGCCGCACCCGGCCGGTGCTCTGTGACGCGCTGGCCACGGCGCTGACGAAGCGCGAGAGCCGCCCCGCGCGAAAGCACGGGAACATCCCGCTCTAGTCCGCCCGACGCCGGAGCGCGCCCAGGTCGCCGGACGCAAGTGCGCGCCGGCGCTCCTCATCGGTCGGGTCGACCATGCGGCCGTCCCGACCGACGTACCCGTCCTTGCCGCCGATCACGAGGAGGACGACCTCGTCGTCCCGGCGTTCCAGAAGCGCCGCGGCATCGTCGACTCGACGTGGCAGAGCCCGCCCGCCTCGAGCTCGAACTCCTCGCCGCCCACCTCGAAGCCGACCCGCCCGCGGTGGACGAAGTAGAGCTCGTCCTGCTTGTCGTGGAAGTGGCGAAACCACTCTGCGCCGGACGGCAGCACCATCGCATTCACGCCGAAAGCGGTAACACCGAGCGCATGCCGCACCTTTCGGAAGATGCCGTCGCCGAGTGTGTCGATCGAGGCGTGGGAGTGTGCCATCGGGGCGTGTAGGGCGCCCCGCCAGCCTACGCGTCCGGACTAGACGGCGATCGCGGTCTTGGGGCGCTCGGTCTCGGCGATCCCGAGCTCTGCCTTGAACGCGGCGACAACGGTGGGATCGAACTGGGTGCCCGCGCAGCGCTCCAGCTCGCGCATTGCCTGGTCGTGCGAGAGCCCGTCGCGATAGACCCGCTCCGTCGTCATCGCGTCGTAGGCATCGGCGACGAAGAGGATGCGGGCGCCGAGCGGGATATCGCCTCCTTCGAGCCGGTTCGGGTAACCGGCGCCGTCCCAGCGCTCGTGGTGGTGAAGCACCCAGGTCGCCACAGGTTCGACGCCGAGCGAGTCAAGCATCCGGTAACCGATCTGCGGGTGGCGCTCGAGGACGACGCGCTCCGCCTCGTTCAAGGGGCCAGGCTTGCGCAAGATCTCCTCGGGGATCGCGAGCTTGCCAACGTCGTGGAGACTTCCAGCGAGGCGGAGGAGCTCAACCTGCTCCGTGTCGAGTTCGAGCTGGGCTGCGATTCGCGCCGCAAGCTCCCCGACCTCGGCCGAGTGCTCGCCCGTGTAGGCGTCTCGCGCATCGACCGCGCGCGCCAGGCCGGCCGCGGCCAAGAAGCGCGCGCGCCGGTCGCGCTCCTGGGCAAGTCGGCGAAGCTCGCCGAACTCGACGACGTCTGGGCGATACACACGCGCGCGGCCCTTCCCCTGCTCTTTCGACCAGTAGAGCGCGCTGTCGGCGACCCGAACGAGCTCACTTCGCTCGACCCCGTGTTCGGGATAGCACGCGATCCCCGCCGAGGCCGTGATCGCCTCGCCGTGGTCGTTTTCCATCGCCACGATTCGATCCAGCACGAGCTCCGTGACCACGAGCGCCTCCCGTTCGCTCCGCCCGGGGAGGAGGAGCGCGAACTCGTCGCCGCCGAGGCGGAAGGCCTCGCCGCCCTGGCGGAGTCGCGAGGCCACCTGAGCGAGGACATGGTCGCCGACCGGGTGCCCATGGCGGTCGTTGATCTTCTTGAAGTTGTCGACGTCCACGAGGCAGAGGCTGAGGGGTGTGCCCTCAGTTTGTGCGTCGTCCAGATCCCGCTGCAACCGCTCGTGGAAGTGGCGGTGATTGCCCAGACCCGTGAGGGGGTCTGTCAATGCAAGGCGCATCGCCTTGAGCGCGTCGTGAACCGACCGCTGGTAGAGGGCGACGGCCACGAGGGGCCCCACGAGGGCCGCCGAGAGAAACGGGGACTGCAGCCAGAGGATGGTCAGCATCAGGCTGACCGAGGCCATGATCGAGAAAGGGATCGCCGTCGAAACGACCGAGCGCCTGACCAGCGCCGAGAACCGCTCGTTCGCAGCCCGCGCCACGATCGCGGCGATGAGAGCCACGTTCGTCGCGTAGAAGGCGACCGAGCCGAGCAGGACGTCGAGCATAAGGGTCGGGACGCTGGTGGTCGCGTCAACGGCGTGGGCGCTGACACCTGCGACTGCACCACCAATTGCATAGACCGCTCCGTTGTAGAGGAGGCGATCGATGCCTCGCCGCTGTGTCATCTGGATGAGCGCCAGCGAGACGAACGCAACGAGCACGGCGGGAGCCCACCCGTAGACCACGGCCGCGCCGACGATGAAGACGGCGGCAAGCGAGACACCGCCGGCCGCCAAGCCCTCGAGCTCGATCGGCACGGGGAAGGCCTCCGCCAGCGTCGCGCCGACGATCAGCGCGGCGACCCCGACGAGCTCCATCGCCGAGGTCGATCCCGAAGCCAGCGTGGACCCCGCCGCAACCAGCACGGCGAGGCCCGCGAACGTGACGGGTGCGAGGATCGGCAAGACCCGCATGGACTGGGTCGGCATGAGGAGCCGAGCCCAGGCCGGGCGGGCGTTCCCGCTCACAAGTGAGCGAGCCTGGCCGCGACCCATTTCGAGGGCGCTGCGCGCCTACTGCCAGGTCCAGCCGAAGCCGCCGAGCGCGCTGATCGTGATCAGAGCCGCAACGACCGCAACGGACAGACGATTGCTCCAGTGAAGCATCTTCCTCCCTCTCAGAGTGTGGACGCCAGTCGAAGGCAGTATCCGGGCATCGGAAGGCCTGTCTCATCCCCCCGACGGGGGATCTTCGTCCTTCGAGTGAGGGAGGCGCTACTCGAGCCCGGCTTCGGCGAGCGGCCGGCGACCCCACGCGAAGGTCGTCTCGTACCAGCCCTCGAAGGGGGCGATGGTCGTGCCATTGCGCGAGGAGTGGACGAACCAGCCACCGCCCATGACGATCCCTGCGTGGATGACCTCGGCCGGCTTCGAGCGGGTACCGCGTGAGCCAAAGAAGAGGACGTCGGCCGGGCGTAGCCTGGCCCGAGCGATGCGTCTCCGGGGGATCTCGCCCGCCATGCCTGCCGCTGTGCGGTTGCGTAGCGTCGCGTTCAGGCGCGGCGCGCTGACCCAGGGCTCGAGGCGGTAAACGCGCCAAATGAAGCCGGAGCAGTCGAATCCTCCGCGCGACGTCACACCGAAGAGAGTCTGCCGCTCCTCGGACGTCCCGCCCCAGACATAGGGAAAGCCGACGAAGCGGACGGCGCGCCGAAGGACGCTCCGCTGCCACTCGGTCAGCGGCGGCACATCGAACGCCGCGGCGAGGTCGTTCGCCCGCTCGAGATCCCACCCCGACAGCTTGAGGAGCTGCGCGACCGAGTAGGCGGCCTCGGCGCGCGTTGCCGGATCGGTTGGAAGAAGTTCGCGGTAATCCCGCTCCGCTGGGTGATTGAAGCGAAGGCCGAGTAGGCGTGCGACCGTCTCCCAACCCACCCGGGACGGGGGTGTGAGTCCTTCGGCCCGGAGTTCCGCGGTCACCTCGGCGGCGGCGGGCGCGAGGCCGAGCGCGCGGACGAGGGAGCGATTCAGCTCCGACATCGTCACTGGGCGGGCCGGATCGGTGACGACTTCCTCGCGCTTCGTGACCCCCGCGACGATCTGTGCGAGATCCTGCCGGGTCAGGACGGCGTCGGCGCGGAACGAGGCGACGGTCGGCCCCATGAGGCCGCTCCCGACTGCTGCGCGAATCTGCGGCTGCGCCCAGGAGGCCGGCAAGGCCGAGGAGGCCGTCCCGCAAGCGAAGGCGAGCGCAAGTAGGCAGGCGGCGGCGCAGCGCATCCAGCCTGTATCGGCCAGTCTTCAGGGTCCTTTAGGCTCGTCGCCCATGCAGATGAGCGTCAGGCCGCAGCCCGAACCCCCCGCGCGCGAAGTGATTCTCCGTGCACTCGCCGACCGCGCTCGCGTATCCGCTCGGTCGCCGCGCAGCGCCTGGTGGCTCGCAGGCGTGCGCGAGAGTCTGCGCCCGAGGCCGCGGCCGGACGGCTACTGGAGGGGGAGCTCGTAGGTCTGGAGCACGAGCCAGGGGGCAAAGCCCTGGCGGCGATAGAGGCGCACCGCCGGGACGTTGTCGACCGTCACGTCGAGGCCGAGCGTGTGGTCAGGATGACGCTCCCAGTAGTCCTCGAGCGCACGACTGAGCAGGACGCCACCGACCCCGCGCTTGCGCTCGCTTTCCGTGACACCTACGTGATAGATCCAGCGATCGCGCGGGTCGATGCTGAGCACGGCGACGACCTGGCCCTCTAGTTCGCCGGCATACACGGTGTCGTTGGCGATGTTCTCCTTCCACACGTCATCCGAGAAGCGGCCGTCCGGAAAGCACTCCCGGTAGAGGCGGATCGCGACCGGGAGGTCGCTGCTCGTCGCTAACCGGATCGCGAACCCTTCAGGCGCCTGTTCGAGCGGACGGTGCTCGCCCGGCGTCAAGCGGAAGGTCGCCTGCGGCCGCCCGCGCGCGCGAAAACCGGCCCGTTCGAGGAGAATTCTTCCTGCCGCGTTTCGCGTCCCGACCGAGCCCAGCAGCGAGTCGGCCCCGCTGCCGCGCGCCTGCTCGATCGATGTCTCGAGCAGCTGAGTCCCAAGCCGGTGCCCACGCACTTCGGCCGCCACCAACGGGCCGAAGAGCTCCGCGTGTCTGAAGCCGTGGGGGAGCTCGAACCCTCCGAGCCCGACGACCGCCCCATTGTCCTCGACTACGAGCAGCGTCTCTTCCGGCGGAGGATCCCAGTCCGCGATCTCGCCCTCGAGCTCGTCGCCTGTCGTCCAGACGGGATTGCCGACCTGGAGCTCCGGCCGCGCGATCGCGATGCGCGACAGCTCGACGACCGCGTCGCGATCCGAACGTTCGAAGCTACGCAGGCTGCCGACCACGAAGGACGCGCGGAGCGAGGCGTGCGTAGTCGAGTCCGGAAATCCAGGTGAGGAGAAGCGCAACGAAGCAGGCACCCCAGGCCACGTCGTCTGCGACGGCGCCGCCGGCGGCAAGGCCGCCCAGGGCGGCCGCCACCGCTTGTGACCAGGTCTTGAGCTTTCCGAGGTCGCGCGCGCTCATGACCACCCCTCGCTCGAGGGCGGCCAGGCGGAGCGCCGAGACGAGAAACTCCCGAACCACGATCGCCGCGACCATCCAGCCGGGGAGCACCCGGCCCACGAGCATGATCAGCGCCGCCAGGACGAGCATCTTGTCCGCGATCGGATCGAGGAGGCGGCCGAGATCCGAGGACTGGCCGAGGCGTCGCGCCCACCACCCATCGAGCCAGTCGGTCGCCATCGCCACGGTGAAGACGGCGGTCGCCCAGTAGTCGTGGTCGGGGAAGTCCCAGGCGAAGAGGAGGATCACGGCCGGCACGGCAATCGTCCGGGCCACCGTGAGCTGGTTCGGGAAGCTCACGCCGGACAGAATACGGCGCGGAATGTCGAGCCGACCGCCCTTCACCAAGGTTCTCGTCGCGAACCGCGGTGAGATCGCGATTCGGATCGTTCGCACGCTTCGTGAGCTTGGGATCGCTTCCGTTGCGGTCTACTCGGAGGCGGACCGGGCGTCCTTTCACGTGCGCGCCGCGGACGAAGCCTTCCTCATCGGCCCGGGGGCGCCGGCCGAGAGCTACCTGAACGCCGAGCGCATCCTCGGCGCTGCCCGCCAGGCCGGGGCGGAGGCGATCCACCCGGGTTATGGGTTTCTGGCCGAGAACGCAGCCTTTGCCAGGGCGTGCGAGGACGCCCGGCTGGTCTGGATCGGCCCGCCGCCGGAGGCGATAGAGCTGATGGGCTCTAAGCTCGCCGCGCGGCGCCTCATGGCGGACGCAGGCGTGCCCGTTATCCCAGGGACGACCGCCCCGCTCGAATCGGCCGTGGAGCTCGTCCGCCTCGGTGACGAGTACGGGTGGCCCCTTGCCGTCAAGGCATCCGCCGGCGGCGGCGGGAAGGGGCTCAAGGTCGTTCGCTCTCCGGAGGAAGCCGAACGCGCGCTCGCCTCGGCTCGCCGCGAGGGCGAGGCCTACTTCTCCGATTCGACCGTCTACGTCGAGAAGCTGATCGAAGACCCGCGCCACGTCGAGGTGCAGGTGCTGGCGGACGCACATGGCAACGCGATCCACCTCGGTGAGCGGGACTGCACGATCCAGCGGCGGCATCAGAAGATCGTCGAGGAGACGCCTTCCCCGGCCGTCACCCCCGAGCTTCGCGAACGGATCGGTCGGATCGCGCTCGACGCGGCCCGTGCGGTCGGCTACCGAAGCGCCGGCACGATCGAAGGCCTCATGGATCGCGGCGGTAACTACTTCTTCCTCGAGATGAATACCCGGGTCCAGGTCGAGCACACGATCACCGAGCTCGTGACCGGCGTCGACCTCGTGCGCGAGCAGATCCGCATCGCAGCGGGCGAGCCGCTTACCCACGCCCAGGACGGGATCGTGTTCCGTGGGCATGCGATCGAATGCCGGATCAACGCCGAGGACCCGTCGAGGGGATTTCTCCCGACTCCGGGGAGGATCACGGCTTATCGCGAGCCCGGGGGGCCTGGCGTGCGGGTCGACTCCGGGGTCACGGCAGGATCGCAGGTCGTCGCGCTCTACGACCCCATGGTCGCCAAGCTCTGCGTGTGGGATGCCGATCGTGAGAGCGCCAGGCGCCGGATGCTGCGCGCTTTGGACGAGTACGTCGTCGAAGGGGTCTCGACGCTCATCCCGTTCCACCGCGCCCTTCTCTCGCACGCCTGCTTCATCGCGGGCGAGACGTGCCACGGGCTGGTCGAGTCCGAGGAGTTGGCGCAGAAGGCGGATCAGTTGTCTCATAAGACAACGAAGATAGCGCGGCCTCCGGACGGACAGCGCCTTGGCCGTGCCAGCACGGTCGACGTGGAGCTTGAGGGGCGCCGCTACGAGGTCACGCTGGTCGACCCTGAGCCACCTCACGCGGAGCTCGCTCGGCGACGCCGGGAGCGCGCGGACGCCGGTGGTGGCGGTCTCGCCCACGGCGAGGCCAGGGAGGCCGTCGTCAGCCCCATGCAAGGGACGGTGCTCGCCATGGACGTGGCGGAGGGGGAGGAGGTCGAGGCGGGGCGCGTGATCTGCACCGTCGAGGCGATGAAGATGGAGAACGAGATCAAGGCGCACCAGGGCGGCCTGGTGACCCAGCTCTCGGTCGGCCCTGGCGACGCGGTCGAGATGGGTCAGGTCATCTGCGTCGTGACGCGAACGGCGACCGGGCGCGAGACTCAGACGACGTCGGCTGAGCTGTAAGGAGCGCCTTACAGCAGGGGTATCTTGGCTGGATGGCCGAAATCGCCGCCGCCGCGTCGCGCACTCTCCAGCGTGCTAAGGCGCTCTGCGCCGATCTGTCGCAGGAACGCGGTGAGCCGCTCGTGGCGACCGCGAGCCGGGTCGATCACTGGGTCCTCGTCGAGTACCGCCACCTCTGGGGCCGCGACCCCGTCGCCGGAAGCGGGCTACCGGACGAAGTCAAACGCCACCTGAGGGCTCAGCTGCGTGCGCTGCCGAACTCGCGCCTCCTCTTCGTCCGGCGACCAGACCGGCGGGACGTTACGACCTTCTCCGTCTTCTTCGGCCGATCGACCGAACGCGACGCTCGCTTCTTTCGATTCGAGGTCGAGTCGTACCTCGAGCTCGTCGAGCTCGACCTCGCGGCCGCGCTGGCCGGCGGGCAAGCGGTCGGCGAGCCGCTCGATCACCCGCTCCTCGTCGTCTGCACGCACGGCAAGCGCGACCGGTGCTGCGCGAAGTACGGCCGACCGCTCTACGACGAGCTGGTCGCGGCGGCCGATCCCGACTGGGTCTGGCAGTCCACGCACGTCGGCGGCGACCGCTTCGCGGGAAATCTCGTCTGCCTGCCTGAGGGCCTTTTCTTCGGCCGGGTCGGGCGCCCCGACGTCTGGAGCCTCCTCGACGAGTATCTCGCCGGGCGGATCGAGCTCGAGCATTATCGGGGCCGCTCCTGTCACGGGTTCGGCGTCCAGGCCGCGGAGCGGCACACGCGGGAGGCCAGCGGGCTCACGGGGATCGACGAGGTTCGGCTCGAGAGCGCGGAGCGGACGGACGTCGGCGCCTGGACGATCCGGTTTCTCATCCCCGCCTCGGGCGAGCTCCACGAGGTCGACGTGCGGAGCGAGCTCGCCGATGAGCCTGCCCAGCTCACCTGCTCGGCCTCCGCTCTCGAGCGTGCGCAGTGCCACCGGGTGACGGCGCACCGCGTCGTCAATCGCTGACGCGCAAAAATCCCTCTCGCACCAGGCGCCGGACGAGGACAAGCCTGCCGGCCTCGTCAAGCTCACCCGGCAGGTCGCGGGGGCGAAACCGACCGTCTTCCGCAGCCGCTGCTTCGAGCTCCTCGCGCGCGTGCGCGGGGACGACCACCTGCTTTCCCTCGAAGGCCAGGCTCACCGCGCCGTCCTTCTCGGCCAGCTCGGCGAAGACCGTCCGGCGCCGCTCCACCGGTGTGTCGACGGTCAGGCTTTCCAGTGCTCGCAGCGAGCGGATCTGTCCCTCGCGGACCGGCCGCCGCGAGCGCAGGAGCCGCCTGCGCTGCCGCCGGCGGACGTCCTCGGGGCCGAGCTGCTCGTTGAGGCGCGCGAGGAGCCGGGCTGGGACGTCCGTGGCGCCTGGCTGAACCGCGCGCCGGAACTCCACGTCGTCGGCGCAGGTCTCGAGCGCGGCCCTGACGGCGTCGAGCCACGTCCAGACGTTGACGCCGACCGTGATGTGGAGCGCGTCCGAGGCCGACGTCATGGCCTGGTGCAGCCAGCCGCGCGGAAGGTAGAGCGCGTCGCCCGGCCGAAGCGTCACGTCGAGGACCGGCTCGCCTGGGGCGCCGAGCTCCGAGCGGTAGCGCTGATCTTTCAAGGGGAGCTCGAGCACCGGCTCGTAGACGAGCCAGCGCTTCTCGCCGGCGACCTGGAGCGAGAACACCTCGTGCGTGTCGTGGTGAATAGGGAGGCCCTGCGCGGAGCGCGGCGAGTAGTACGCGTTGGCCTGGGCGGGGTGCCCGAGCGCCTGCTCGAGCTCCCGGCAGAATTCGGAGAGAGGCGGCCAGTGGAGGTGCAGGCCCTGGAGGACGATCGTCGCGCCCGCCTCCCACTCCGCGAGCACCCGGTCTAGGTCGATGGTGCCCGTGAAGGGGCTCGGCCGCCACGGGAGGTCGACCGTGTAGTCGACCGGGTCGAGCTTCGCGTCCTCCCGGATGAGGCGGAAGGCCGGGTACCGGACTCCCGTCGCACAGACGATGCGCTCGACGTCCGCCTCCGAGAGGAGGTCGTCGAAGCGCCCCGCCTCGCCGCGTGCCGCGACGAACGGGCGCCGCTCCCAGTAGGAGGCGAGAAACTCCTCTTCTGAAAGCGGCTCGAGCGCGCGCAAGAGCGCGCTTTTCCCCCTAGCTGGGGTCGACGGAGTCCGTGTCCGCGTCCGACGAGTCGGAGTCGGAGGAGTCGGAGTCGGAGTCGGAGGAGTCAGAGTCGGAGGAGTCGGAATCGTCCGCGTCGACGTCCTGGTCGTTCTGATCCTCGTCGCCCATCGTCTGCCCGCCCTGAGCGGATGCTCCCTCGGTGCGGATCTCGTCGTCGTTCAGGCTCGACATCGCGGCTCCTTTCTGAAGAGGTGCGCGCCAGTCTAGAGCGTGCGCCGATACGCGCGAAACGACCAGGTCGCGAACGCGGCGGTGGCGCTCGCGGCCCCCGCGAGGAGCGCGAGGTAGAGGCCGACGCGGCCCCAGTCCGTTCCCTTCGTGACCGTCTCGCGGGACGCAACGACGCCCCACTCGACCGGGTTGAAGCGTGCCCCCCAGCGCATCCAACCGGGCATGAGCTCTTCGGCGATCAGGGTCGAGGAGAGGAAGAGGAGCGGCAGGCCGATGAAGTTCGAGACGGCGATCATCGTCTCCTCGCGCCGGGTGAAGAGGGCGATCGCATGTGAGATGCCCGAGAAGCACGCGCAGACGAGCGCGGCGACGAGGAGGATGACGATCCAGCCGACGGGCCCCCCGGCGACCCGCGCGCCGAGCAGGAAGCCGATCCCGAGCACGATCAGCGCCTGGAGCATCGAGTTCCCGGCGGCCTGGGCGATGTGGCCGAGGACGAGCGAGCTCCGCCGGGCGGGCGTCGCCAGGAAGCGCTCGATCACGCCCCGGTCGAGATCGTTGATCATCGACATCCCGTTCCAGGTCCCGGTGAAGAACGCCGTCATGACGACGATCCCGGGCATGAGGAACTGGACGTAGTTGTCGGTCTCGAAGCCTGGAAGCTCCGTGATCCGGCGGAAGAGCTGGCTGTAGAGCAGGAGCCAGAAGAACGGCTGGACGAGCAGGATGGCGATCCAGATCGGTTGCCGGATCAAGTTCCGCATGTGACGGACGAACATGAACCAGGTGTGCTCGAACGCGGTCGTCATCGCGCCGCCGCCCCCTCCAGGATGCCGCTCTCGTCCTCGCTTTTGAAGTCGCGCCCCGTGACGGCGAGGTAGACGTCGTCGAGCGAAGGCCGGGAGACCGTCACGGAGGCGACCGGGATGCCGCCGGCCTCGAGGGCGGCCAGGATCCCGGGCACGGCGCGGCCGCCGTTCTCGACTCGCGCGCGAAGTGTCGACCCGTCGCTCGCGGCCTCGTGTACCTCCGCGAGAGCACGAACGGTCCGCTCTGCGTCTTCGCACCGCCCGTCGTCGAGCTCGAGCGTGACCGCGTCGCCGCGCAGCTCGCGTTTCAGCGCCTCCGGCGTTCCCTCGGCCACGACGCGACCACGGCTGACGATCGCCAGGCGGTCGGCCAGCTGGTCGGCCTCCTCCAGGTAGTGCGTCGTCAGGAGCACGGTCAGGCTCTCTCGCTCGGCGAGCCGTTCCAGTTCCTTCCACATGCCGGCGCGGGCCTGCGGGTCGAGGCCCGTCGTCGGCTCGTCCAGGAAGAGGACGCTCGGGCGGTGGATGAGGCCGAGCCCGATGTCGAGCCTCCGCTTCATCCCGCCCGAGTAGGTGCGAACGATCCGGTCGGCCGCATCCGCGAGACCGAGCCTCTCGAGGAGCTCGGCGGCGCGGCGCTGCAAGCTCTCGCCCCGCATCCCATGCACGCGGCCCTGCAGGATGAGGTTCTCGCGCCCGGTCGCCTCGCGGTCGAATCCCGACTGCTGCGGGACGTAGCCGATCGCCTGCCGGACGGCGCCCGGCTCACGGAGGACGTCGTGGCCCGCAACCTCGGCCCGTCCAGCGTCCGGCTCCGTGAGGGTCACGAGCACGCGGACCGTCGTGGACTTGCCCGCTCCGTTCGGTCCGAGGAGCCCGAAGATCTCCCCCTCGCGGACGGCGAAGCTGACGCTGTCGAGGGCGCGGACGTCGCCTGCGTAGGTCTTCCGAAGCGCGTCGACGACGATCGCGTCCATCGGGTCTCGACTCTAGCCGTGCGGGATAGACTCGCCCGCCGTGGATCTCTACGAATACCAGGGCAAGGAGCTCTTCAAGCGGTTCGGGATCCCGGTGTCCGAGGGACGGCTCGCGACCTCGCCCGCGGAGGCCCGCCGCGCCGGCGAGGAGCTCGGCGGCCAGGTCGTCGTGAAGGCTCAGGTGCTGACCGGCGGGCGGGGCAAGGCGGGCGGGATCAAGCTCGCCGAGAGCCCCGAGGAGGCCGAGGAGCGCGCGGGCGAGATCCTGGGGCTCGACATCCGTGGCCACGTCGTCCGCAAGCTCTGGATCGAGCGGGCCTCGGAGATCGCGAAGGAGTACTACCTCTCGGTCACGTTCGATCGGGGCGAGAAGAAGCCGCTCTTCATGCTGACTACGCAGGGCGGAGTCGACATCGAGGAGGTGGCCGAGCAGAGTCCGGACGCGCTGGCCCGGCTCCACATCGACCCCCTGGCCGGCTTCCAGCCTTTCCAGGCGCGCTGGCTCTGCTTCGCGGCCGGAATCACCGACCGGGGCGAACAGAAACAGGTGATCGCCCTCGTCGCGAAGCTCTACGAGGTGTTCGTCGCCTGTGACGCGGTGCTCTGCGAGGTGAACCCGCTGATCGTCACGCCGGAGGGCGAGGTCCGGGTGCTCGACTCGAAGTTCACGGTCGACGACAACGCCCTCTACCGCCACCCGGAGGTCGCCGAGATGCGGGATCTCGACGCCTACCCGGCGGAGGAGCGGGCGGCGCGGGAGAAGGGCGTGACCTACGTGAAGCTCGACGGCGAGGTCGGGATCCTCGGCAACGGCGCGGGTCTCGTCATGTCCACCCTCGACGTGGTCGCGCAGGCGGGCGGGCGGGCGGCGAACTTCTGCGACCTCGGCGGCGGGGGCGACGCGGAGGGCGTCGTCGACGCGCTCGAGGTGATCACGGCTGACCCGCAAGTCCGGAGCATCCTCTTCAACATCTTCGGGGGGATCACGCGCGGGGACGAGGTCGCGCGCGGGATCCTCGAGGCGCTCGGCCGGATGGAGATCCGCCAGCCGATCGTCGTTCGCCTCGACGGGACGAACGCGGAGGAAGGGCGCCGGATGCTGGCCGAGGCCGCGCCCGCGAACCTCCACGTGGAGGAGACGATGCTCTCGGCGGCCGAGCGTGCCGTCGAGCTCGCGGGGTCCGCGGCCTGATGGCGATCCTCGTCGACACCGACACGCGCCTCGTCGTCCAGGGGATCACCGGGCGTGAGGGCACGTTCCATGCGACGCGGAACCGTGACTACGGGACGAACGTCGTCGCAGGCGTCACGCCCGGGAAGGGCGGGCAGGACGTGAACGGGATCCCGGTCTTCGACTCGGTGCGCGCCGCGGTCGCCGAGACAGACGCGAACACCGCGATGGTCTTCGTGCCGGCCCCCTTCGCGGCGGACGCGATCTACGAGGCGGTCGACGCCGGGATCGGCACGGTCATCTGCATTACCGAGGGGATCCCGGCTCACGACATGCTGCGGGTCTACAACTACATTCGCCCGCGCGGGATCGCGATGATCGGGCCCAACTGCCCAGGCGCGCTCTCACCGGGCCAGGCGAACGTCGGGATCATCCCGGCCGAGATCTTCAGTGAGGGAGCCGTCGGCCTCGTTTCCAGATCCGGCACGCTCACGTATCAGATCGGGCACGAGCTGACACGCCTCGGCATGGGGCAGTCCACTATCGTGGGTATCGGGGGCGATCCGGTCGTCGGCTCTTCGTTCATCGACGTCCTCGAACGGTTCGAGGCCGACCCGGAGACCGAGGTGGTGGTCATGGTCGGCGAGATCGGAGGGGCCGAGGAGGAGAAAGCGGCCGCGTTCATCTCCGAGCGCATGTCGAAGCCGGTCGTCGCCTACATCGCCGGTTTCACCGCCCCGCCAGGCAAGACGATGGGCCATGCGGGCGCGATCATCTCTGGCACTGCGGGTACCGCTCAGGCCAAGAAGGAAGCGCTCGAGGAGCACGGGGTCCGCGTCGGCACGAACCCGACCGAGGTCGCCCGGCTCGTCTCCGAGACCGTCGGCGCGCGCGCATAGACTCGAGCACGTGGCGCCCATCTCCTTCGCGCGCGGGATCCCCGGCCCCGATCTTCTGCCGATCGCGGAGTTCGGCGCCTGCGCCCAGCGCGCGCTCGAGCGCGACGGTGCGACGGCGCTGAACTACGGCCCGCCGGGCGGCTACCCGCCTTTGCGTGCCTGGATCGCGGAGCGTCACGGCGTCGAGCCCTCGCGCGTCGTCGTCACGAACGGGTCGCTTCAAGGATTCCAGTTCGTCGCGAAGCACTACGCCGAGCAGGGTGCCCGCTTCTTCGTCGAGGCTCCCTGCTACGACCGCTCCCTTCAGATCCTGCGCGCGCTCGAGGTCGAGACGCGGGAGGTAGAGCTGGCCGAAGACGGACTCGACATCGACGCGCTCGAGGGGTTTCTCCGGGCGGGCGACGTCGTCTACACGATCCCCACCTTTCAGAATCCGAGCGGCCGTACGCTCTCCCGCTCGAGCCGGGAGCGTCTCCTCGGCCTGGTGCGCGAGCGCGGCGCCGTCTTGTTCGAGGACGACCCCTACGGGCTTCTGCGCTTCGAGGGCGAGAGCCTCCCGCAGCTCTTCGAGCTTGCGGGTGGCGACGGCGTGCTCTTCCTCTCCTCGTTCTCGAAGACGGTTGCGCCCGGGATCCGGACCGGCTACGTGATCCTCCCGGAGGGGCTCGTACCCGCGATCGAAACGCTCGTCCTCACGAGCTACGTCTCGCCGGCGATCTTCGTGGAGGCGGCGCTCTTCGAGTTCGTCGCGGCCGGCCGCTTCGAGCCCAACCTGGCGCGAGTCACGGACGCCCTGCGGATCCGGCGGGACGCGATGCTCGCGGCTCTCTCTCGGGAGCTACCCGAGGGCGCCCGCTGGAACGAGCCCGAGGGGGGCTACTTCCTCTGGCTCGATCTCCCTGTCGGAGTCGACACTGGCTCGTTGCTCGCGCGGGCGAGCGAGCAGGACGTCACGTTCGTGCGTGGCTCCGACTTCTACCTCGGGCCGGGTGGCGAGGAGTCGGTCCGGCTCGCCTTCAGCTACGCGTCCGCGACCGAGATCGGCGAGGGGATCGCCCGTCTGGGCCGGCTCGTGCACGAGGCCGCGGCGGTCGCCGCGTAGCGGTCACGCCCGGCCGGCGAGGGCTCGTGCGCGCAGGCGCTGCGGGCTCGGCGTCCGGAGCCTGTTAGTGCGTGGAGCGGCCGAGCGGAAGGTCGGGCAGGGGACGTTCCCTGCGATGGCGCAGAGCTCCGCGCGGCGGAAAAAGCAGTCGTCGCAGGTCGCTTTCCTGCGCTCACTGGTCATGTCCCGGCTTTCTTGCATCCACTAGACAAGACGCGGATCATAGGTCCGAACTCCCGGTGAGGCCACCCCGCTGAAAGACGAAAAACACGCAGTTTGCGCGGAGTGTCAGCCGGGAAAACTCGGCGTCGTCCGACGCGACAACTATTTTGTCGTCAAATGAGACAACGCTTCCCGGAACGTCGAGACTGCCACGATGCGCAGGCCGTTCGCATGGCGCCTCGCCTCGGCGGCGTTGTCGTCCGGCACGAGGAACAGGTCGGCGTCCGCCTGCCGCGCGCCGATCGTCTTCTGCTTGATTCCTCCGATCGGCCCGACCGCGCCGTCCAGGTCGAGCGTCCCGGTGACGGCGATGCGCCGGCCGCGGTCGACGTCCTCGCCGACCTCGTCGACTACGTCGAGGGCAAAGGCGAGGCCGGCCGAGGGACCGCCGATGTCGCCCGCGTCGATCTCGATGTCGATCGGAAAGCGGAACTCAGCCGCCTGCACGACCACGATTCCGAAGACGGCCCGCTTCGGGTCGTCCTCCGCGGCGCGTGTCCCAAGCCGAACCGGGGTGCGCTTCTCGCCGCGGAGCAACTCGAGGGTCACCTGCTGCCCAGGGCGGACGGGCTCCATGATTTGGAGCAGCTCATCGCGGGTGCGAACCGCGCGGCCGCGCGCCTCGACGATCACGTCGCCGGCCTCGAGGTTCCCCTCGGCCGGGGTGTCCGGGATGACCGAAGCGACTTCGGCACCCTGCTCGTCCACCTCGACGTCGTACCCGAGGTTGCGGAGGGCGACCGTGACGGCGATCTCCTGCGAGCGCGACATCTGGTTCAGGCTCTCGCGGCGGCGCTGCGTGTCGCTCGTTCCGGTTGGGTTGAACTGCTCTCCCGGAACCAGCGTCGCCCCGTCCTCGAGGCTGGGGAAGAGCCGCTCGAGGAGGTTGGCCTTGCGGACGAGGATGTCGACCATGTAGACGCCGCCCTCCTTCCCACCGTCGGCCCGCTCGTCGGGCACGCGGACGAGCGGATCGACCGGCCGGGCAGGGTCCGGCACGAAGAGGTAGTGATCCGACGGGACGAGGAAGAGGACGGCTGCCGCGATCGCGAGCACGGCGGCGACCCCGACGAGGCGCTTCACGAGACTATTGTGCGGGTCCCGCTAGGTGGTGCGCCCGAGAACTGCCACGACCTCGCGAACAGCGTCGGCCGATCCGCTGAGCTCCGCGCGCTCCTCGTCGGTCAGGTCCAGCTCGATGATCGCCTCGACGCCGGACGCGCCGAGCTTCACTGGCACTCCGATGTAGAGACCGTCGATCCCGTACTCGCCCTCGAGGTAGGCCGTGCAGGGGAGGACTCGCTTCTGATCGAGGGCGATCGCGTCGACCATCTCCGCGGCCGCCGCACCCGGTGCGTACCACGCGGACGTCCCGAGCAGCTCGACGATCTCGCCGCCGCCCTTGCGGGTCCGCTCGACCATCGCGTCAATCCGCTCCTCGGAGGCGAGCTCGCGAAGCGGGACTCCGCCTACGGTCGTCGCGGAAACGACGGGCACCATCTGGTCGCCATGGCCGCCCAGCACCATGGCCGTCACGTCCTTCGCCGACGCGCCGGTCTCCCACGCGATAAACGTTCGGAAGCGCGCGGTGTCGAGGATTCCCGCCATCCCGACTGCGCGCTCCCTCGGCCACCCTGAAGCGTCCTTTGCGACGTGACACATCGCGTCGAGCGGATTCGAGACCACAACGAGGATCGCGTCGGGCGAGCGCTCGACTGCCTCGCGGGTGACCGACCCGACGATCTGCTCGTTCGTCGCCACGAGATCGTCGCGGCTCATCCCGGGCCTGCGTGGAAGGCCCGCCGTGATCACGACGATGTCCGAGTCGGCCGTCTCGTCGTAGTCGTTCGCGCCGCGCAGGTTCGGCTCGTAACCGAGGACCGGCCCCGCCTGGTTCAGGTCGAGGGCCTTGCCCTGAGGAAGGCCCTCCTTGATATCCACGAGGACGACGTCGGCGTAGTCGCGCCGCGCGATCTCCTGGGCGGCCGTCGCTCCGACGTTCCCGGCTCCGACGACAGTGATCCTTCGTCTCAAACCCGAGCTCCCATCCCGTCGATGATCGCGTCCGCAACCTGGCTCGTCCCGACTGCCGTCGGGTCGTCGCGGGCCGGCTTCATGTCGTAAGTGACGCTGCGTCCCTCGTTGATCACCGCCGCGATTGCAGACTCGACGCGGTCGGCCGCCGCCCGCTCCTCCAGGTGCCGGAGCATCATCACGCCGGAGAGCATCATCGCCATCGGGTTGACCTTGTTCTGGCCGGTGTATTTCGGCGCGGAGCCGTGCGTCGGCTCGAAGACTGCGGCGTTCGTGCCGAAGTTCCCGCCCGGAGCCAGGCCAAGCCCGCCGACGAGGCCCGCCGCCAGATCCGAGACGATGTCTCCGTACAGGTTCGGGCAGACGAGCACGTCGTACTCCTCGGGCCGCTGGACGAGCTGCATCGAGAGGTTGTCCACGATGCGATCCTCGAACTCAACGTCGCCGTTTTCCGCTGCGACTTCACGCGCGACGTTCAGGAAGAGTCCGTCCGAGAACTTCATGATGTTCGCCTTGTGGACGGCCGTCACCTTACGGCGGCCGTTGCGGCGCGCGTAGTCGAACGCGAACTCGACGATCCGGCGCGTCCCCGAGATGGACAGCGGCTTGATCGAGATACCCGAGTCTGGCCGGACTCGGCCACCACGGGCCTCGAGCCACTTGATCAGCTCGAGCACCTCGGCCGAGCCTTGCTCGAACTCGATGCCGGCGTAGAGATCCTCGGTGTTCTCGCGGACGATGACTAGATCGACGCTCTCGTAGCGCGACCGCACGCCGGGGTAGGACTTGCACGGACGGACCTGCCCATAGAGGTCGAGCGTCTTTCTGAGCGCGACGTTGACGGAGCGAAAGCCCGTCCCGACCGGTGTCGTGATCGGGCCCTTCAGCGCGACGCGATTCTGCTCGATCGACTCGAGGACGTGATCCGGAAGCGGGTTGCCTCCGTGCTCGTCCATGACGTCCTCGCCCGACTGCTGGACGTCCCATTCGATCTCGGCCCCGCTCGCATCGATCACGCGGCGGGTCGCATCGGCGATCTCGGGCCCGGTGCCGTCGCCCGGAATGAGAGTCACACGATGCGCCACGGCGGGGCACTCTACCGAGGGTTCGCGGGCCGAGGTCCGGGTAGATTTCCCGCTCAATGAACGACTTCAAGGCAGGTCTGGAGGGCGTGGTGGCGGTCGAGACCGAGATCGCAGAGCCGGACCGCGAGGGCGGGCAGCTTCGCTATCGCGGCGTCGACATCGAGGAGTTGGTAGGGCATCACCCCTACGAGAACGTCTGGGGGCTCTTGGTCGACGACGACCTCGGCTCGAGAATGCCCGACCCGGAACCGTACGAGCCCGCGCGCCTGACGGGGCATGCGCCTGCCGACCTCCAGGCGGAAACCGGGCGCCTCGCCGGTCAGTGGAAGCTCGGCAAGCTCAGCGAGATCTCCGACGAGCAGGCCCGTGAGGATCTCGGCCGCCTCTCGGCGCTGATGATGGAGATCGTCGCCCGCTCGGCGGCATTCGCCGATGGGCGCGAAGCTGCCCCCGACGACGTGGTCGCTGGGGGAACGACCGCCGCCGAACGCTTCCTGCTTCGCTGGCGCGGCGAGGCCGACCCCAAGCACGTCAAGGCAATTGACACGTACTGGATCTGCACGGCCGAGCACGGGCTCAACGCGTCGACTTTCACCGCACGCGTCGTTGCCTCGACCGGGGCCGATTGCGGCGCGGCCTTGTCCTCGGCCGTCGGCGCGCTCTCGGGGCCGCTGCATGGCGGCGCTCCCGCCTATGTGAAGCCGATGCTCGAGGAGGTCGCGGCGACGGGCGACGCAGAGCAGTGGGTGCGGGACGCGCTCGCGAGCCACAAGCGGATCATGGGCTTCGGCCACCGCATCTACCGGGCCGAAGACCCGCGCTCTCGCCTGCTCAAGCGCGTGGCGAAGGAGCTCGGGGCGCCCAACGTCGAGGTCGCCGAGGAGCTCGAACAGGTCGCCCTCAAGGCGCTCCAGGAGCGCTCGCCCGACCGCGTGCTCGCGACGAATGTCGAGTACTACTCGGCGGTCGTGCTCGACAGCGCAGAGATCCCGCCGCCGCTCGCCCCCGCGATGTTCGCTTGCTCGCGCGTTGCCGGCTGGTCAGCGCACATCCTCGAGCAGAAGCGCACCGGCCGGCTCTTCCGGCCTTCCGCGCAGTATGTGGGCCCGCCGAGCCGCCCGGCCTCTGAGGTCCGGGGCGGCGCGCCCGTCCCGAGTTGACTCTCGCGGAGGCGGCCGCGAAGGCCGCCGGCGTAAGCGATGCGCGCGTGCTCGCCGACCTGCGGCGGGACGTCGACGAGGAGCTCGAGTTCGCAGTTCGGAGCGCCGACTATCGCGAGCGGGCTCTCGCGTACCGCGCGATCGGGCAGCTCCGCTTCGCGCAAAAGACCGAGCTTCTCCGCCGTGGGCTCGAAGACGACAGCCCGGCCTGCCGCGGTTCGGCCCTGCTCTCGCTGGAGCTCCTCTCCCGCGATCACCCCGGCCTCGTGAACGGCGTGCGCCCGCTCTTGCACGAGCTCGCGAACGCCGACCCGAATCAGGCCGTCCGCCGCCTTGCCGTTCTCTGCCTGAAGAACGGCTCGCCGAGCCGCGACACGCTCACACTGCTCGACCACATCGCCGAGGAGGAGAGCGAGGAGCGCGACCTGCGCTCGGCAGCCCGGACCGTTCATGACGTGTTGAAGAAGAAGGCGACGGCAGCGGCGAGCGACGCGAAGCGGCGCTAGCCCCGCCCGCGCCGGGCGTGGGGGTGGGCCCGGAAG
>JACCXC010000148.1 GCA_013697275.1 Actinomycetota bacterium | reverse complement strand
CCCCCGGCGGGCTGCGCCTTTTCTGGCTTCTTTACCGAGTCCGTACCGCTTCTCTCGGACTTCTTACAGAACGCGGACGAAGCCCTGTGGCCGAGGTGGTTTGGTGTCTTCCATCAGCAATGAAAGGAGCCCCCTTGCGTAGGACGATTTTCTTCCTGGTCGCGCTCATGGCAGTGCTCATGGTCGCGGCGCCGGCATCGGCGCGTGTGATCGTCGGGACGGCCGGCGACGACCAGCTCGAAGGCACGAACAAGCGCGACCACATCTTCGGACGGGGTGGCAACGACACGCTCTCCGGGAAGGGCGGCAGCGACTTCCTACACGGGCAGCGTGGGAACGACACGCTCTCGGGGGATGGCGGTCACGATTACCTCTTCGGCGGTCCCGGCGACGACAGCCTGGACGGCGGCGAGGACGCCGACTGGATCTGGAGCGGCCACGGCGCCGACATGCTCGAGGGTGGGGCGGGCAACGACCGGCTCCACTCGGCAGCCGACGACGGCGTGCCGGACATCGTGGACTGCGGCGCCGGCTTCGACCGCGCCGTGATCCGTCCGCCCGACGTCGCGGAGGGTTGCGAGCGAGTGCGCGCGATCGACCCGAACAACGAGCCGGGCCCGCGCGGCCAGGTGATCAAGGGCACCCGCGGGGACGACGTTCTCGTCGGGGGCGAGGGCCGGGACTTCATCCTCGGCCGTGCCGGCAACGATCAGCTCGCCGGAGCCGGCGGCAATGACTTCCTCTTCGGGATGCACGGGAACGACGCGCTGGCCGGGGGCGCCGGCGACGATCGCGCCTGGGGCGGGCCGGAGAACGACGCCATCTCGGGCGGCGAGGGCAACGACTGGCTCTTCGGTGGCTGGGGCGCGGACGTCCTCAACGGGGAGGCGGGCAACGACCGGATCTGGTCGGGCGCTAACGACGGCGCTGCGGATCAGGTCGACTGCGGCGAGGGCGACCGTGACCGTGCGGTCATCCGACCCGGCGACACCGCCGTCAACTGCGAGCACGTGAAGACGATCTCCTAAGCACCAGACGCTCTTCCGTCGTACAACGGCCCGCCATCTCGGCGGGCCGTTGTGTCTTTCGGAGT
Source organism: Actinomycetota bacterium (assembly GCA_013697275.1). Classification (GTDB taxonomy): domain Bacteria; phylum Actinomycetota; class Thermoleophilia; order Gaiellales; family Gaiellaceae; genus JACCXC01. Next base: position 8,272 of record JACCXC010000148.1, on the reverse strand, counting down.
CGTCATGGTTTGGACGGGCGCTGCATTCGGGAAGAAGAGCCGCCGGCAAGCCCAGACCGAAGGGGGACTCGGATGCAGGGAGCGCACAACTGTTCGCGCGCGGCGTGGCGCCTCGTGATCGTTATGGCCCTCGCTACGCTGCTCGCCGTTGCGGTGGGGGCCGTCCGGCTCTCGGACGCCGCCGCAGAGACGGTGAGCCTCAAGCGGTACAACGTGGTCTTCGAGGGCACCGCGACGACCAGCGGGTTCGCGGTCGACGGCGGTCGTGACGCCGCCCTCGCGCTCGTCACGTCGGCGGGCGGAACGGTCGTCAGCGACCTGACCAGGCAGATCGGCGTCGTGACGGCCCTGTCGACGAATTCCGACTTCGCGTCGACGGTCGGCGCGGCCGCGAGCGTCGACGTCGTCGGCGAGGACTTCGTCTGGAAGGCGATGCCCACGATGGACGAGGCGCTCATGAGCGGCGAGTTGTCGGTCGTCGGCGCCGAGGACGTTCCGGGCGGAGGTCCGCAGCCCTCGTCCGATCTTCTGGAGCCAGGGCAATGGAGCATGAAGCAGATCCAGACCGAGGAGGCGCATGCGATTCAGGCCGGCTCGCCGCTCGTCCAGGTCGGGATCCTCGACTCCGGAATCGATGCGACCCACTCCGATCTGAGCGCCAACGTCGACTGCTCGCTCGGGCGCGACTTCGTCCCCGTCGGGCCGTCGCCGCTCTCGATCGGCACGCCTTGCAACGACAACCAGTTCCACGGGACGCACGTCACCCTCGGGCTACTGCTACGCGAGCTCATCGGCCGCGGCCATCACGTACGCGGGCGACAAGAAGTTCGAGGTCATCAACATGAGCTAGTTCATCGACGACGACCAGCTCCTCTCGTCGACCGAGCTCAAGTGCATGAGCGACCCGGTGCAGCGCGCGTTCCGTCAGGCAAACGAGCGTGCGATCCAGTACGCGCGAAACCAGGGCGTCGTGCCGGTCGCCGCGCTCGGAAATTCCGACTACGACCTGGCCCACCCGCCCGAGCCGTACGAGAACGAGTGCGAGGTCGTCCCGGCCGAGACGCAGGGCGTGATCGGCACGAATGGCTCTCGGCGTGAACAAGGAGAAAGCGGGCTACTCGAGCTACGGCGCCGGGGCGACCGACGTCGCCGCCCCGGGCGGGAACGGCACGACCGCGGACTGCAAGCGCACGGTGCTCTCGACGCTTCCCGGCGAAGCGTGGGGCTGTCTCCAGGGTACTTCGATGGCCTCGCCGCACACGGCCGGCGTTGCTGCCTTGATCGTGAGTCAGTTCGGCCGCGTCGGGAACGACGCGGGAACCCTGGACGTCGTCATGCGGCCGACCCAGGTGGAGAGCTACCTGCAATCGAGCGTGATCGACCAGGGGCTCCCCGGGTACGACGAATGCTTCGGGCACGGCCGGATCAACGCCCTTCGAGCAGTCTTGCAAGACACCTCGAAGCTCTACGACGCGATGGCGCCGTACTGCCCCGAGTACGCGGAATAGGACGCTAGGCGATCAGCGAGCCCGCCCGCTCGAGTGCGGGCGGGCTCGCCTCGTCCAAGGCTGCGCGCAGCGAAGCCACGTAGTCCCGCAGTCCGGCTGCGCTCGACTCGTAGGCAACCTCGACCGCGCGGCTCCCGACGACGACACCGTCGGCGAGGGCTGCCGCGGACGCCGCCTGCTCGGGCGTCGAGATCCCGAAGCCCGCGAGCAGGGGGACGCTGGTCACTCCGCGGGCACGCTCGACGAGACTCGCGAGCTGGGAGGAGACCGCTTCTCGGGCGCCCGTGGTGCCGGTGACCGAGACGAGGTAGAGCCACCCGTCCGTGCGCTCGGCCGCTGCGCGGATCCGTTCCGTCGGGCTCGTCGGAGCGACCAGCTGGACGCGCGGCAACTCGGGCGCCGCCTCGAGTGGCAGGTCGGCGACGATCAGGCTCGTGGCGCCGGCTGCGCGCGCATCCGTCCAGAAGCGGTCATATCCGTACGCCTCGAGGAGCGACGCGTACGTCATGGGGACGAGCGGAACGGCAACGCGCGAACGGATCTCCGCTAGGCACGCGAGACATTCCCGCGTGCGCATGCCCTGGGCCAGCGCGCGCTCCCCCGCGAGCCGGATGACCGGCCCGTCCGCGAGCGGGTCCGAGAACGGGAAGCCGATCTCCAGGAGGTCGGCGCCGCCGTCGACCGCCGCCTGCGCGAGGTCGGGTGTCTCGGGCCCGGCCATCAGGTAGATCGAGAGGAGCTTCATTCGCGCTCGAGCACCGTTGCGAGATCCTTGTCGCCCCGCCCCGAGAGTCCGACGATGACGAGCTCGGCGTCCAGCTCGAGCGCGCGTGCCAGCGCGTGCGCAGGCTCGAGCGCGGGGAGGATGCCCTCGCGCCGCGCGAGGAGGTGGAAGGCGGCAAGCGCTTCCTCGTCGGTGGCGCTGACGTAGTCGGCCCGGCCGGAGTCGCGCAGGAAGGCGTGCTCGGGGCCGACACCGGGATAGTCGAGGCCCGCCGAGATCGAGTGCGCGTCGGCGATCTGGCCGTCCTCGTCGGCAAGGAGCGAGGACCGCGCGCCGTGCAGGACGCCCGGCCGGCCGCTGCCGAGACTCGCGGCACCCGCGGCCTCCACGCCGACGAGCCGCACCTCGGGGTCGTCGACGAAGCCGGCGAAGAGCCCGATCGCGTTCGAGCCACCCCCGACGCACGCGACGACCGCGTCGGGGAGCCGTCCTTCCGCTTCGAGCACCTGCTCGCGGGCCTCCCGACCGATCACGCGCTGCAGCTCCCGGACGATCTCCGGATAGGGATGGGGGCCCACGCACGAGCCGATCAGATAGTGCGTCGTCTCGACGTGGGTGATCCAGTCGCGGATCGCCTCGCTCGTCGCCTCCTTGAGGGTCTTCGTCCCGAACTCGACCGGGCGCACCTCGGCGCCGAGGAGTCGCATGCGCTCGACGTTGGGCGCCTGGCGGCGCATGTCCTCCAAGCCCATGTAGACGACGCATTCGAGGCCGAATCGCGCGCAAACCGTCGCAGACGCGACGCCGTGCTGCCCGGCGCCGGTCTCGGCCACGATCCGCTGCTTGCCGAGGCGAAGGGCGAGGAGGGCCTGCCCGAGCGCGTTGTTCACCTTGTGCGCGCCCGTGTGGCAGAGATCCTCGCGCTTCAGGTAGATTCGCCGCACCGCGTCGAGCCGCTCGGCGCGGTAGAGAGGCGTCGGCCGCCCGACGTAGCGGCGCTGGAGCTCTTCGAGCTCGAGCTGGAAGGCCAGATCGTCGGAGATCGCCCGCCAGCCGGCTTCGAGCTCGTCGAGCGCCGGGATGAGCGTCTCGGGCACGTAGCGGCCTCCGTAAGGCCCGTACAGGCCGGGCTGGCTCGTTGCGCTCACCGGGCAGCCTCGACGAAGGCGCGCACCCGCTCGTGATCCTTGATCCCCGGGGATGCTTCGAGGCTTCGGCTCGCGTCCACGCACCAGGGCTGCACCGCCTCGATCGCCTCGCGGACGTTCTCGGGGCCCAGGCCACCCGCGAGCACGATCCGCCCTTCGGCGGCCGCCGCCTGCTCCCAGTGGCTGCCGTCGTCCTCGAGCCAGGGCAGGTCGAGGACGCGCGCGACCGGCTCCCCGTTTCGGAGAAGGGAGCCCTCGCGGGCCCGATGGCCGTTCTCGGCCGGGTAGAGCTGCACGAGGTCAGTGCCTGCGTCGTCGTTCGGCTCACCGACGAAGACGCCGACCGAGAGCAGGGAGTCCGGGGTCGGGAGGGCGCGCTCGGCGCGCCGCGGGCTCTCGGCGAGCACGAAGCCTGCCAGATCTGCTCCTGCCTCGGCCGCCGCCTCGACGTCCTCCTCGCGCGTCAGGCCGCAGATCTTCACGAGCGGGCGTCGCAGGAGATCAGCGAGGCGCTTGCCGGGGTCATTGGCGCGCATGAGCGTCGAGCCGACGAGGATCGCGCCGGCGCCCGCGAGCTCTGCGGAGGCCGCATGCGCGCGGGTCTCGATCCCGCTCTCGGCGATGACGATGCGGTCGCGTGGCGCGCGCGCGACGAGCTCGAGCTGCGCCCGGCGGTCGATGCGAAAGGAGGAGAGGTCTCGGGCGTTCACGCCGATGATGTCGGCGTCGAGCGCGACCGCGCGGTCGACCTCGGCTTCGTCGTGGGCCTCGACCAGCACGTCGAGCCCGAGCGCCCGGGCGTGGGCCGAAAGACGCCGCGCTGCGCGGTCGTCCAGGTCGCGCAGGAGGAGGAGGACGGCGTCGGCGCCGGCGGCCTCGAGCTCGTCGAGCGTTTTCGGCTCCCGGAAGAATCCCTTGGCGAGGAGCGGGAGCCCCGCGGAGGCGCGCGCCGCCCGCAGGTCGTCCACCGACCCGCCAAAGCGCTCGTCGACGAGGACAGACACGGCCGCGGCGCCCGAGCGCTCGAAGGAGGCCGTGAGCTCGACTGGATCGGCGTCGGGCCGGAGGTCTCCCGCAGAGGGAGAACGGCGCTTCACCTCGGCGATCGCGCCGAGGCCCGGCGCTCGCAACGCGTCCGCGAACCGGCCCATCAGGCTGCTTCCCGCATCCGCGAGAAGGCGATCAGGTCGTCCAGCCGTTCGGCTGCCGCTCCGGAGTCGACAGCCTCGCGCGCGAGCACGTACCCCTCGCGCAGGTCGTCCGCGTGGCCGGCCGCGGCGATCGCACCGGCCGCGTTCAAGAGGACGGCCTCCCGCTTCGCGCCGGGCTCGCCGGCGAAGACGGCCCGGATGCACGCGCCGTTCTCGTCGGGTGAGCCACCGCGGAGCTCTTCGGGAGCGCAGCGGGGAATGCCGAGCTCCGCAGGGTCGATCTCCCGCCGGCGCACCTTCCCGTTCGCTACCTCGCAAACGAGGTTGGGTCCTGCGGGCGAGAGCTCGTCGATGCCGTGTGCGCCGTGGACGACGAACGCACGACGGGCGCCGAGCGCGAGCAGGACGTCGGCGATCACGAGGACCAGGTCGGGCGAGTAGACGCCGACCACCTGGGCGCGCGCGCCCGCCGGGTTCGTGAGGGGTCCGAGCACGTTGAAAACCGTGCGTGCCCCGAGCTCCTTCCGGACGGGGGCGGCATAGCGCATCGCGGGATGGTGGGTGGGTGCGAAGAGGAAGCCGAAGCCGAGCTCGTCGATCGAGCGGGCGACCCGCTCGGGCTCCTGCTCCAGTCGGAAGCCCAATGACTCGAGGACGTCGGCGGACCCTGACGCGGACGAGATGGCGCGGTTGCCGTGCTTGGCGACCGCAGCACCCGCGGAGGCGGCGACGAGCGCTGCGCACGTCGAGATGTTGAACGTCCCGGCGCCGTCGCCGCCTGTCCCCGCGGTGTCGACGAGGTCGCTGCGCGCAGGGCGCACGGGAAGGACACATGCGCGCATTGCCTCGGCGAAGCCCGTGATCTCGTCCGGGGTCTCGCCCTTCAGCCGGAGCGCAACGAGGAAGCCGCCGATCTGCGCCGGCGTGGCCTCGCCGCCCATGACGGCTCCCATCGCCTCGCGCGCCTCTCCGCGCGTGAGGTCGCGGCCATCGAGCAGCTTCTGAAGGCCCGGTCCGATCATGCCGCCTGGAGGAAGTTCCGCAGGAGCTCGCGCCCGTCGGGCGTGAGCACGGACTCGGGATGGAACTGGATCCCGTCGACGGGAAGCTCGCGGTGGCGGACGGCCATCACCTCGCCGTCGGCCGTCCGTGCGGAGACCTCGAGCGAGTCGGGGACGCGTGTCGCCGCGAGCGAGTGGTAGCGGCCGGCCGGGAGCGGGTCGGGGAGGCCCGTGAAGAGGCCGCGCCCGTCGTGCTCGACCTCGCTCGCCTTCCCGTGGACGAGCGCTCGGGCCGGCCCGATCTCACCGCCGAAGACCTCGACGATCGCCTGGTGCCCGAGGCAGACGCCGAGCGTCGGCAGTCGCGGGGCGAGCCGCTCGATGATCGCCCGCGTCGCGCCGGAGTCGGCCGGGCGGCCGGGCCCGGGGGAGACGACGAGATGGGTGGGGCGAAGCCCTTCGGCGCCGTCAGCGTCGATGCGGTCGTTCCGGAGGACGGTCACCTCGGCTCCCAGCTCCTCCAGCAGGTGAGCGAGGTTGTAGGTGAACGAGTCGTAGTTGTCGACGAGCAGGACGTGGCTCACCCGCCGGCCTCCGCGAGGTGGACGGCGGCCTCGAGAGCCGCCAGCTTGCGCAGGCACTCCTCGTGCTCGGCCGTCGGATCGGAGTCCGCCACGATCCCGGCGCCGGCCTGCATGCGCGCGAGGCCCGGCGTTGCGACGATCGTGCGGATGGCGATGCAGGTGTCGAGGTCGCCGCCCGGGAGCGCGTAGCCGACCGCACCCGCGTAGGGGCCACGCCGGTAGCCCTCGAGCTGGGAGACAATCTGCATCGCTCGGACCTTCGGCGCACCCGAGACCGTTCCCGCCGGGAAGCACGCCCGCAGCAGGTCGAAGGCCGAGCGGCCCTCGGCCAGGTCGCCGGCGACCTCGGACACGAGGTGCGTGACATGGGAATAGCGCTCCGGCTCGAGAAAGCGCTCCACCTCGACCGTCCCCGCGCGGCAGACGCGCGAGAGGTCGTTTCGGCCGAGGTCGACGAGCATGACGTGCTCGGCTCGATCCTTTTCCGACGCCAGGAGGCGCTCGGCATCGCCCTCGCCGGCGACCGTCGTGCCGGCGATCGGGTTCAGGCTGGCCCGCCCGCCGGTGACCTTCACGAGCGTCTCGGGGGATGAGCCGACGAGGGCGAGGTCAGAGCCGAGCTCCAGGAGGAACAGGTACGGCGAGGGATTGACGCGGCGCAGGGCACGGTAGAGGGCGAGCGGCGACGCCTCTGTCGGGCGCTCGGCGCGCTGGGAAAGGACGACCTGGAAGGCGTCGCCGCGGCGGATGAAGTTCTGCGCCGCGCGAACCGAGCGCTCGTAGGCCGCCTGCTCGGGGAAGCGGCGGGTCGGGGAGGCCGGAAGCGCCGCTGCGCCGTTCGGCGTGGCGACGTGCCCCTCGAGGAGAGCGGCGACGTCGTCCCGGTCGCCCACGATGACCTCGGCGGTCGAGGCGGCGTGGTCGAAGCGAACGAGCGTCTCGGCGACGACGAAGCGGCTCTCGGGGAGGCCGGCGCCTTCCGCCGGCAGCGGGACGGACGGCTCGAGGATGGCGACGTGGTCGTAGCCGAGGTAGCCGACGACCGGGCGCCCCGCTGCGAGCTCGCGCTCTGCCTCCTCGAAGGACACGACTCGCGAGCCGCACCCGACGAGGCTGTGACGCCCGAGACGCCCGCGCTCGACCGACTCGAGCAGAAAGCTCGCAGGCCCGCGCGCCCGCAGGCGGAGGTACGCGCCGAGCGGTGTGACGAGGTCGGTGTGGATGTCGGTGGCAATCGTCATGGCACAAAAAAACCTTCCGGCTGGAAGGTCTCAGAGCGAAACGGGCTATCTCGGCCTACGTCAGGCCAGGCTCCCGCCTCGCTCGGAACGCCAGGCCCACGTGGTCGAGTGGAAGGACTTCATCAGCCAGAGCGTAGGGCGTGGTTGTCGTGCGGTCAAGCGCTTGACACACATATCTCGACTAGATATATCTCACCGCTAGATGGAGCTGACAAACGTGGGTAAAGTCATCCTCGGCTCCCTCCGCGCGACCCCCCGCTCCGGCTACGAGATCAAACAGCTCGTGGACGGCTCGACGCGTTTTTTCTGGGCCGCGAGCTACGGCCAGATCTACCCGGAGCTCGCACGGCTCGGCGTGCAGGGGCTGGTCGAGCGGGAGTCGGCGCCCACGGGCGGGCGCCGGCGCACGGTCCACTCCCTGACCGAGGCGGGGCGCCGCGCGCTGCACGACTGGCTCGTCTCGCCCGAGCCGCTCACGATGGAGGTCCGCGACGAAGGCCTCCTCAAGGTCTTCTTCGCCGACACGCTGGCGTCCGACGAGGCGCTCGCGGTCGTGCGCGCCAAGCGCGCCCACCACGAGGCGGTGGTGGCCCGCCTCGAGGCCGTCGAGCCCTATGCCGCCGCGGAGCGGGCGGGCGGCCAGGCCTTCCCTCCCCTGACGCTCGAGTACGGGCTCGGGCTCAACCGCTGGATCGTCGCATGGTGCGCGGACGTGGAGGAACGCCTGAGCGCCGGCCTGCCCGAACGCCAACCTCGACAGGAGAGAGCCGATGTTCCGAGCACTCGCTGACCTCGCCCACCGGCGCGCCCGCCTCATGTTCGCGCTCACGTGGTTCTTCGTCGTGCTGGCCGGGGTCTTCGGGGGGCCCGTCGCCGGCCTGATCGCCGAGAACGAGGGCGACGACTTCGCCGATC
>JACCXC010000124.1 GCA_013697275.1 Actinomycetota bacterium | reverse complement strand
CACCTCGCCCCTTCGCTGACCGCATCTGACGTTCGCGAGCCGATGTCGGAGGAGGCGTCGGTGGACCTCCAGCGCCTCGTCGAAGCACGCGTCCTCGACGAGGACACCACCACCGTCCGGATCTGGACGGCGAGTGGAACCCTCGTCTACTCCTCGACCGGAGAAGAGACCGGGACGCGAGGAGGTGACGACCGCGGGATCCGTCTCGCCACGTCGGGCGAGGGCAAGACCACCTCCATCGTGCCCGCCAGCCAGCTCGGCGTCCTCGACATCTACACCCCCCTTCGGGTCGGCACAGGTCGTCGGTCGGAGGCGGCCGTCGAGGTCGTCGACGAGTACGCACCCATCTTCGCGGCCGCCGGGCAACCCTGGAACCTCGTGCAGTCGATCGCTAGCAGTCTCGCGGCCATCGCGCTCCTGTTCGCCGGCGTTTCGTTCGCCCTCCTTCGAGCCGGGCGGGTCGGCACGCGCGACGGAGGCTTCGCGCGGCCCGGCGGCTCGGCCGACGAGGAGAAGCTCCGGCGCACGATCGGGGCACGCGACGAACAGCTCACGCAATTACGCACCCAACTTCGCGAACAAGAGTCCGAAACCGTCGAGCGCATGCGAGAGCTCGAGATCCAGCTACGGGACGCAACGACGAGAGCGAGTGAAGCCGAATCGCGGTCCGGCGACACGGCCGACCTGTCGGATGCCGCCCAGGAAGCGAACCGCCGCGCCCAAGAGCTGCTGGACCGAGCCGTGCGCGCCGAAGGCGAGCTGTCTTCTCTCCGCGAACAGCTGAAAGAGGCGCGCGTCGGCGACTCGAAGGAAGCAGAACATCGGATCCAGGTCCTCGAGGAGCAGCTGCTCACGGTCGGTGAGGAGCGCGACCGGGCGGCAGCCAACCTACAAACGCTCGAAGCGACGGCGCGCGATACGGAGGCACGGTTCGAGGAGCTCGCACAACGGGCGGAAGACCTGAAGGCTTCGATGGCCACGAAGGACCAGGGCGGCGACCAGGCGACAGAAGAGCTTCGACGAACCGTCGAAGAGATGAAGATCGCGCTGGCCGAGTCCGAGCGCGCACGCCACGAGGCAGAGTCCGTCGCGACGGAGGCATCGACCGCCCTCGCGTCGGCCGATGCCACGGTTTCGGCTCTGAAAGAGGAACGCGAGCTCCTCCTGGGCGACGTGGAGAGCGACAAGGGCGGCGAGACCGCGGTGCGCCTCGTGCAAGCCGAGGCTCGTGTCACCGAGCTGGAACGGTCGTTGGTGGTAGCGCGCGACCGGACCGCAGATATCGGACGTGAGCGGGACGAGTCGATGGCTCGGTCCGCGAGCCTGGAGGCTCGTTTCCAGGAAGCCTCGAGCAAGGCTGAGGAAGCCGACGCTCGATCGCAGTCACTCGAAGGCCGGATCCAAGACATGGCGAAGAACGCAGGCAGCGCGACCGAGGGGCTGAAGCTCCGTCTGGGCGAGCTGGAGGTCAGGGCAGCCGACGCGGAGAGCCAGCAGAAGGATCTGCTGGCGCGCGCGGCGGAGGCCGAGGCGGAGGCCAAGGAGCTGAAGGTGCACGTCTCTGCCACGGACGCTCGCGAGGCCGAGTTGTTGGAGCGCCTGGACTTGGCGGACGACGAGAAGGCTCGGACGAACGCCAGCCTCGATGACGCACGTCGCGAGCTCGAGGAGACCCGGGATCATCTCGAGACCGCGAGGAGCGAGGCGGCCCAGGCTGCGACGGAGGTTGAAGTTCGTGAAGCCGCGATCCGTGCAGACGCGGATGCGCGCGCCGAAGCGCGAGCCGAGGAGCGCGCCGTCGCTGCTCGGACAGAGGCTGAGGATCGCCTCGCGGCCGGACTCGCCGAGGCAGAGATCCGCGTGGCAGCCGCGATCGCTGATGCGGAGACCCGCGAAGCCGTGGCCCGTGTCGAGCTCGAGGCTCGCGTGGGCGCGGTCCGTGCGGAGCTCGAGGCTGGCGCAGCCGCCTCGCGAGCGGAGCTCGAAGCCCGAGCCACCGCGGCCCGCGCGGAGCTCGAGGATGCGAAGTCGGGACTGTCGGCGCTCGAGGCAGCGAACCGGACGCTCGAGAGCGAGAGGGCCGAGCGTGATCAGACGATCGAGACGCTGGAGTCGAGGTTGGGCGAACACCGCGGCGTGCTGGAGGAGGCGCGCTCGCGGTTGGCCGCAGCGGAGGAGCGGACGGCCGACCTCGAGCTCCGGCTTTCTGAGGGATCGAGTGAGGGCTCCGGGCTTCGGTCCGCTCTGGCAGAGGCGACCGAGAGGGTCGCCAGTGCGGAAGCGCGCGCCGCGGAACGTGATGGGACCCTCGCACGGGCTCAGGAGGAGCTCTCGGCGGTGCGCGAGCAGGTGCAGGACAAGGAGAACGCGTCTGCCGCCGCCGCAGCGGAACTCGAGGCTTTGAAGACCGCCGTCGAGGGCCACGAGTCCGAGACCCGGCGGAAGGAAGAGGAATTGCACGGTGCCCGTCAGGAGCTCGAAGTGACCCAGCGCGAGCTCGGCTCGGTCCGGGAGGAGATCTCCCAGCGCGAGCAGATGGTCTCCGCGAGCTCGGAGGAACTGGAGAGGCTCCGGGCGGCGGAAGCCCGGAGGGCGCAGGTCCTCGAGCGGAAGGAAGAGGAGCTCCGCGGGGTCGTCGAACTGCTGGACGCAGCCAGGAACGAGCTCGAGTCGCGCAGTCAGGCCGCGAACACCCGCTTCCAAGACGCCGAGTCTCGCGTCGCCGAAGCTCAGGCAAAGGCCGGGGAGGCGCAGGAGCGGATCGCGGACGCCGAGCAGCACCTCGCGGAGCGCGACGCCACCGCTGCGCACCTGCAGCGGGAGCTGTCCGAGGTCACCCAGGAGCTCGTCCGGCGAGAAGCCGGCTACGCCTCGACCCAACAGGAGATGGAGTCGCTGAGGGAGCAACTCTCCCGCCTGGAGGCGGAACGCGCAGCTCAGGACACCGACGAGACGTCGCGGGCTACGGCACTGGAGGCCGAACTGGCCGAACACAAGAGCGCGTTCCAAGAGACCCGCG